>NZ_JBPPWJ010000015.1:0-67484 GCF_053547255.1 Rothia sp. 11273D007AR | reverse complement strand
GCTAGCTTGTGGGGTTGGTTGCCTTGTGTTGATTGGGTTGTGGGGGTGTTGGGGACACACTTTTCTGCCTATAACCCCAAATGTGGCTTTCGCACAGGAAAATCAAATACTTTCGGAATACACTAGAGGGCATGTCTACAGCCAACCTGCCTGAAACGCTCAGCGGCGCACCCGCGTCCGCTCCTGTCCTGCCCCGCCGAACAGTGCTGGCAGGAACCGGGCTTACTCTAGCCCTGAGCACCCTACTCGTTGCTTGCGGCCCCGCTGAAGAACAAATACAGCCCACCGCCACCGGTGATGAGCACACCAACGAGGCCCACGACGTAGACATCAACCAGGCACTCGACCAGCTTGAAGCAGACCACGGAATTACTCTCAGCCTGGCGGTCTATAACCACGCTACCGACAGTCTCTTTTTGCACAAGGGTGACCAGTGGACCTACGAAGCTTCTATCGTCAAAGTCCCTATTTCTCTCACTTTGCTCAGGCTTGCAGCCTTTGAAGAGCGCGAACTAACCGACGATGAAAAAGCCCTCGTTGAAGCGTCTATAACCTACTCCGATAACAACGCAACGATTGAGATTTATCGTAGATTTGGATCTGATGACGGAGAATCCTTGGCTAGTGCTGAATCCCTCAACAAGACCTATGAATTGCTGGGGGTAACGGAGACCCGATCTGCCGGAACCTGGGGCGATAACCAAACCTGGGCCGAGGACCAGGTACGCATCATGCGTGCCATCGTCGATACCGTTGAATGGGTCAACGCTGCCGACGCCCAGTTCCTTCTCGAAAAAATGGTTCCGCTCGACTGGTCACAAACCTGGGGCGTAGGCTCCCAATACGGGCAGACTGTACTGGGAGAACTCGTCACCGACGTATCGGTTAAAAATGGCTGGACCCAGGAAGATACTGGCGAATGGCACATCAACTCTGTTGGTGTTGTCAGAACCGAAAGCTCTACCTACTCCATTGCCCTGTTGAGCAAGGGGTTCGAGGACCAGCTGGTAGGGTACGAGGTAGCTAGCCAGGCAGTGCAAGCCTACTTTGACCACGCCGGCTAAGAGTGTGGGTTTCTAACCTGATATAGCCAGCGGCCTGAGCCACCGCGCATACAACCACCGGCCCTAAGCGTTGAAACCCGAGTGCCCGTAACTCGCGGGCCAGGGTATCGGTTTCAGCGGTGGTGCGGGGGAGCGCTTCGGCACACGGGAACAATAATTCCTCTGGAAATGCCTCAGCAAAGAAATCTGCTAGATTTACCCGGGACTCTTTCAACACTCTCGCATTATTGATGCAGGCCCTGAGTTTAGACTGGTTCCTAATTCCGATATCGCCTTCAAGGTAACCAGCGATATCGTCCTCAGTCATGGCAACTAAACGCTCGGGTTGAAAATCGTGTAAGGCCCGGTTCAATTCCTCCCGTTTTGCTAATACCGTCGACCACCACAGGCCGCTTTGAAACACCAGTAGGCAGATGTGCTCAAACAGGGCCTCGTTTGTACGCGGCACATTCTGCCATTCCTGTTCAAAGTAGGTGCGGGTACGGTCATCTCGCACCCAGGTAGGCTCATCGGGAACAAATGTATCGATCACTGTGCTGTCTCCTTCTCGCTGGTAGCTGCGGACGCCCGCCCCGGTGCCTTAGCGGGGCAGGTGGTATGAGCCTAGAAGGATATGAGCGGCAAACAACAGGGATGTGAACAAAAACCGTCATGAAAGCTCTTGCTCGCGTCACAGCTACACCAATTTTCTAACCTCCACCGTGCAATAGCAGCGCATACGTTATCCACAGCCACCATTTTTCTGGCTCATAAGACTCTGCTGATGTAACCCTTGAGGCACCCGGTTTACCCAACAACTCAAGGAGGAGTCATGACCGACACCGTCACCATCCGAGGCTTTATCGCAACGGCGCCCACCCAAAAGTTCCTACCCAACAGCAATATCCCGGTAACAAATTTCCGTATTGCCTCCACACCCCGCTGGTTCGATGCCACCAGCGGCACCTGGAAAGAAGGCACAACCAACTGGTACACCGTCAACTCCTTTAGAGCCCTGGCGTATAACAGCGCCCGGAGCTTGCAAGTAGGGCACCCGGTGCTGGTTACCGGACGCCTGCGCGTCAAACAGTTTGAACGGGCAGACGGCTCACCCGGCACCAGCATCGAAGTAGACGCCACCAGCATTGGCCACGACCTCAACTACGGTCTTGCAAATTTTGCCCGTGTCACCGATCGGAAACCGGATGTCGATGAGACCGACCGTAAGTTCAACGAACAAGTAGCCGGGGAACAAAAACTCAACCACGGCTATAGCTCTCTATCTGCTGTTGAAGAAGAACCCCAGTACAGCCATTCTTCCGAAAATGGCCATCAAGTTTCTGACCAGGGGCTCACCGATAAGGCAGCAGACGATGAGGCTGTTGAGGCTCTGACCAGCTAGAGGGCGGGGCAGGGCAAACTCACACCAAGATTCTTGGCAGATGCCCTGCCCTAAACCCCCAACAGCTTGACATCAACCGGTAGGCTTAAATGCATGGCAGAATTTATCTACACCATGACCAAAGCCCGCAAAACTGTAGGCGACAAAGTCATCCTTAACGACGTATCCATGTCGTTCTTCCCCGGTGCAAAAATCGGTATGGTCGGCCCCAACGGTGCCGGTAAGTCAACCATTCTGAAAATCATGGCGGGTCTCGATACCCCCTCCAACGGCGAAGCACGACTCTCAGAAGGCTACACCGTGGGCATCCTCATGCAGGAGCCCCCGCTGAACGAAGAAAAAACCGTCCTGGGTAACGTCCAGGAAGGCGTCGGCGAAATCTACGAAAAGATTGTTCGCTACAACGAAATCTCAGAAGAGATGGCCAACCCCGATGCTGACTTCGACGCGCTCATGGAAGAAATGGGCAAGCTGCAGGAAGCTATCGACGCCGCTAACGCTTGGGACATTGACTCCCAGCTGGAACAGGCCATGGACGCCCTGCGCTGCCCTCCCGGCGACTCACCCGTTACCCACCTCTCCGGTGGTGAACGCCGCCGCGTAGCGCTCTGTAAGCTCCTGCTCCAGAAGCCCGACCTGCTTCTGCTGGACGAGCCTACCAACCACCTGGACGCCGAATCCGTCCTCTGGCTGGAACAGCACCTGCAGTCCTACGAAGGCGCAGTGATCGCCATTACCCACGACCGCTACTTCCTCGACCACGTTGCAGAATGGATCGCAGAAGTAGACCGCGGTAACCTCTACCCCTACGAGGGTAACTACTCCACCTACCTGGATAAGAAGCGCGCCCGTCTCGAAGTGCAGGGTAAGAAGGACGCCAAGCTCGCTAAGCGTCTGGAAGAAGAACTCGAGTGGGTTCGCTCCAACACCAAGGGCCGTCAGGCTAAGTCAAAGGCTCGTCTGGCCCGCTACGAAGAGATGGCTGCTGAGGCTGAGAAGACTCGCAAGCTAGACTTCGAAGAAATCCAGATTCCCCCGGGACCCCGCTTGGGTAATGTCGTTATCGAAGCAGAAAACCTGCAGAAGGGCTTCGACGGCCGCTCCCTCATCAACGGCTTGTCCTTCTCCCTGCCTCGTAACGGCATCGTCGGTGTCATCGGCCCCAACGGTGTGGGTAAGTCAACCCTCTTCAAGACCATCGTTGGCCTTGAACCCCTCGACGGCGGCAACCTGAAGATCGGTGAGACCGTCAAAATTTCATACGTTGACCAGAACCGCGCCAACATTGACCCCGAAAAGTCGCTGTGGGAGGTTGTCTCAGACGGTCTGGATTACATCCAGGTAGGCCAGGTAGAAATGCCCTCACGCGCCTACGTCTCAGCCTTCGGCTTCAAGGGCCCCGACCAGCAGAAGAAGGCAGGCGTGCTCTCTGGTGGTGAGCGCAACCGCCTCAACCTGGCCCTGACCCTCAAGCAGGGCGGCAACCTGCTCCTGCTCGACGAACCGACCAACGACCTGGACGTCGAAACCCTTACCTCCCTCGAAAATGCCCTGCTGGAATTCCCCGGCTGTGCCGTCGTGGTTTCCCACGACCGCTGGTTCCTCGACAGAGTAGCCACCCACATCCTGGCATGGGAAGGCACCGACGAACAGCCCGACAACTGGTACTGGTTCGAGGGTAACTTCGAGTCCTACGAGAAGAACAAGATTGAGCGTCTTGGCCCCGAGGCTGCGAAGCCGCACCGCGTCGTTCACCGTAAGCTGACGCGATAAATCGAACTAAGTCAGTTTGAGTACGGTGAACGATTCCGCATGATTTTTGGTTCCTCGCGCGCTCGGAAAATCATGCTCCATCACCGCAAGCTGACGCGATGAGCTAGCCGGGTGCGAGCGCGCGAGCACGCAAGAGGCGAGCGAATGTGAACCTATGAGCGGAGCGAATTCGGTGAGCTAGCTAATAATCCCTCCCACCTTCACCGGCGGGAGGGATTTTCTTTACCTGTTTACTGATTGCGGTACTCGGGCAACCTAATCATGGCTTCTTGGGTTACGGTGGCTACGTGCAGACCGTCGCGGGTGAAGACCTTACCCACAGAGAGGCCGCGGGAGTCCTGGGCGCTGGGAGACTCCTGAACCAGCAGCAACCACTCATCGGCACGAGCGGGGCGGTGGAACCACATCGCGTGGTCAAGTGAGGCTACCTTCATACCGGGTTCAAGCCAGGTTTTACCGTGCTGCCGTAGTACCGGCTCAAGCTGGGTGTAGTCGGAGGCATAGGCTAGCGCTGCCTGGTGCAGCACAGGGTCATCGGGCAGGGCTTCAAAGGTTTTGAACCAGACCATATTGGTCGGCTGCTTCTCTTCGCCGGGAGTCACATAGAGTGGAGCGGTAACGTGTCGAACATCGAAGGGGCGGGAGTAGGCGACCTTCTGCGCGATGGGTACCTGTAGGTGGCCCAGGAGGTCAGCAGCTGTGGGAAGGCTCTCCGGATCAGGAATATTCTCCGGCATGGCAGAACTATGGTCGGGGCCCTGGGCAGGTACCTGAAACGAGGTGATACACGAAAAGATAGGTTGCCCACCCTGGTAGGCCTGCACCCTGCGCGTCGAAAACGATCTAGCATCGTTGAGCGCTTCTGCCCCGTAGGAAAGATCGCCTTCTACATCGCCGGGCCTCAGGAAGTAGCCGTGCAGGGAATGTAGGGTTTTGCCCTCTACTGTGTGGGCAGCTGCCATGATCGCCTGGGCAAGTACTTGACCGCCGAAGATACGCGGGGATTCTTTGGTGAGGGTCAGGGCACTAAAGACATGCTCGTGGGCGGACGCGCCACCTGGGGCTAGGTTGAGCATGGCCAGTAATTTTTGGGTGGGGGAGAGGCTTTCTAGGGTTTCGTGACTCATAGTTCCACTCTCTCACAGGTAGCCCCTTTTTCTCATCTCAGGGAATGCAGCTCATCATCTGCGATAGGGTGGTATGAGAATAGACCGTCCCTTTGATTTCCGGAAGCCTGTGAGATGACCGAGCCCAAGCTCTCTGACTACACCGATTATATTTACCTACCCGATGCAAGGACCGCCCGTGATGTGGCGACCTATCTGACTCGGGCCCGTTCAGTGGATCCGCAGGCTGCCGTTCGTTTGCAGGCTAACGGCGATGTGTTGGGGATTTCGGTGTGCGTGCTTGCGCCTGAGACCTTACTTGATTCAACCCCAACTATCATCGGTCTGCGCGCTATCAAGCTGGCCCAGCCTGCCGAGGTTGATCTTACGGTTGAGGCGGCAGCTCTTCTCGACCGGCTAGCCCGTATCGAAGAGGCAGGGCTTGCCCTGGCCCTGCCTCCGGTGACTGTCACTGCTCCTTGGGTTGGGCGAACCGTTCCGCGTAGTGGTTGGGAGAAGAAAGGGTTTTACCTCTCCGATCATGCCCGGGCTGCGGCCCAGGAGGGAATATCCGCTGTAGACGGGGCGCTTCCCGCTAACCCGGGGCATGCGGTGGTGGCGACCGTCCGCTCCCGTATCTGGTCATCCCCGCTGGCAACCCCAGACACTACCGCTGACCTGCCCACCGGGGCTGCCTTCGCCCTGGAGGTTCTGGGATTCTTGCCTCCGCGAGCTACCGAACCCATGCCGGTTTTCACCAGCGGACGCTGGGCCCGTATCTCGGCCCGGGCAGGGCATGTACTGGTTTACTCGGCTGCCTCAGTCTAAAACTTAGCTACTGGGCCCGGTTCTGCATGGCGTGGGCTGCACGGTCAAAGTAGGCCCACATTTCGGCGTCGTGCAGGGGAGCTAGCTCTAGGGTGTCCATGGCCTCCCGCATGTACTTCAGCCAGGTATCGCGTTCTTTGGGGCCGATATAGAAGGGGGTGTGGCGCATGCGCAGACGCGGGTGGCCGCGCTCTGCCTGGTAGGTCTTGGGCCCGCCCCAGTACTGCTCCAAGAACATAAAGAGCCGACGCTCTGCCGGCCCCAGGTCTTCCTCGGGGTACATGGCACGAAATTCTGGGTCAGCTGCTACACGGGAGTAGAACTCGCGGCAGAGCTTCTCAAAAACCGGTCGCCCGCCTACCTGGTAGTAGAAAGAACGCTCATCGACCGCTTCGGTCGCGGGTGAGGTCTGGACGCTGGCCTCGCCGGGCGCAGATAAGGGGCGGAAGGCTGGGTTGGGTAAGTTCATACCCACCAGTCTACTCCCGCCCCTTATCGTCTGCAGTTACCTCATGGCCTAGAACCTAGCGGTCTGCGGCCTGAACCTTCAGCGCGCGAGCCAGGGAGTCGCGTCCTTCTGCTACCTGACGCTTGAGAGCCGCGGCATCCTCGGGCAGGCCAGCCAGGTAGGCCTCGGCCTTGTCCAGGACCTCCTGGGTGTAGAAGCGGGGGAAGAGCCCACCGATAATCTGGCTTGAAATCTCGTGGGAGCGCTCGCGCCAGACCCCCTCAATAGCCTCGAAATAGCGGTCGATATAGGGCTCTGAGAACTCGGGGGCACCGCGGTAGAAGCCGAGAATAGCAGAGCGCTGCACGATGTTAGAGAGCTCGCCGGTCTCCACCACAGCCCGCCAGGTCTCTGCCTTGGCCTCAGCGGTGGGGATAGCAGCCTTAGCGGTGGCAGCAGCCTGCTGGCCGTTGGAGGTGTTGTCCTCAGCCAGGGCTGCATCGATCTCAGCTGCGGTGACGCGTCCGCCCGCAGCCAGAGATCCCAGCAGGTTCCAGCGCAGGTCGGTATCAATCTCCAGACCTTCTAGAACGGTAGCACCATCGAGCAGGGCAGCTACAGCATCGAGCTGGTCTGAGGTGTGGGCCAGGCGGGCGAAGGTGCCTACAAGCTGGAACTGGTTATCAGAACCGGCTTCAGCTGCCTGAGCCAGCTGCCAGATACGGTCAGCGGCCTCAGCACGAACAGCCTCAGCGTGGGCGGGGTTCAGGTAGGCTCGTAGGGTGTTCTCAAGGTTGAGAAGCTGGGTGCGGACGGCGGTGGAGTTAGTCTCTGCCCCGATATTACCCAGAACCAGTTCAACAAACTGGCGGGCGGGCATTTCGGCATCACGCACGGTATCCCAGAGCGAACCCCAGACCACGCCACGGGCAACAGATGAGTCAATGGCACCCAGGTGGGCAACGGCGGTAGCACGAGACCGCTCATCCAGGCGAATCTTGGCGTAGGCCAAATCTTCGTCGTTCACCAGAATCAAATCGGGGCGCTTGGCGCCAACGGCCAGGGGAACCTCGGTAACCTCGCCATCCACATCGATTTCTAGGCGGTCGGTGCGGGTGAGCACCTCACCGTCGAGATTGTAGAAACCAATGACCAGACGGTGGGGGCGCAGGGTCTCAAAGCCCTCAGCGTAGGTCTGGCGCAGGGCCAGGCGGGTAATGGTGCCGTCCTCTGCCTCTTCGACCTCGGTGGTCAGGGTGTTGACCCCGGCGGTCTCCAGCCAGAGCTTAGACCAGGCGCGCACGTCGCGTCCGCTCGTCGCCTCTAGCTCATCGAGCAGGTCATCGAGCACGGTGTTGCCGTAGGCATGCTTCTCGAAGTAGACCTTGAGGGCGGCCATAAAGTTATCCTGCCCTACCCATGCCACCAGCTGACGCAGTACAGAGGCGCCCTTAGCGTAGGTGATGCCGTCGAAGTTGACCTGAACATCCTGTAGGTCACGGATCGGGGCAACAATGGGGTGGGTAGATGAGAGCTGATCCTGGTTGTAGGCCCAGGTCTTCTCTGAAGCTGCGAAGGTAGCCCAAGCTTCCGGTGCAAAGCGGGTGTTCTCAGCAGCTGCCAGAGTCGACATGAACTCAGCGAAAGACTCGTTGAGCCACAGGTCGTTCCACCACTTCATTGTCACCAGGTCGCCGAACCACATGTGAGCCAACTCGTGCAAAATGGTGATAGCTCGGCGCTCAATCATCGCCTCGGTCACCTTAGAACGGAAGATGTAGTTCTCCAAGAAGGTCACAGCACCGGCATTCTCCATAGCACCGGCGTTAAACTCGGGCACAAAGAGCTGGTCGTACTTCTCAAAGGGATAGGGGGTTGAGAACTGCTCTTCAAAGAACTCAAAACCCTGGCGGGTGATGTGGAAGACCTCATCGGCATCCAGGTACTCCATCAGGGACTGACGGGCGTAGCAGCCCAGCTTCACCTCACGACCCTCACTGTTGGTGAGTGAGGAATGCACGCTAGCGTAGGGGCCGGCAATAATCGCGGTGATGTAGGACGAGATACGCGGGGTAGGCGCAAAAGCCCACTTCTTGCCGTCCGCCACTTCTTCAACAGACGTCTCAGGCTGATTAGACACCACGACCCAGTGGGCAGGGGCAGTCACAATAAACTCAAACTCAGCCTTCAAATCAGGCTGCTCAAAAACCGGGTAAACACGGCGGGAATCAGGAACCTCAAACTGCGAATAGAGGTAAACCTCGCCGTCCACCGGGTCCACAAAGCGGTGCAAACCCTCGCCAGTATTGGTGTAGAGCATATCGGCATCAATCACCAGATCATTGCTCTCAGCCAACGCCGGCAGGGCAATACGCACACCGTCAGCAGCGGTCACCGGCACCGACTCACCATTGAGCTCAATACTGTGCACCGTATCGGTAATAGCGTCGATAAAGGTTTCACTCCCGGCAACCGCATCAAAGCGCACCACGGTACGAGAACCAAAGACCCGCTCACCGCGCGTTAGATCAAGCTCAACCGTGTACGAATGTACACGCTGAATAACTGACGCTCTCTTCTCAGCTTCGGCACGGGTCAAATTCATTCCAGGCATGAGGAATCCTTGTCAATCAAATCTAAAGTTAGAGGCCTGCCCATCTGTAAACCACAGAAAACAAACCACAGGGGAGCTGCACGTGACCTACAATCGTATATAGGGCAATACACAGCACATACCTTCCCAATTCTATGTGCTTGCCAGTGATTCACATAACTAAATTTCAGTGCGGTCAACCGGCCCCCCACCCACCACGACCAAAGGAGACACCGTGCGTGTACACATCGCAACCGACCACGCAGGCCTAGAACTTAGCCACTACCTCATCGAAGCACTCACCGAGGCCGGCTACGAGATGGTCGACCACGGCCCCGCTGAATACGACGCCCTCGACGACTACCCCAGCTTCTGCATCAACGCTGCGCTCGCTGTCCGCACAGACCGCGCAGCGGGACTTGACTCCCTGGGCATTGTGCTGGGTGGCTCCGGCAACGGTGAGCAGATGGCCGCTAACAAGGTTGAAGGCATCCGCGCTGCTCTAGCCTGGAACCACGACACCGCAGCCCTGGCCCGCGAACACAACAACGCCCAGGTCGTTGCAGTGGGTGGGCGCCAGCACACCAAGGAAGAAGCCCTCGAGATCATCAAGGTCTTCCTCACCACCGAATGGACCAACGAAGAGCGCCACGCCCGCCGTATCGGTCAGATGGCCGAATATGAGCAGACCGGCGCTATCGCTGGCAAACAGATCGACAGCTACGAGAACTAATGCCAGAAGGGCACTCAATCCACCGCCTGGCCCGCCAGCTCACCGACGTATTTGCCGGTGCCCAGCTGGCGGTCACCAGCCCCCAGGGAAGATTTGCGGACGGCGCAGCCCTGCTTGACGGTCATACCTTCGACTCGGCTTTCGCCCACGGTAAGCACCTCTTCGCCCGTTTCTCCAACGATCTCTACCTCAACGTCCACCTGGGAATCTACGGTGCCTTCACCTTCGGCGGAGACGAGCACTTTACAGGGGCCTCCTCGATTGGTGCTCCCCGTAAAATTGGTGAGCAAGAGGACCACCGTACCGAACTCTCAGCTGAACCTCCTGCACCCCGGCCAACCACCCGCGTCCGCCTGGTTTCAGAGCACGGCTGGGCAGACCTGGTGGGCCCCACCATCTGCCGAACCCTCACCTCCAAGGAAGTGGGGGAAGTGCGCGCAAAACTGGGCCCCGACCCCCTGAACCAGGACGCCGACCCGGCCGCCTTCTACGCTGCGGCAGCCAAGACCAGTCGGCCTATCGGTGTGGTTCTTATGGACCAGAAGGCTATCTCGGGGGTAGGAAATATCTTCCGCGCAGAATCCCTCTACCGCACCGGTATCGACCCCTTTACTCCGGCTAAAGAATGCAGCCGACAGCAGCTTGAAGCCCTCTGGAACGATAACAAGCACCTACTGGAAATCGGCGTGCGCGTAGGTCGCATCATCACCACTGAGCCCGCCGACAGGTCCGGCATCCCGGAAACCGAGGCCTGGCCGGATTACGCTAACTACGTGTACCACCGCCAGGGCCAGGCATGCCCCCGCTGCGGGGCAACTATTGCGATGGAAGAAGTTGCCGGTCGTAAGCTCTACTGGTGCCCGGGCTGCCAGCACTAGGTAACCAGCCTAGCCGTAGGCTCAGACGAGAAAAGTAGGGCCCCGGTTGTATCACCGGGGCCCTACTTGTTTCTATGTTTTAGCGGTCTGTCAGGTCAGAGAGGTTAAAACCGGTGGTACCGTCGGTGCACTGTACGCTCACCGGGCCTGTGGTTGTGCAGGTCATGCCCATCCAGCTGATGGACTGCCCCTCGGGCAGTACCGTGTTGGTCTTGAACCAGTCGTGTGTGGCAGCCCGCCCGCGGGCCTGCACCGTGCGGGGCTGGGTATCACCGGGCCCCATTGATACCGATTGCAAGACCCAGTTCTTTGAGTCATCTGTCATGCAAAATACACCGTAGGTCTGCATCAGGCAGGCTATCTGGGGGTCCGGGGTCTGGAAGACAACAGAGGGCTGGTCGGCAGCTGCAAAACTATAAGCTGCAACGTCAGCCACCGGGGTTCCCGTGACAAGATCGGTGGTCACCAGAGAAACTGGGTCGATGGTAAAGCCGTCGTTGACCGGGGGAGTCAGGGCCGTGGCGCTAGGGGACTGCGCAGCGGTCTCAACCGCAGAAGGTTCTGCGCTGGGAGTTTCTGTTGTTGGCTCAGCGGTGGGGCTGGGGGTGCTACTTTCGGACGGGGCAGTGGTCGCACTGCTTGCGGCGCTAACGTCAGTTTCAGCGGGGGCAGCGGTGGTCTGGCTACTCCCGCAGCCTACAAGTGCTAGGACGCCGGTAGCGAGCAGGGCGCTCACCGGAATGAATCGAGCAGATAGGGGTGCTAAAGCCATGAAGAAATCAACCTTGTGGTCAAAAATGTGAGTGTCTATTCCAATCCTAGGGGAAGAACAGCCGTTTCAAAGGTTAGGGTAGCAGCCGACCTGTGAGTTATTTACCCGCTGAAGTCCTTGATGGAGTTGCTTAGCGCAAACCAGTGCACCCCGTTATCGCAGCGGGCGGCGCCGTCCGGCGTTGCAGTACAGCTAAACTCACCGACCGTAATCGTGTGGTTGGCAGGTAGCTGGGTGCCGAAGGAGAAGGGGGCGAACCCGGGGGTGCTGCCCTGGAGGAAGTCCTGGTGGGGTACCGTGCCGGGGTCAAGCCACATCACACCGTAGCCGATGCGCCCCTGGGAGCCTGCCCGGTAGCAGCTCACCTGCTCTGTGCTCATGACGCAGCCCGCGCCGTCCGCTGTTTGGAAGTAGACCTTTCCGTCGCCGGCGGGGGTTACCCCGTCGATGCTGGTCTGGTAGGGGGCGAGGTCGGTGACGAGAGTGGTCGCTCCGCTGTTAACCGGTGGGTTGATGGCCTGTACCGGGGTTTCGGTGGGGGCAGGAGCTGCCGGCTGGGCAGAAGGTGTCTCAGCGGCTGAAGATACCGGGGCGGCGGTGGTTTGGGTAACTGTTTCGGGTGAGATTGAAGGTGCTGCGGCTGCTGTCTCTGAAGCCTCAGCGCTGGCAGAAGCCACGGGGCTGGATACTGTGGGGGAGGGGGTAGCGCTGGCGCTAGCACTGTGGCTTGTGACGGAGGCGGACGACGTAGCGCCGGCCTGAGTCTGTTCGGTTGGGGAAGAGCTACAGGCAGCCAGGGCAAGCACTGCGGCGAGGGGAAGAGCCGCTTGAAGGGGGCGGGGGCACATACTGTCTCCTTTGACGGTGGGGTGTCCCTCTAATGATAGGGGCCAACGTATATGCTGGTGAAGAGTTAAACGCCATCATGACATCGAAGGGCTACTATGCGCGATACCGGATACTTGCTAGGGCAGGCCAACCTGGTGCTCTTCGACCTAGATGGCACCCTGCTCGATAGCGATACGGCAACCGCGGTGGGTTTTAACCGGGCTGTTCGGGAGTTTGGCTTTGAGGGGGAGATTGATGACACTCAAAGCTACTTCCAGGCCTGGGCTGATATTCAGCGCGAGGATTTTCAGCGCCATTTGGCAGGAGAGCAGGTTTTTGATGAAAATCGCCTGTTTCGCACGTCGAGTCTCTTGCACCTGATGACGGGGGAGCAGCAGAGCGCTGACCGGGCTCAGAAGTTTTTGGCGACCCTACAGGAGGAAACCCGAAAGGCTTGGGCTCCTTTTGCTGAGGTTGATCGGTTTTTTGAGGAGCTCGGCCGCAGGTTTGGGCATCTGCAGGTGGCGGTGATCTCTAACGGTTCTCAACTGACTGAGCAGAAGAAGCTTGACGCTATTGGTCTGCACGATATGCCCCTGTTTTCGTCGGAGCGGGTGGGCATGAGTAAGCCCGACCCCTACCTATTCCGGTTTGTATGTGCCCAGCTGGAGGTAGACCCGACTTTTGCGGTGCACGTGGGTGATAACTATATCGCGGACGTCGCCGCCCCGGCTCGGGCGGGCCTGCAGGCTGCCTGGGTTAACCGGCATCGCCGCGGTCAGAAGTTGCCCCGGGGGAGCGTGAAGGTGCGCAACCTAGTGGAGCTTTTGGATGTTCCAGCTCCCGTTGCTCGACGCTTTTTCTAGGGAACAAAAACGGTCACTCCGAAGAGTGACCGTGAAGCGAGTTTGCGCTGAAAATGACTTCCGCCAGTCCCGAGCGATAGCGAGCGGCTGACGGGAATCGAACCCGCGTATCAGGCTTGGGAAGCGTGCGCTCTACCATTGAGCTACAGCCGCGTGAGAGGGGATGACGGGAATCGAACCCGCGTAATCAGTTTGGAAGACTGAGGCTTTACCATTAAGCTACATCCCCGAATGGGTGCCCAGTGTTGTGGACGTGTTCCAGTAAACCTGGTCGAACGGGGCCTTGTCAAATCAGTGTGGAGTACGGCGTTTCCCAACACGCCCTGGGCGTAATCGAGGAGTGAGTTAGGTTTTAGGAGCTAGAACCGCTAAACTGGGTGGTGCCTTCCGTGCAAATCGGGGTGTGGCGTAGCTTGGCTAACGCGCCTGCTTTGGGAGCAGGAGATCGCAGGTTCGAATCCTGTCACCCCGACGTGAAATAGAACGACCCGCCGGAAACGGCGGGTTTTTCTATAGAACGTTATATCTAGCCCCACTCTTTTCCGGGTGGCGGTTCCAATCAAGTTATCAGGAGATCAACGGACGTGAAGACTGCCGTCGAGAAGATCAACCCGACCCTCGCAAAGATTGAGGTCGAGGTTCCCTTCGCTGAGTTCAAGACCTACCTTGACCGTACCTACAAGTCACTGGCTAACCAGATTTCGGTTCCCGGTTTCCGTAAGGGTAAGACCCCCAAGGCTCTCATCGATCAGCGTGCAGGCTTTGACTTTGTTGTCGAGAACGCTCTGAACGATGCTCTGAACAGCTACTACTCACAGGCTCTCGCTGAGAACGAGCTGACCCCCCTGGCGCAGCCCGAGCTTGACATCGTTTCTAAGCCTGAAGAGGGCAACCGTGAAGCTGACGTGAAGCTGACCATTGAGGTCACCGTCCGCCCCGAAATCGAACTGCCTGACTACTCAGGTATCAAGGTTGAGGTTGCAAGCGTAGAGGTCACCGAAGAAGACGAGCAGAAGGCACTCGATGCCCTGCGCGGCCGCTTCGGCACCCTGAAGGCTGTTGACCGCCCCGCAGCTGACGAAGACTTCCTGACCATCAACATCGCCGCTGAAATTGACGGTGAAGAGGTGGACGCCGCTAACGACCTGTCCTACCAGGTTGGCTCCGGCACTATGCTGGACGGTCTGGACGAGGCTGTTCTCGGTCTCTCCGCTGGCGAGGACGCCACCTTCGTCACCAAGCTTGCCGGTGGTGAGCACGCAGGTGAAGAAGCAACCGTTAAGGTTGAGGTCACCGCTGTGAAGGAGCGCGAGCTGCCTGAGGCTGACGACGACTTCGCTCAGCTGGCTTCAGAGTTCGACACCATTGCTGAACTGAAGGAAGACCTGAAGAAGCAGGCTGCTGATTCCAAGGTTGCCGAGCAGGGTGCAGAAGCACGCGACAAGGTTCTTGATGCTCTGGTTGAACTGGTTGAAATCCCCGTTCCCGAGAAGGTTATCGAAGACCAGCTGGCTCAGCACTTCAACGCTCCCGGCCAGGACGATGACCACGACACCGAAGAGCACCGCGCAGAGGTTCGCGAGAACACCGAGCGTGCTTTCAAGAACGAAATCATCCTCGACGCTATTGCTGAGAAGGAAGAAGTTTCTGTCGAGCAGGCTGAGCTCATTGATTACATCATCACTATGAGCCAGCAGTACGGCATGGACCCCAACCAGTTCGCTCAGATGCTCGACGGCTCAGGCCAGTCCGGCATGATTGTTGGCGAGGTTCGCCGTTCAAAGGCTCTGGCAGCTGTTCTGGCTCAGGCTGAGGTTAAGGACGCCGACGGTAAGGCTGTTGACCTCTCATCCTTCCTGGGTGAGACCGCAGACGCCGAATAAGTTTTTGCCTTGTGAGGCTCTAAAACTTTTCTAGCTCAAGCCCCCGCAAGACCCTGATTGGGTTCTTGCGGGGGCTTTGTGCTGCCTGCGGGGAAAACCCGTGGGAAGAGGCGGACGCGGGTGCCGACGTCCGCTGTTTGAAAGAAGGTGACCTGGGTGATTAGAAGTCAAATTCGGTAAATAAGTTAAAAAAATATTTCGTAATAGGGGTTTCTGGGTTGATAAGTAAGGTGGGGCTAACTAATCTTAGGTAAGTCAAGCCTTACAAGATGTTGAGGCTAACCAAGTACACACCACGAACAGATATAGGAAAACCCGTGAAGGCAAACCGTATCTCCCTGCTCGCAGCCACCTCCGTTGTAGCACTGGCGCTCACCGCCTGTGGCGCGGGCACCACCGACGCATCCTCTGAATCCAGCGCGTCCACCTCAGCTTCTGCCAGCCAGTCAGCTGGCACCGTTACCGTCACCGATAACTACGGTGAGGTTACCGTGACCGTTCCCCCTCAGAAGGTCGCCGCAACCGATAACCGCACCTTTGAGGTTCTCGAGTCCTGGGGCGTCGACCTGGTGGCAGCCCCCATCACCCTGATTCCTGCAACCGTCGAGACCTACAAGAACGACTCCTCTATCACCGATATCGGAACCCACCGCGAGCCTAACCTTGAACTGCTCGCTGCTGAAGAGCCCGACCTGATCGTCAACGGTCAGCGCTTCTCCCAGCACTACGACGCCATCAAGGAACTAAACCCCCAGGCCGCCATTCTCGAACTTGAACCCCGCGACGGTCAGCCCCTTGACGAAGAGCTCAAGCGCCAGGTCACCGTACTGGGCGAGGTCTTCGGCAAGCAGGCTGAAGCCGACAAGCTCATCGCAGACTTCGACGCCGCTCTAGCCCGCGCTAAGGCCGCCTACGATGGCGAATCCACCGTCATGGCCGTCAATGTCTCCGGCGGCGAAATTGGCTACATTGCCCCCTCCATCGGCCGCACCTACGGCCCCGTCTTCGACATGCTGGGCCTCAAGCCCGCCCTCGAAGTTGAAGGCTCCTCTGACAACCACCAGGGTGACGATATCTCGGTTGAGGCTATCGCAGAAGCCAACCCCGACTGGCTGCTGGTTCTTGACCGCGATGCTGGCACCAGCACCGATGAAGGTTCACCCGCTGCCGCAGACGTCATCGCCGGTAGCTCAGCCCTGGCCAACGTCACCGCAATCACCAAGGACCAGATTGCCTACGCTCCGGCTGATACCTACACCAACGAATCCATCATCACCTACACCGAGATCCTCAACGATCTTGCCGATAAGTTCGAAGCCGCCAAGTAAGGCACCGGCTGAGACCCTATAACCGATGAAAAAGGAGTCATCCTGCCCTCGTGGCGGGGTGACTCCTTGAGGGCTTTTATGACGACCACCGAAACCACCCGAGTTAGCCGCACCAGGAATTCCCTGGTCAGCGGCAAATTCCTGCTAGCCAGCCTGGGAATTGTTGCCCTGCTCGTGCTCTCCTTGTTCACGGGGGAGTACGACATCTTCAACAAGGCTGACGGCGCTGCCATGTTCGCCATCACCCGCATACCCCGAACCATTGCCCTGGTGCTGGCCGGGGCAGCCATGGCCATGTGCGGGCTGGTGATGCAGATGCTGACCCAGAACAAGTTCGTGGAACCTACCACCACCGGTACCACCGAATGGGCAAGTCTGGGCCTGCTCTTTATGCTCTACTTCTTCCCCGCGGCAAACCTCTTGCAGCAGATGACGGCGGCTATCGTTTTTGCTTTTATCGGCTCAATGCTCTTCTTCCTTTTTCTGCGCCGGGTATCTCTCAGGTCTTCCCTCATTGTGCCGATTGTGGGCATGATGCTGGGTGCTGTTGTTTCTGCCTTTACCACCTTCTTTGCCCTTCAGACCAACCTGCTACAGAACCTGGGTGTGTGGTTCGCCGGCAGTTTTACGTCCGTCATTAAGGGGCAGTACGAGGTGCTCTGGCTGGTGCTCCTGGTAGTTGCTGTTATCTTCTGGTATGCCGATCGGCTAACCGTCGCCGGTCTGGGGCAGGAATTTGCAACCAACGTGGGTCTGAACTACGCCCAGATCATGCTGGTGGGCACCGCCCTCATCGCGGTTGCTACAGGTGTGGTGACCGTGGTGGTAGGAGCTTTACCATTTCTAGGACTGATCGTTCCCAACATCGTCAGTATGTTCCGCGGCGATGATCTTCGCTCTAACCTACCCTGGGTAGCCCTCACCGGTATCGGTGTTGTGACCGTCTGCGACCTGATTGGCCGCACCATCATTGCCCCCTTCGAAATCCCGGTGTCTGTGATTCTGGGTATCGTGGGTGCTCTTGTTTTTATTGGTCTGATTGTGAAGGGGCGCCCTCGTGTATCAGCAGGCAAGTAAAGAAAGCCGGGTGAGTGCGTCCGCTCTGCCCGCGATGAGCGCTGGTGCGGACGTCCGCCCCGCCTCCCGCAGGGCAGGCACCTCCCGTAGCGCTGGGGCTTTCAAGACCCCGGCTGCTGCCCGCACCTACTGGGTGCTCCTGGCAGTGCTCACCGCTGCCGCTGCGCTGGCAGCCTTTGGGCTCTTGGCCTACGCCAACCCCTTTGAGACCGGCACTCACAAGTGGTGGCTCATTGCTGAACGCCGCTCAAACGCCCTGATTGCGATGGCTGTAGCGGCTGTCTGCCAGGCTGTGGCAACGGTGGCTTTTCAGACGGTGACCAACAACCGCATCATTACCCCCGGTATTCTGGGCTTTCAGGCCCTCTACGCCGCGATTCACACGGCAACCATCTATTTCGCCGGGGCAGCCGGGCTGATTGCTGCCCGCACCCTCGACACCTTTATTTTCCAGCTGGTCATGATGGTGGCCCTGAGTCTCTTGCTCTACTCCTGGCTGCTGACCGGTAAACGGGCCAACATGCACGTCATGCTCCTGGTCGGTGTGGTACTGGGTGGGGGACTGGGGTCTGTCTCAACCTTTATGCAGCGCATGCTGACCCCCAGTGAGTTCGATATCCTGACCGCCCGCCTCTTCGCCTCGGTCAACAACGCTGACCCCGACTACTACCCGGTAGCCCTGCCCCTGGTCGTCCTGAGCGTTGCGGTGCTCTACGCAAAATCCCGCACCCTCAACGCCCTCTCCCTGGGCGCACCCGCGGCTACCAACCTGGGAATCAACCACCGCCGCGAATCCATTATCGTGCTGGTGATCGTCGCCATCATGATGGCGGTCTCCACCGCCCTGGTCGGCCCGCTGACCTTCCTCGGCTTCTTGGTAGCAACCCTCACCTACCAGTTCGCCGACACCTACGACCACCGCTACCTCTTCCCCATGGCAACAGTGCTCTCCTTTACCATTCTGGCGGTCTCCTACTTCATCATGAACCACATCTTCTCAGCCCAGGGCGTGGTAGGCATTATTATCGAGCTCATCGGTGGCCTCACCTTCCTGATCGTGATTCTTCGAAAGGGCAAACTATGATCACCCTCCACCAGGTTGCTAAAAGCTACTCCGGTGAAACCAACATCGGCCCGGTCGATGTTCAGCTGCCTGCAGGCGGAATCACCGCCCTGGTCGGCCCTAACGGTGCCGGCAAGTCCACCCTGCTCACGATGGTGGGCCGTCTACTCGATATTGACGCAGGCACCATCGAAATTGGTGGCCTGAATGTGGCCACCACCAAGTCCAAAGACCTGGCCAAAGTCGTCTCGATTCTGCGGCAGGAAAACCACTTCGTCACCAAACTCACCGTGCGCCAGCTGGTGGGCTTCGGGCGCTTCCCCTACACCGGGGGCCGACTCACCGCTGAAGACGAAGAGATTATTTCCCGCTACATCGACTTCCTTAACCTCACCACCCTCGAAAACCGCTACCTCGATGAACTCTCAGGCGGCCAGCGGCAGCGGGCCTACGTAGCTATGGTGCTCTGCCAGGAAACCGACTATGTGCTTCTTGATGAGCCCCTCAATAACCTCGATATCTCGCACTCCGTGCAGATGATGCAGCACCTGCACAACGCCGCCCGCACCCTGGGCCGCACCATCATCGTGGTGCTGCACGACATCAATTTCGCCGCCCGCTACGCCGACTACATCTGCGCTATCAAGGACGGCAAACTAGCCCGCTTTGGAACCGTTGCAGAGATCATGCAAGATGATCTGCTCACCGATATCTTCAACACCCCCATCCAGGTAATCCAGGGCCCCAACGGCCCCATCGCCTGCTACCACTAGGCCCCGTGCCCGCTCGCTCTTGCTCACAGCGTAGCGGGCACATGCCAACAGCGAACTGAAGGGCAAAAGGCAATTTTTGGAGCCCCAAAAGCGATAACCTAAGTGTCAAGCAAATCTTTGGCACCGGCGTCCGCGCGGGTGCTGCAACCGACACAAGGAGCGGAACACATGTCCTTCACCCCTGAAGCACACCAGGCCCCCGCCATGGAAACCCCCATGGGCGGCCAGGACGACTACGTCTACAACCGCCTGCTCAAGGAACGCATCATCTGGCTGGGCTCCGAGGTGCGCGACTCCAACGCCAACCGTATCTGCTCCCAGCTCCTGCTGCTCTCAGCTGAAGACCCCGAGGCAGATATCTACCTCTACATCAACTCACCCGGCGGCTCCGTCACCGCGGGCATGGCCATCTACGACACCATGCAGCTGATCCCCAACGACGTTGTCACCGTTGTCACCGGTATGGCAGCCTCCATGGGCCAGTTCCTACTCACCGCAGGTGCCCCCGGCAAGCGCTACGCCACCCCCAACGCCCGCATCCTCATGCACCAGCCCTCCGGTGGCATCGGCGGCACCGCCTCCGACATCCGCACCCAGGCCCAGCTGATTCTCGACATGAAGAAGCGCCTGAGCGAAATCACCGCAGAGCGCACCGGCCAGACCGTTGAAACCATCCTGCGCGACAACGACCGCGACAACTGGTTCACCGCCGAAGAAGGCCTG
This sequence comes from Rothia sp. 11273D007AR, assembly GCF_053547255.1. NCBI lineage: Bacteria > Bacillati > Actinomycetota > Actinomycetes > Micrococcales > Micrococcaceae > Rothia > Rothia sp. 11273D007AR. The sequence goes on along the minus strand of NZ_JBPPWJ010000015.1, from coordinate 47,367 downwards.
GCCTACGGCTTCTTCGACAAGATTCTCGACAAGATCGGCCCGGCCACCAGCGCCACCGACAAGTAAACCGGCACAGAACTTTTTACAGGAGAAACGAATGATTCACCTTCCTTCATCAACCGCACCTGCCGGTATGCCCACCGACCGCTACGTGCTCCCCAACTTCGAAGAGCGCACCCCCTACGGCTACAAGCGCCAGGATCCCTACGCCAAGCTCTTTGAAGACCGCATCATCTTCCTGGGCGTGCAGGTCGACGACGCCTCAGCCGACGACATCATGGCCCAGCTGCTGGTGCTTGAGTCCCAGGACCCCGACCGCGACATCACCCTCTACATCAATTCACCCGGTGGCTCCTTCACCGCGATGACTGCTATCTACGACACCATGCAGTACATCCGCCCCGAAATCCAGACCGTCTGCCTGGGCCAGGCTGCCTCAGCTGCCGCCGTCCTTCTGGCAGCCGGTACCCCCGGTAAGCGCCTTGCCCTGCCCAACGCCCGCGTGCTGATCCACCAGCCCGCCCTCTCGGGTCAGCAGGGTGGCCAGGCTTCTGATATCGAGATCCACGCCAACGAGGTTATGCGTATGCGCGAGTGGACCGCCCAGACCCTGGCCCTGCACTCCGGCAAGACCTTTGAAGAGGTCGATAAGTCCATCGAGCGTGATAACATCCTTACCGCTAAGGGTGCCCTCGAATACGGCATCGTTGACCAGGTGCTTGAATCCCGTAAGGCCGTCAAGCCCTCCTTCAACACCGCCGAGAAGCACGACTAAGCACTGCTCACGTTCAGACTCGGTGCGGACGCCGCCTTCCGCCCCACCTGCCCAAAGGCAGGGAAGGGCAGGGGCGGCGTCCTTCTGTCTGCCAAGCGGTAGAGAAGGAATAGCCCGCCCGGTTCAACTGTTAAGTCATAAAGACGTAACCTTGCTTGAACCGTCACATGTTGGGCTAGGCAGGTTTTCACGGTAGATTAGGTAGAGGAACCCAAGGAAAGGTAGGGTCTATGGCTCGCCTAGGCGATAGCACCACTCTTCCCAAATGCTCATTTTGTGGGAAGAACCAGCGACAGGTTCGTAAACTGATCGCCGGCCCCAACATTTACATCTGCGATGAATGCATTGAACTGTGCAACGAGATTCTCGAAGAAGAGCTCGCCGATGTGAAAGATTTGGGTGCCGTTGAAGTGCTCCCCACCCCGCGTGAAATCTTTGACCACATGCAGGAGTACGTGATTGGCCAGGAGGCCGCCAAACGTGCCCTGTCTGTTGCCGTTTACAACCACTACAAGCGTATTCGGGCCCAGCAGAGCCCTGCCTTTGAGGCCAAGGAGCTTTTAGCTACCGAGGGCGAAGACGTAGAGATTGCCAAGTCTAATATTCTCTTGGTTGGCCCCACCGGCTCGGGTAAGACCTACCTGGCCCAGACCCTGGCCAAGAAACTCAACGTACCTTTTGCCGTTGCCGACGCCACCAGCCTAACCGAGGCCGGCTACGTGGGCGAGGACGTTGAAAATATTCTGCTCAAGCTCATCCAGGCTGCTGACGGTGATATTGAAAAGGCCCAACGTGGCATTATCTATATCGACGAAATCGATAAGATTTCCCGTAAGGCCGACAACCCCTCCATCACCCGGGACGTATCGGGCGAGGGCGTGCAGCAGGCCCTGCTCAAGATTCTTGAGGGCACCGAGGCAGCTGTGCCCCCGCAGGGCGGGCGGAAGCACCCCCAGCAGGACTTCCTCAAGATTAATACCGCCAATATCCTCTTCATCGTCGCCGGTGCTTTTGCCGGTATCGAAGAGATTGTGGGCGGGCGGGTGGGCCGCAAGGGCATCGGCTTTGGCGCATCTATTGACCAGGCCGCTAAAGAGAGCGATATTCTCACCAAGCTCATGCCTGAGGACCTACTTAAGTTCGGTCTGATTCCTGAATTTATTGGCCGCCTGCCCGTGCTGGCAACCCTGGGTAAGCTCACCGAATCTGACCTCAAGCGGATTCTGACCGAGCCTAAGAACGCCCTGGTCAAGCAATACAAGCGCATGTTTGCCCTCGACGGGGTCGAGCTGATTTTTGAGGACGCCGCCGTGGCAGCTATTGCCCGCCAGGCTGTTGAGCGAGATACAGGCGCCCGCGGTTTGCGCTCCATCATGGAGTCGATTCTGCAGCCGGTCATGTTCGATGTACCCAGTCGCTCAGACGTCACCTCGGTCATTATTGACGAGGCTGTTGTGGCGGGGGAGAAGGACCCGATTCTGGTGCTCGAAGCCCCCGAGAAAAAATCTGCCTAATAGTCTTTCCCGCTGTCGGTGTCTCTGCGCGCTGGCAGCGGGCTCTTGTATCCCACCCCTGATTGAAAGGACAACCCGTGGCTGAAAATACCGTTGATTTTTGGTTTGACCCTACCTGCCCCTGGTGCTGGATGACCTCCCGCTGGATTAAAGAGGTTGAGACCCAGCGCGATGTTGCCGTCACCTGGCACCCCTTCTCACTCGCCGTCCTGAACGAGGGCCGCGACCTTGACCCGGGCTACCGCAAGCACATTGACAACACCTGGGGCCCTGCCCGTGTGGCTACCGCCGTGGCAGAGCAGTACGGCCAGGAGAAACTCGATGAGCTCTACACCGCCCTGGGCGAGCAGATTCACCACCAGAAGAACAAAGAGGGCACCTACTTCGAGAAGGCTATCGAAGCTGCCCTGGCTGAGGTGGGTCTTCCTGCCGAGCTAGCCCAGGTTGCCTTTACCGAGGAGTACGACGAGCAGATGCGGGCTTCAACCCGTGCAGGTCTAGACTCTGCCGGTGGCGATGACATCGGCGTGCCCCTGATGAGCATCAACGGTGTGACCTTCTTTGGCCCCGTGATGTCACCTGCCCCCACCGGTGAAGAAGCAGCTAAGGTCTTCGACGGCGCTGTGGCTCTGGCCTCTTACCCCGGTTTCTTTGAGATTAAGCGCCCCCGCAACGTTGGCCCGATTTTTAACATCGAACAATAGTAACGAGCTGGCACTGAACGCCCAGCTGCTGAATACACGATAAGGCCCGGTTCCAGATTGTCTGGAACCGGGCCTAATCTTCTGATGCAGCTGTACCGGGCCGGCATACCCCCGAAGGCGGCTGGCTGGGGCTGGCATGAATTGCGCGAGCGTCCCAGCGCGAGCTCAAGAAGGTTAGCCGCCTTCGGGGGTATGCAGGCCCAGTAACATTAGCTTTCTTCTTCGGTAATCAGCACAACGTCAGTGACGGCCAGCTCGCCCTCTGCTTCGGTGAGGGTGAGGTCACGGGCGTTACCTGCTGCCTTGAGATCGCCGAGACCACCGCGGATGCGGGTGATGTCTTCGGCCGAACCGGTGATGGTTGCGGTTTCGACCTCGGTGCGCTGCTTGACCTGGGCCTCTGACTTGGCCTTGCGCAGGCCGCCCAGGGCAGCTGCTACGGTGGGCAGGACTGCGGGGTCGGCATCCGCAACCGCGGCGGCAAAGCCGTCGGTGGTGGGCCAGGGTGCGCGGTGCACGGAGCCTGCTCGCCACCACGACCAGATTTCGTCGGTAACGAAGGGCAGGAAGGGGGCAAAGAGGCGCAGCATGGCGTCGAGGGTGGTGGCCAAGGCTGCCAAGACGGAGGCCTGTTCGGCTTCACCGACGTTGCCGTAGGCGCGGTCCTTGATGAGTTCGACGAAGTCGTCGGTGAAGTGCCAGAAGAAGGTCTCTGAGATCTGCAGGGCACGAGCGTACTCGTAGTTCTCAAAGGCGGCGGTGGCTTCTTCAACCAGGGCGGCTAGGCGGGCTAGCAGGGAACGGTCGAGCTCGTTGGTGAGGACGCCTGCCGCGGCCTGGTCGGTGATGACCGAGTTGGCGGTGGCGCCCAGGCCGAGAACGAACTTGGAGGCGTTCAGCAGCTTGATGGCCAGACGGCGACCAATCTTCATCTGGGCTTCGTCGTAGGCGGTATCGGCACCCAGCTTGGCGCTGGCTGCCCAGTAGCGCACGGCGTCCGAACCGTACTTTTCGAGCACCTCGTTGGGGACCACCACGTTGCCCTTGGACTTGGACATCTTCTTGCGGTCCGGGTCCAGGATCCAGCCTGAAAGGGCGGTGTCGGTCCAGGGCACGGAGTTCTCCAGGGAGTTGGAGCGTACCACGGTGGAGAAGAGCCAGGTGCGGATGATGTCGTGGCCCTGGGGGCGCAGGTCCATGGGGAAGGTGACCTTGTGCAGGTTTTCGTCCACGGCCCAGCCGGTGGCAATCTGCGGGGTGAGAGACGAGGTGGCCCAGGTGTCGAGGACGTCGGGGTCGGCGATGAAGCCGCCGGGCACGCCGCGCTGGTCTTCGGTGTAGCCGGGGGCGGCGTCCGAAGCGGGATCGACAGGGAGCATATCCTCACTGGGAATGATGGGCTCGTCGTAGTTAGGTTCGCCGTCGGCGTCGAGCTTGTACCAGATGGGGAAGGGCACGCCGAAGAAGCGCTGGCGGGAGATGAGCCAGTCACCGTTGAGGCCTTCAACCCAGTTTTCGTAGCGGGAGCGCATGAAGGCGGGGTGCCAGGTGATTTCGCGGCCACGCTCAACCAGGGCGTCGCGGCGGTCGGCGTCACGGCCACCGTTGCGGATGTACCACTGGCGGGAGGCCACGATTTCAAGGGGCTTGTCGCCCTTTTCGTAGAACTTGACCGGGTGGGTGATGGGCTTGGGGTCGCCGTCCATTTCACCGGCTTCGACCAGCATTTCAACGATGGTCTTCTGGGCGGTGAAAACGGTTGCCCCTGCCATGCGCTCGTAGCGCTCGCGGCCCTCGGCGGAGGTAATCCACTCGGGGGTGTCGGTGGCGAAGCGGCCGTCGCGGCCGATGAGGGCACGGGTGGGCAGCTGGAGCTCGCGCCACCAGGTGACGTCGGTGGTGTCGCCGAAGGTACAGATCATGGCGATGCCGGCACCCTTATCGGGCTGGGCCAGGGGGTGGGCCTTGATTTCGACCTCTACACCAAAGAGGGGAGAGGTGACCTTGGTGCCGAAGAGGGGCTTGTATCGCTCATCGTCGGGGTGGGCGACCAGGGCAACACAAGAGGGCAGCAGCTCAGGGCGGGTGGTCTCAATCCAGACCTTCTCACCGTTCTCGCGGTGGAAGGAGATGCGGTGGTAGGCGCCGGGGCGTTCCTTATCTTCCAATTCTGCCTGGGCAACCGCGGTACGGAAGGTGACATCCCACATGGTGGGGGCCTCTGCCATGTAGGCATCGCCACTGGCCAGGTCGTTGAGGAAGGCCAGCTGGGAGACCTTGCGGGAGTGGGCGTCGATGGTGCGGTAGGTGTGTGACCAGTCGACGGACAGACCCAGGGTGGTGAAGAGCTCTTCGAAGACCTTTTCGTCTTCTACCGCCAGGATCTCGCACAGCTCGATGAAGTTCTGACGGGAGATACGGGGCCAGTCGCGCTGATTCTTGGCGGGCTTTTCGGGAGCCTTGAAATCGGGGTCGTAGGGGATAGCCGGGTCGCAGAGTACGCCGTAGTAGTTCTGCACGCGGCGTTCGGTGGGCAGGCCGTTGTCGTCCCAACCCAGGGGGTAGAAGACGTTCTTGCCCTTCATGCGCTGGTAGCGGGCGATGACGTCGGTCTGGGTGTAGGAGAACATGTGACCGACGTGCAGGGAGCCGGACGCAGTGGGCGGCGGGGTATCGATGGAGTAGACCTGCTCGCGGGTGGTGTTGGGGTCGAATGCGTAGGTCTTGTTGGCGGCCCAGTTCTCGGTGAACTTCTTTTCGAGGCCTTCAAGGCCGGGCTTCGCGGGGACGGTAATTTCTACGGTGTTTTCTGCGGGCGTGTCTGTGCCCTGGTTGATTTCAGCCATGTGGCCTATTCTCTCACGAATAAAAATATGTTGCAGGTTAGGCTAGTGCTATGACTACTACATCACTTCCCGCTAATCCCTTTGCCCCCGACGCCCAGGCCGGTAAGGTCGCTGTGGTAACCGGTGCCTCCTCAGGTATCGGCCGTGCTACCGCTGAGCTAATGGCCGCTACCGGCTGGACGGTCTACGCCGTGGCCCGCCGCGCCGAGCGCCTTGAAAGCCTGGCCCAGGCAACCGGGGTGCGCCCGGTCGTCCTCGATATTACGGATGCCGACGCGGTCACCGCCCGTGCCGAGGAAATTTTGGGGGAAACCGGCGGTCGTCTCGATGCCCTGGTGAATATCTCCGGCGGTGCTATTGGGGCTGATTCTGTGGCGAACGCCGACCCTGCTGGCTGGTCGGCAATGTTCGAGCTCAACGTGATTGGCACCCTCAATATGGTCAAGGCCTTCCTGCCCGCCCTGCGAGAGAACGGCCAGGGTACCGTTTTGAATCTGACCTCAACCGCGGCTGAAGCAGGCTACGAAGGGGGAGCCGGTTACAACGCCGCCAAGTTCGGTGAACGAGCCCTGACCGAGACCCTGCGCCTAGAAGAGGCCGAGCACAACGTGCGCGTGATTGAGGTGCGCCCCGGCATGGTGCACACTGAAGAGTTCTCCCGCAATCGCCTGGGCTCGGACGAGGCTGCCGCTAAGGTCTACGCTGGCGTGGACAAGCCCCTGCGGGCTGAGGACGTTGCTCAGACCGTCACCTTTGCCGTGAACATCCCCCAGCACATCAACCTGGACCACATCACCATGCGACCGGTTGCCCAGGCAGCCCAGTACAAGGTGATTCGGCGGGGGAAATAAGCAATCTGAATGCTGATGCTGCTGAAGGGCTGCGTATTCAAAGCAGCCCCTCAGCAGTGGAAGGAAGCGCAGTTATTTCTTATTGATATTGGTCCGTGAATCCGTGGGGGCCGTAGGAGAAATAGGAGCCATCTGCGTTGGTGCAGGAGATAGTGTCGTCAAGTTCACGGGCGCACTTTGCCCCGTTTGCATCAAGCAGGGTGTTCCGGGGGAGCTCCTTCTGCGCGGTTGCCATGCCCTCACCGTAACCAGGCTGGTCGATCACCTCACCGTAACCAGCCTTAGAAAACCAGAAGTGTTTTTTAGTTGCTGACTCGTAACCCTTACACGAGGCGGTGCCGTCTGCAATGATGTAACAGCTGATGTTGTTCACGAAGAACGCAACTGTGTCGGGTTGACGCGGGCCAATGGTGTGCTGGTAGTCAGCGCCGGAAGCAATGGTGGCCGGGCCATCGGGCAATGTGAAGAGGTTGGGCGACCTGCCGTCTACTGACGATGCTTTCGAGTTGAGCTTTGAAATGATGGTGATTCCGTTGTCACCGGTTGAACATTGTGTCCCGATGCCTTGTTGCAACGCTGTATCCCAGTCATTGGTGCGGCAGGTAAAATTCCCCACCTGATGGTCGGTGAGTCGGACGTCTATAGAGTTCTCAGCCATATCCTGTTCAAAGACAGCAATCATATCGCTACAGGTGATTGAGCCGGCCACCAGGGTTGCTTCGAGGTAATCCTTGCCATAGAGCAGGCCGCAGTTTTCGCCGATGGTTGCCAGCCCGGCTTCAGGGGCGGGGACATTAGTCACTACATCTGCTGGTGATGCTGCGGGTTCTGATGATGACTGGATGCCCTGGGTTGGAGTTTCAGTGGGTTCCGTGGGCGCTTGTGATATCGAGCTCGGCGAAGAGCTGGTTGATGGGGCGGGTGCAGAAGCAAGTGACGGTGCCTGCGTGGGGGCAGATACAGAACTGGAAGAACATGCGCTGAGAACCAGCATGGCGCACGCTGCTGTTGCGGTGGCAATTCGTGAAAGTTTCATTAGAGTCCTCGGTGTGTGTGATGTTCATTTAGTATATCCAGGATATTGATAAGAAATATGACGCCGATTGGCCGTGAGTCTTGAAAATAGTTTCCTTGAGAGTAGGGTGGAATTAGTCAATATATGAACTAAATAAGGAGCTTGTCATGACTACAGCAATCGTCGGAACAGGGCGTATCGGTTCACAGGTCGCCCTCCGCCTGGCCCGCGGGGGAGAAGAGATACTGGTTGCAGCATCAGATCTCGAATCGGCTCAGAAATCAGCCCAAGAACTGGGGCTAGGTATTCGGGCTGGTACCGTCGAGCAGGTCATTGACGAGGCAGACACGGTTGTCTTCGCTACGATGTTCCCCGTTACTCAGCAGTTGCTACAGGAACATTCTTCACAGTTGGTGGACAAGGTCGTTGTTGACCCATCCAACAACTTCCGGGTTATTGACGACGGCCGGGCGGTTTCCGCCAACCCAGAAGGGTCCTCAGCTGGCCAGCAAAACGCTGCCCTGCTTCCTCAGGGAGTTCATTTCGTCAAAGCGCTGGGAACCATGAGCGCGGCTAATCTGGGCAAAGAAACTACCGAAAGCGGTGAAAAGGTTGCTCAACTTTTTGCAACGGACGACCCTGTAGCGCAAGAGCGCATTACCCACCTATTGCGTCTGGGCGGCTGGGAGCCCGTCAAGGCCGGCGGCTTGGACATTGCTTCCAGAATCGAGGTCGGTGGTGCCTGGCACGACCGCGGTGGACTGAGCGGACGGATTCTCAGCAAGGAGGAAGCGGAGAAACTGGTCAGCCAACCCCTTGCGGAGGAATCAGCACGATAAAAGCGGGAGAAGCGCACCTGCCAGTCGATTGATTGTGCTGTACAGTGGGTGGGGTCAGCCCCACCCACTGTGCTGTGCAGGCAGCAGACTGGAGCCCCATGATTCACCTGGTCGCCACCTCCCACGGAACCGATAACCCCCATGGCCGTGAAGCCGTTAACCTCATCCGAGAGCAGCTCACCGCCCTGGTTGAGGCCCAGGCACCGGGAACCTACAGCGTGCATGAAGCCTACGTTGATGTGCAAGAACCCTCCCTGCCGCAGGTGCTGCAGGCCCTGCCGTCCGGAGCTACCGCCGTCCTGGTGCCCCTGCTGCTCTCACCGGGCTACCACACCGAACACGACATGAGGAAGGCTGCCACAGGCGCCAGCCACCTGACCACCGCGGTCGCTAGAGCCCTGGGCCCCTCAGCGGCCCTGGCTAAGCTCCAGCTCCAGCGTCTTGAAGAAGCGGGCTGGGACGGGTACGACGACATCGCCCTGGCGGCAGCGGGTTCGTCCCGGGCTGACGGCCGTGAAGCCGTTCTCTACCAGGCAGAAGTTTTCAGCACCCTGCTCAGCCGCGAGGTGCCCTACGGCTTTATCGCCGATATTGAACCCACCATCGAAGAGGCCTGGGAGGCCAACCAGGCTGAATATATTTCTACCTACCTGCTAGCCCGCGGCTACTTCCACAGCAAACTCATCAAGGCCTATCAGGGCACAGAAAAAGCGGCCGTCACCGATCCGCTGGTGCTTCCCGGTGACGCCGCCTCTGCTGCGGTTGTCGCTTCGGTTGCCCTTGAGAGGGCCACCGAAGCATTAGCCGCTCTTAGCGCTTAACCGCTACAGCCTCAAAGGTCTCAGCAGGTTCAACGTAGGCCTGCTGGGACTCAATCAGCTGAAGTTCACGCTGGCCCGAGGCCAGGGTGTTCTTCAGCAGTTCGTAGACGCTGGCAGTGGTGAGTTCCAGGGCCTCCTTTAGGCCCTTACCCGATGCGAAGTGAGAGGCAAACAGGGCCTGGGTAACGTCGCCTGAGCCGTTGGCCTTCATAGGCAGACGCGGGGTAGTAATCAGCCAGGCCTCGTCGCCCGAAACAGCCAGCATCCGGATTGAATCCTCGGGAGTTTCGGGGGTGTTCACGCTGGTCACCAGCACGGTCTGGGGGCCAATCTTCTGGGCTGCAGCCACAGACTCGAGAACCTCATCCAGGGTCTTGGGGTCGGTATCGGTTACAAAGCCCAGCTCAAACTGGTTGGGGGTGATGATGTCGGCGTGCTGAATGACGCGGTCGCGAATCAGCTCCTGCACCTCGGGGGAGACAAAGCAGCCACTGGTGGCATTGCCCAGCACCGGATCGCAGGAGTAGAGGACGTTCGGGTTGGCTGCGCGGGCCTTGGCAACGGCATCGAGGATGGCGTCGCCGATGGAAGAGCCACCCTGGTAGCCAGAAATGACCAGGGAGGTGTCGGTCAGACCCCCGCGCTCTTCAATGCCGGTGACGATTTCGCGGACGTCGTCGCCCGAGATCAGCGGGCCGCGCCAGGCACCGTAGCCGGTGTGGTTTGAAAAGAGAACGGTGTTGACGGGCATGACCTCGTGGCCAAGGCGCTGCAGGGGGAAGACGGCGGCTGAATTACCTACATGGCCGTAGGCAACAGCGGACTGAATAGACAAAATACGCATAAATACCATTGTGGCACGCTCCAAGTGCCCCGCGGAACGCGCGTTTCATTAGATGACAGAGGGGCGTGAGCTGGTAGCGCACCCTAGTGCGCGACCTGTGACCCACGCAAACTAGATTGCGTAAAAATTACCCCCGGTGAAGACCTGTGACGTGAAGATGTCTCCCCGTGACCTGACCCATGAAATAACTCGACCACCCTGCCCCCATAAGCCTAGACTTTCAAACAATTCACCCGAAGAACTGTTGTGAAAGGAGCGCCATGGCACCCTCACCCGTGAGCTTTAAAAACTTTGGTGTTGGCTCGCCGGCCGCACCGCTGCAAGACCCCGCGATCAGCCCGGAAGGCACTGCTGAACCGGCTCAGCTCCCTGCTGACGAGCAAGAGGCTAATCGAGAACTCGTTGACCGGTATGCGGCCGAGCTCTACGACGCGAGCGCCGAAGAAATCCTGACCTGGGCCCACGAACATGTGACCGGCAAGCTGGTGGTAACCCTCTCCATGGAAAACACGGTGCTCGCCGAACTGGCTAGCCGCTACCTGCCTGACTCCGACTTCCTCTTTCTCGATACCGGCTACCACTTCCCCGAGACCCTGGACGTGGCCCAGCAGGTAGAGGACCGCTACCCCCAGAACCTGGTCAGAGCCAAGCCCCTGCTCACCGTGGCCCAGCAGGACGCCCGCTACGGCATCAACCTCTACGGCACCGACCCCGCAGCCTGCTGCCGCATGCGCAAGGTCGAGCCCCTGGCAGCGTCCATGGCCCCCTACACCGGCTGGATTACCGGCCTCCGCCGGGCAGATTCACCGCTTCGCGCCACCACCCCGGCACTGGATATAGACCCCAACGGCAGACTCAAGATCTCGCCCCTGGTCACCTGGAGCCTTGAAGATACCGACCGGTACATCGACGAAAAGAACCTCATTGTTCACCCCCTGACCAAGGCAGGCTACCCCTCCATCGGCTGCGCCCCCTGTACCGCCAAAGTAGAAGCGGGTCAGGACCCCCGCAGCGGACGATGGGCAGGATTCACCAAGACAGAATGCGGACTACACACATGAGCACCACTACATCAGCCACCCTCTCACCCCACCTCAAAGACCTAGAAAACGAGTCAATCCACATCCTGCGCGAAGTAGCCGGGCAATTCGACAAGGTCGCCCTGCTCTTCTCAGGCGGTAAAGACTCCGTTGTCGTCTACGAACTAGCCCGCCGTGCCTTCGCACCGGCACCCGTGCCCTTTGAACTGCTGCACGTAGATACCGGCCACAACTTCCCTGAAGTTATTGACTTCCGTGACCGCCTGGTGGAGCGCACCGGCGCCCGCCTGCGCGTGGCCAAAGTCCAGGACTGGATCGACCGGGGAGAACTCCAGGAGCGCCCCGACGGCACCCGCAACCCCCTGCAGACCGTCCCCCTGGTCGAAACCATCGAAGAACAGGGCTACGACGCGGTGCTCGGTGGCGCTCGCCGCGATGAGGAACGAGCCCGCGCCAAAGAGCGCATCTTCTCGGTACGCGACGCCTTCGGCGGCTGGGACCCCCGCCGCCAGCGCCCCGAGCTGTGGAACCTCTACAACGGCGGCCACCTGCCCGGCGAGAACATCCGTGTCTTCCCCATCTCCAACTGGACAGAAGCCGACATCTGGGAATACATCGGCGCCCGCGATATCGAACTGCCTCCCATCTACTTCGCCCACGACCGTGAAGTTTTCAACCGCGACGGCATGTGGCTCACCGCGGGGGAGTGGGGCGGCCCCACCAAGGGCGAACCCATCGAAACCCGCCGAGTACGCTACCGCACCGTCGGCGATATGAGCTGTACCGGCGCCGTCCTGTCTGAAGCCAGCACGGTACAGGACATCATCACCGAAATCTCCACCTCAACCCTGACCGAACGCGGCGCAACCCGAGCGGACGACCGCCTCAGCGAATCCGCCATGGAAGACCGCAAGAAGGAAGGTTACTTCTAAGATGACCCTGCTCGCCCACCCCACCGACAGCGAGGCGGCAACCGGCTCACCGGCGTCCGCCCAGCTCGCAACCCGCCAAACCCTGCGCCTGTGCACCGCAGGCAGCGTCGATGACGGCAAATCAACCTTCGTGGGCCGCCTGCTCCACGACACCAAGAGTGTACTCGCCGACCAGCTCTCAGCCGTAGAACGCACCAGCCGCGAGCGCGGCCACGAGGGCCTTGACCTCTCCCTGCTGGTCGACGGCCTGCGTGCCGAACGTGAACAGGGCATCACCATCGATGTGGCCTACCGATACTTCTCCACCGCCGAACGCACCTTTATTCTGGCTGATACCCCGGGGCATGTGCAGTACACCCGCAATACCGTCACCGGTGTTTCAACCTCCCAGGTCGTCGTGCTGCTGGTGGACGCCCGCCACGGCGTAGTCACCCAGACCCGCCGCCACCTGACGGTCGCCTCCCTGCTCGGTATTCGCCAGGTGGTGCTGGCGGTCAACAAGATTGACCTGGTGGATTACTCCCAGGACGTCTTTGAGCAGATCCGCGAAGAGTTCACGGCTTTGGCGCAGGCCAAGGGCGTCGCTGAGGTAACCGTGATCCCTATTAGCGCCCTGAAGGGGGATAACGTGGTGGAACCTTCTGCCAACACCCCCTGGTACACCGGGCCGACCGTGTTGCGCTACCTCGAAACCGTCGACGTTGCTGAGCAGGAGTCAGACCTTGGCCTGCGCCTGCCCATCCAGTATGTGATTCGCCCCCAGGGTACCGACTACCGGGGCTACGCTGGCCGTATTACAGCCGGGCACCTGGCTGTTGGCGATACCGTGCACCTGGGGCAGGGGCGAACCAGTACCGTCACCCATATCGATACCGCAGACGGTGAGGCTGCCACTGCTTCTGTTGGCGATTCCATCGTGGTGCGCCTGGCAGATGACATTGACCTTTCCCGCGGTGACCTGATTGCCGGTGCCGACCGGCCCGAGGGCAGCCGCGAACTTACCGTCACCCTGGTAGGTCTAGCCGATACCCCGCTGCGCCCGGGTGCCAAGGTCAAGCTGCGTTACGGCACCTCCCTGGTGCGGGCCCGCCTCACCTCCATCGACTCCATCCTCGATATCGACACCAACCAAGAACACCCCGGCGAAGCAGCCGAACTCAACGACATCGCCACCGTCACCCTGCAACTGGCAGAAGACCTACCCGTTGAACCCTACACCGGGCGCGGTCTAGTGGGCTCCCTGCTGCTCATCAACCAGGCAGATGGCAACACCCTAGCCGCGGGTCTCGTCCGCTAGAGCCCCACACAGAACGAATACCACCATGAACAAACTACTTCTCATCGCCCTGGGCGGTCTGCTCGCCCAACTCGTTGACGGCAGCCTCGGCATGGGCTTCGGAGTCACCTCAACCACCCTGCTCCTCACCCTCGCCGCGATGAACCCGGCCAGCGCCTCGGCAGTTGTTCATGTGGCAGAACTCGGCACCACCCTCGCCTCGGGCATCAGCCACTGGCGGTTCAACAACATCGACTGGAAGGTCGTGTTGCGGCTGGGGCTTCCGGGGGCAGTAGGGGCCTTTGCAGGAGCGACTCTGCTCTCCAACCTCTCCCTGGATACCGCCAAGCCGGTCATGGCAACTATTTTGACTCTTATCGGCATCAATCTGGTACTCCGCTTCTCCACCGGCCGCCGCGCCGCCCGCGGCACCGGCGCTCCCGCCACCCCCCGCACCCTCGGCTTCCTCGGGCTCTTCGGCGGATTCGTGGACGCCGCCGGTGGGGGAGGCTGGGGCCCGGTCACCAGCTCCACCCTCATGACCATCGGCAAAACCGAGCCCCGCCGCATCGTGGGCACGGTTAACACCGCCGAATTCCTGGTCACCCTGGCCGCCAGCCTGGGCTTTATCCTGGGAATGTGGCAGGACCTCACCGAGCACCTGCTTGCCGTCCTCGCCCTACTGGCCGGTGGCGTCCTCGCCGCTCCCGTAGCAGCCTGGTTGGTCACCCGCATCAACCCCACAGCCCTCGGAGGATTTGTGGGCACCTGCCTGGCTGTAACCCACCTGCCCTACCTCATCGGGCTGATCCCAGCGCTCGCCCCCTATAGCCTGCCGCTGACCCTGGCAGCTGCCCTGACCGGGCTGGCTCTGAGCACCCGCGGGGTACTGCGAAGCCGCCAGCTCGCACCACACCGTCCCGCCGGCTACCAGGAAACTGTTTCACCCTCAATTCACACTCTCGCAACCAGCACCACACGCACGAAAGACTAGAACCCATGGCAAAAACCCTCACCGCCCGCCCCGACCAGGCAGCCGCACCGGCCCGCCGTAAACCCGTCTCAAAGAAGCCTAATGGCCAGTGGAAAATCGACGGTAAAACCCCGCTCAACGCCAACGAAGAATTCAAGCTGGCAGATGACGGACTGCACGTACGCGAACGCATTATCGACACCTACTCCAAAGAAGGGTTTGATTCCATCGACTCGGACGACCTACACGGCCGCTTCCGCTGGTGGGGTCTTTACACCCAGCGCAAGCAGGGCATCGACGGCGGCCGTACCGCAACCCTGAGCCCCGAAGAACTCGAAGACAAGTACTTCATGCTGCGTGTGCGCATCGACTCCGGCCAGCTCACCACCGAGCAGACCCGCGTGATCGGTGAAATCTCCCGAGAATTTGCCCGCGACACCGCTGATGTGACCGACCGCCAGAACGTGCAGCTGCACTGGGTACAGGTAGAAGACGTACCCGAAATCTGGCGCCGCCTGGCAGAGGTAGGGCTCGACACCACCGAGGCCTGTGGCGACGTAGGTCGCGTCATTCTGGGCTCACCCCTGGCAGGAATTGCCGCTGACGAACTCATCGACCCCACCCCGGTGATTCGTGAGATTAAAGAAAAGTATATCGGCGACCCCGCCTTCTCCAACCTGCCACGTAAGTTTAAGACCTGCTTCACCGGCCACCCCAGCCAGGACGTCGTGCACGAAATCAACGACGTCGCCTTCGTTGGTGTTAGCCACCCGGAACTGGGTGTCGGCTATGACCTGTGGGTCGGCGGCGGTCTCTCCACCAACCCCAAGCTTGCAGAGCGCCTGGGGGTCTTCGTCACCCAGGAGCAGGCCGTGGAGGTCTGGAAGGGCGTTATCTCCATCTTCCGCGACTACGGCTACCGCCGCCTGCGCAACAAGGCCCGCCTCAAGTTCCTGGTCGCTGACTGGGGGGTAGAGAAATTCCGGCAGGTACTGGAAGAAGAATACCTGGGCTATGCCCTGCCCGACGGCCCCGCCCCCGAGACCCCCGCCGTCACCGGCGACCACGTGGGAGTACACGCGCAGAAGGACGGTAAGTTCTACATCGGCCTAACCCCCACCGTGGGGCGCATCAGCGGCAGCCAGCTCATTGACCTGGCCAACCTGGTTGAAAAGTACGGCTCTTCGCGTCTGCGCACTACCCCCTACCAGAAGCTGGTTGTGCTCGACATCGAAGAAGATGATGTTGAACCCTTCATCACCGAAGCTGAGAAGCTGGGCTTCTACGCGCGTCCGTCCGTCTTCCGCCGCTCCACCATCGCCTGCACCGGCATCGAGTATTGCAAGCTGGCTATCGTGGCAACCAAGTCCACTGCCGCCCGCGTCATCGATAACCTCGAAGAGCGTATGGCCGATGTGGCTGACCAGCTGCCTGCCCGCCTGACCCTGCACATCAACGGCTGCCCCAACTCCTGCGCCCGTATTCAGACCGCAGATATCGGGCTGAAGGGGCAGATCATTACCACCGACGACGGCCGCCAGGTACCCGGCTTCCAGGTTCACCTCGGCGGCGGACTGGCCGACTACCAGAATGACGCCGCAGGTACCCTCGGCCGCACCGTGCGCGGTCTCAAGGTAGAGGCTGACCTGCTAGAAGACTACCTTGAACGCCTGATCCGCACCTACCTTGCGGAGCGAGCGGACGCCTCCCAGACATTTGCGCGCTGGGCCCTGGAGGCAGACGAGCAGCAGCTAGTATAGGGCTGGCTTTTCGACGCGTCCGCCGGTTTTCCACTGTTGAGGCGTGGAAAACCGGCGGACGCGTCGAAGTTATAGGTACACCCCGGCGGACGCAAAAGCCCGCTTCAGTTTCTCCGCCAAGAACTGCGGCCGGTAGATAACCTCATGCCAGTTGGTTCGTACCACGTTGTAGCCTCTACCGCGGAGCCAGGCTTCACGCTCATTTTGCTGACCAAAAACCTGTTCACGGTTTGAACCCGCGTATTTGATGTTTCCGTCAAACTTTAAAATGATCATGCACTTAGGCCACATAAAATCAGGCCGGTAGCGCCGTCCGCCGCCCTCAACCCACACCTGCTGCTGGCAGGGCGGAAAGCCAAACTCGTCTAAGAAATAGACCACCAGACTTTCACCAGCAGATTCGGAAAGCGGATTGACTAGGTCAGCCAACCTCTGTAGGCGGTTACTGCCGCGGCCCTTAGCCTGACGTAAACACGTCAAGAGATCGGGGTAGAGAACCCCAGCCCGTAAGGAACTATCGGCCAGTACGAGTGCATGGCGTAGGTCGAGAACCCGGCAACAATCCACCACTGTCTGTAGGGCAGATGTTACGGGAATACCCGCAAGCTCTTGGGGCTTACTCGTAAGCCCGTGCACGGTGACGCCCGGTGAAGAATGAGCCCTAGAGTTCGGTGCTGCAACGTGGATACGTTCAGGAACAGTCAGCTGAGCAAAACCATAGAGAGCTGCAGCGCTCTGATGCGAGAAAACTGTTCGAGCACCCATACCTTTTGAATGGGCAACCAGCCGGGCCACATAGCGTTCACTCGGTAGGAGCGAAGACCAGCTCTGAGAGGGCACGTAGACCCCGCGACGTATTCTGACGATCTCGCCACGGGACACTTTTTGACGCACAGCATGACGGGTAAAACCGCGTAGCTCCAGATCTTGGGCTGTCTGAACCAGGGGGTGGATGTCGTGCAGGCTTTTCATGCATCTAGATTGCACCCTTGAGCACCTTTATCGCAGGCCTAAGGCCGAACCTGTGGATAACTGCGCCCTTTAGCGGGGATAGGCCTAACGTTTAAGGCGCCACAAAGACATAAACGCGTCATAGAAGTTAGCTGCTGTGGGGTCTGCACAACTTGTCCGGACCGCACTGGGGGCGCGTCCGTCCGGATTTCTAGCACCCTGCTAAACCTTCGACGCGTCCGCCGGTTTTCCACTGTTGAGGCGTGGAAAACCGGCGGACGCGTCGAAATGAAGAGGAAGGCACAACGAGAGCGCGGAAACGGACTCGGAATCGGGACTATGACATAGCCCCGGCTTGAAAAGTCGCTGTGGCAGCTCCTGCCTAGTGGGTCTCAAAAGCCCTTGCCATGACCTCTTCGCGGCGGGGGCCGGCCACCGCACACACCTCGCCCAGAGTAATCACAGCAGGCGGCTTCACATCGGCTAGCGTTTCAAGGCAGTCACCCAAGGTCGCGTACACTTCGCGCTGGTTGGGGCGGAAGCCGTCCTGCACCGCAATCAGGGGCAAGGACGCCGGCACCCCACGCTCGCGCAGACCGGCAACGGTATGGGGGAGGGACTTGACGCCCATGAGGAGGGAGACTGTGCCGCCGTCTTTGAGCAGGCCCGCCAGCTGATCCAGCTCCGAGCTGCCTAGAGGCGCGTGCCCAGATACCACGGTAAACATGTGGGACACACCGCGCAGGGTAATCGGTACACCGGCCAGAGCGGGCAGCGCGATCGATGAGGTCACCCCCGAATACACGGTGACCGGTATACCGGACTGCTCACAGACGTAGAGCTCCTCAGCACCGCGCCCGAAGACATAGGGGTCACCGCCCTTCAGACGGGCCACCGTCCGACCGGCTAGAGCATGCTCTACCATGAGCCGGTCAATCTCCCGCTGCGGCACCCGGTGCTGGCCGGGAATCTTTCCCACATCAATAATGCTTGCCTTAGGCGCCCAGCGGGGCAGGTCTTGGTGGGGAGCAAGATGGTCAAGCAGGACGACGTCCGCCCGACTCAGTGCCTCAAGGGCATGGCGGGTCATGAGGCCGGGATCGCCGGGGCCAGCCCCAATCAAAAAGACCCTGCCGACCTGCTGCGGCGCCGGTTCGCTATCTACAAGAAGGACCGTGTGCAGACCCCTGCTGCCCAGGGCGGCCGTAATCGCCTGCCGCCAGTTCCCAATCTCATCGGGCTGCTCGGCACAGATGACCACCACAGACGGGGAGATATCTTCTAGAACAGAGGGGAGTAAGTCAGCAGAGGAGACACTCATGACCTCAGCCGCCGCCTTATACTTGGGCGCAACCTGCCCCACCCGCTCTGATGCTCCGCAGAGCAGCACCGCGGCACTGGTGACATCAAGATCAGCGAACACGCCGTATCCTCTCCCTAGAAAACTCTTTACCCCTCATCCTCACACGGGTCGGGCAGCTTCACCCACTTGCGTGACCTCGCATGAACCGGAGCATCACAACCTTGTCACACGAGGTCACACGGCGGCAGCTAGCCGGCGTGCACCGGCAAACTGGCTCCGGCAATCAAAACCTTCTCGCTGGCGTCCTCACCCTCAAGATCACCATCGGCCTCAGCTGCAGCGATTTCCGCTTCGGTGGCCGGGCGGATCTGGTCACGCTCCAGCACATACATGCGGTCACCCGCTGAATTAGCCTCAGGCTCATTCACAAAAGCCCTAAAGCGGCGCAGGCGTTTCTCGTCGCGCAGGGTTGCGGCCCACTCGTCCTCATAGTGGTCAATGTGGTACTGCATATCGGCATCTAGCTGTTCACAGATGCCCAGCTTGTCGTCGATAATTACCTCGCGTAGGTGCTCGATAGCGTCGCCAAACTTTTCATCGAGGTCCTCAGCCCAGCGGGCGGTGCGCTGGAGCTTATCCGCGGTACGGATGTAGTACATCAGGTAACGGTCAATATAACGGTAGGCGGTTTGCTGGTCGAGATCCTGCGCAAACAGGCGGCCGTGGGCGGGGTTAGCGCCGCCGTTGCCGGCAAAGTAGAGGTTCCAGCCGTTCGTGGTGGCAATCAAGCCGACGTCCTTACCCTGGGCCTCAGCGCACTCGCGGTTACAGCCAGAAACCGCCACCTTGAACTTGTGGGGTGAGCGCAGACCCTTGTAGCGGTTTTCGGTATCAATGGCCATAGCCACCGAATCCCGCATGCCAAAGCGGCACCAGGCAGAACCAATGCAGGACTTCACATTACGCAAGGACTTACCGTAGGCCTGGCCCGACTCAAAGCCCGCATCGACCAGCCGCTGCCAAATCTCAGGCAGCTGCTCTAGACGGGCACCGTACATGCCGATACGCTGGGCGCCGTTAATCTTGGTGTAAAGCCCATAGTCAGCTGCCACCTGGGCAATAACTGCCAGCTTCTGCGGGGTAATTTCGCCACCGGGGATTCGGGGAATTACACCGTAGGTGCCGTCCTTCTGCATGTTGGCCAGGTTGCGGTCGTTGGTGTCCTGCAGGGCGCCGCGGCCACCGTCCAGGGCGTAGGACTTGCGGGTCGATGCAAGGATGGACGCCACGGTCGGCTTACAGATGGCACAGCCGTCGGTACCCCGCCCAAAGCGCTTGAGCACGGAGTAGAAATCATCGAGGTCGCCCACAGCGTAGACAGCCTGGAAAAGCTCAGCACGCGAGAGATCAAAGTGCTCGCACAGGGCCTTCGAGACCGTCAGCCCCAGTTTCTTCATGGTCTGTTCTAGGGTCTTTTGGATCATGGGTACGCAGGAGCCGCACTGGGTCCCGGCGGTTGTCTCAGCCTTGACCGCTCCTACATCGTGCGCACCGCCCTTTACCGCTTCCCGCACTGCACCGAAGCAGATATTGTTGCAGGAGCACAGCACCGCATCGTCGGGCAGTTCTGTATCGGGCACGCCATCCCCGCTTCCTGCAGCGGTGAGAAAGGCGGACGGCTCCGCGGGCAGCTCCCTACCCAGCAGCGGCTTCAGCGAATCGTAGGGGGCGGTATCACCCACGAAGACGCCACCGAGCAGGGTCTTCGCATCGGCGGTTGTCACAATCTTCTGATACAGGCCGCGAGCCGGGTCAGCAAACATAATCTCTAGGCAGTTTTCGGTCACCCCGCGACGGTCACCAAAACCGGCTACTTCCAGACCCGAAAACTTGAGTTTGGTGGCGATATCGAAGCTCTCTACCTCTTCATGACCACCGGTGAGATTAGTTGCCACAGCTTCAGCCATCTGATTAGCCGGAGCCACCAGGCCCCAGGTGCGGCCCAGCACGCAGGCTACTTCACCGATAGCCCAAATATGGGGGTCTTCCGACTGGCAGCTGGGGGAGACCACGAGGCCGCCGCGCTCGCCCACCTGCAAACCGGCGTCCCGGGCTAGCTGATCATTGGGGCGGATGCCGGCAGCCATCATGACCAGGTCAGCATCGAGCTGGTGCACATCGGCTTCATCACCCATACCGTTTGCCACCGACACCGAGATAACCTCACCGGCGGAATCCTTGTTAATGGTTGAGATAAAAGCACCGGTTTCAACCGCGATTCCCGCTTCGCGAATTGCGGCGTTGACCGCGAAACCGCCGCCCTGGTCTACCTCAATCGATAGCAGCCAGGGAGCCACATCGAGAATGGTGGGGTCAGCTCCTACATCTCGCAGACCTTCAGCCGCCTCTAGGCCCAGCAGGCCGCCACCGACCACGATGGCGCGTGGGCGGCGTCCTAGCTTGTCGGTAAGGCGGGTGACCTCAGAAACCACGTTTTGAACATCGTCAATGGTTCGGAAGACATGGGCGCTGTCGGAACCGGGAATGGGAATTTTGACTGCCGAAGAACCGGTAGCCAGAACAAGTTCATCGTAGGAGTAGGTCTTGCCGTCGGTTGCGCTGACGGTTCGGTTCTTCCGGTCAATGGAGGTGGCGCTCACGCCGCTGATCAAGGTGACATGGGGGTTGTCCCATAGCTCTGGGTCACCCAGGGTGAGGTCGCGCTGGGTGTCTTGGAAGATCTTTTCGAGAGCCACGCGGTCGTAGGGCAGGTGTTTCTCGGCGTTGAGCACGGTAAGGTGGGAGGCGCCGGCGTCCTTTTCCAGGAAGGCCTTGGCGAACCTCCAGGCGGCGGGCCCACCTCCAATCACCAGTACTGAACGCTGGTTGGCGGTGCGGGGATCGGTGGACATCAGTGCCTCCCTAATGTGGGTTCAAGCCGGTTTAATGCGTATTTCTAATGCTAATATTAGCTTAAAAGCAAGATAAACCCACGCAAACACAAGCAGTGACGTAGAAATAGGGAGAAAACCGTGACATCACAGTGGTACCGCATCTGCACCATGGACGACCTGGAACCCAACTGGGGTGAGGCTGCCCTGATTAATGGGCAGCAATACGCGGTCTTCCGCACCGCTGGCGATTCCATTTTCGTCACCGACCATAAGGACCCTGCCTCCGGCTCCCTGGTGGTAGCTCGCGGCATTGTTGGTGAAAAGAACGGCGAGCCGACCGTAACCTCCCCGCTCTACAAAGAGGTGTACTCCCTGGTAAGCGGCAACTGTCTCTCTGGGGCTGAGCATCGCCTACCCGTTTACCCTGTGGAGGTGCGCGACGGGGATATCTGGGTGGAGCTGCCCGCGTGAATCAGCGCTTACCCCTAGCGCTGGATATGCGCGGACGCCGGGTACTCCTTGTGGGGGCCGGGCGGGTTGCTGCCCGTAAACTTGGCCCCCTCCTGCGCGCAGGTGCCCACGTTGAAGTGGTGGCACCTACTTTGGGTGCCGCAATTGAAGAAGAACTGGCCGCCGGTCACCTGGTTGCCCACCGGCGTCCGTTTGCTCCCGAAGATCTTGCTGGGGCCTGGCTGGTCTACGCGCTCACTGACTCACCAGGCCTCAATGCACGGGTCGCTGACCTCTGCGAAGAGCGAGGAATCTGGTGCCTAGTGGGCGGGGCATCGCAGGAATCCCCCGTCTGGTCGCTGGCCCACCGCAGGCAGGGCGATGAACTGGTGGCTGTTTCTGGCGGGGGTAACCCGCGGCGAGCCCTTGCTCTGCTGGATCGCGTCGTTGCGGCTTTGGGTTGGAAATAATCAAATAAACATAGTGACACGCAGCACACAAGTTGGTAGGCTGACTGCAATGTATATACAACCACTCAGGTGTGGAGGTTACTATGTCTATGCAGTCGTGGAGCCAGGAGCCCACTGCCGCCATCGATACCGTAAGCAGGCCGGGCGCGGGTAAAGACGCCTTTAAACTCATCGCCTGCTCCGCTATCGGCATCTTTATGTTCTTCATCCCAATCACCTACCAGGGCAAAACCAGTATCCCTCTGGACCACCTGGTTACCATCGTCCGGGCCATACTCGGCCCGGTGGTGCCCTGGTTGCTCCTTGGGCTCATTGCTTTCGGCACCGTCCGCCCATTCCTTCAGGGCACATGGAAGGCGAGCACCACCAAAACCATCTTCGCTTTGCTCAACATAGTGGGTCTGATCGCCGCCGTCCTCATGGTGACCAGCCCGCCCAGCTGGCTAGACCAACCCGGCGTTGGACCCTTCCTCTGGGGGACTCTAGTAGGGTCGGTGGGCCTCATTGTTCCTATCGGCGCAATCTTCCTGGGGTTCCTCATTGGGTTTGGCCTCATGGAGTTTATCGGCGTTTTCGTTCGCCCCGTCATGAAGCCGGTCTGGAAAACACCCGGACGTTCAGCGGTTGACGCTGTGGCTAGCTTCG
Organism: Rothia sp. 11273D007AR; assembly: GCF_053547255.1. Classification (NCBI taxonomy): domain Bacteria; kingdom Bacillati; phylum Actinomycetota; class Actinomycetes; order Micrococcales; family Micrococcaceae; genus Rothia; species Rothia sp. 11273D007AR. The sequence goes on along the minus strand of NZ_JBPPWJ010000015.1, from coordinate 24,464 downwards.
TTGGATCCTACTCGTTGGGTCTGCTGTTGACCAACCGTGTCTATAAATCTGGAGGGTACACCGCTAAAGAGGCCGCTATCATCGCCGTGGGTTTCTCAACCGTTTCTGTCACCTTCATGGTGGTTGTTGCGAATGCCCTCAACCTGATGGACTACTGGCTTCTTTACTTCTTTACCAGCCTGATTGTTACCTATCTGGTGACTGCTGTGCTGGTTCGTATTCCGCCGCTCTCTCGAATTCCTGACGAGTACTACCCAGGTGTCACGCCCCAGCCTGAAAAATCGGTAGGGCGCGATAAATTCAAGGTGGCGTGGGCTCAGGCACGAGCCACTCTGCAGGCTTCACCCGGGGTATTTGCAACCATGTGGATCAATTTTAAAGACGGCCTTATGATGGCTTCCTCTATCCTTCCGTCCATCATGTCGGTAGGCCTCATCGGCATTTTACTGGGCCGTCACACCCCGCTCTTTGACTGGGTGGGCTGGTTGCTCTACCCCTTTACCTGGATAGCCGGCATGGCTGATCCTGCAGGTGCTGGTAAAGCAATTGCACTGGGATATGTAGAGATGTTCCTTCCTGCCTCTGCAATCGGGCCTGAAGCTGACCTTTCCACCCGCTTTATCATTGCGGTTGTCTGTGTCTCGGCGGTTATCTTTCTTTCAGCTATGGTTCCATCAATTTTGGCAACGGAGATTCCTGTGAGCTTCTGGCAGCTGACGGTGATTTGGTTTGAACGGGTGGTGCTGTCAACTGTGCTCACCGCACCGGTTGCCCATCTGCTTCTGTAACGCTTAGCTCACCTATGCACACAATCGCCCGCCCCACCTGCGCTAGGTGGGGCGGGCGTCCTTGCGTTTAGCGCAGATGCAGGGTCATGTCGTGCCAGATAGCGCCGCCGTGGGTTGATTCTGAGACCCTATCAAGCTCAAAGCCGAGCTTCTCATAGAAGCCAATCAGCTCCTTCTTGCAGGTAAGAATCACCCCTGTTCGCCCCTGCTCTCGTGCCTGGTCGATGAGCTTTTCTATCAGGGCGGACGCGTACCCCCGGCCCCGGTGGGCCGGGCGGGTGTTGATACCAAACACCGTCTGGTAAGCCCCGTGTCGAGTATGGGCCTGGGGGCTCTTGTAGAGGTCATCGAAGATAACGGGGGAGTCGGTTACCAGCCCGTCGATAAAGGCAACAACTTCGCCGTCAGCTTCAAGTACCCAGAAATGCTCCCCAAAAACCTCGAACCTGGCTCGCAGGTCGCTCTCACTCGCTGCTTCAGCCGCCGGGAAGCACTCAGCTTCAATGGCTGCTAGGGCGGGTAGGTCTTCATGCTGTGCCTGGCGAATCTCTACGCGGGTGTCCTGCTGGTGAGCTGCTGCCGCGTCAAGCGCTGCTAGAGGCTGGCCACCCACACCCCAATCGGTGCGCGGTACCTCGTTAAGAATCACCCACACCGAGCTTTCCTTGGCACCCATCACCCGGGCATAGGTGCGGGTGAGTTCAGCAATCAGCTCGGCCTTCTTCTCATCAGACTGAGTAGATGCGTACGAGACATTAATGAGGGGCATGGTGTTCTCCTGGGTAGTGCTTGAACCCAAGTCTAGCGGCGTATCAGGGGTGGGTTCATCTTGAGCGCCCACCAGACTCTCGTAGTGCTTATGCCTCAAATGGGTGGTGCAAGATTCTTGTGGACACTTAGCTCAGCTGCGTCATACTGCGTCACGGCTGCACCGTTTTATTCGCACTTGCCGTGCACTGGTGAGCAAAGCGCTATCCACAGGAAGTACCTTTCTAGCGAAATCTGCCCGGATCAGCGCACAATCTGACCATGAAATCTCCAGAAGAAATAGCTATGGCCGTACAGACCACACAGGATCTATTTGCACGAGGCATAAACAAGGACGCCCTCGCTCGCGCGGTCGCTCGCGACGAGTATCAGCGGCTTGGCTACGGAAGCTATATGGAAAGTGGTTTCCACTCTCAGCTTTACCCTAGTCAGCAGTATCTTGCCCGTGTCATCGGGTATGGCAGAAGCAGGCTCAAAACCTCGGTGCTATCCCACCATTCAGCGGCAGCGGTACACGGTATGTGGCTACTCCATATACCGACTGCTATCCATACAGTGGGTCAGGCACACGGCACCCCTTCACCGCGGGTTGTGCGGCATAGAAACAACCGGTACGAAATCGAGAAAAGTTTAGGTGTAGATGTAACCGCACCGCTCGATACGGTTCTTCACTGTATGAGGGTGATGAAATTCGAAGAGGCGCTTGTGCTTGCGGATAGTTCTTTGCGGAAGATTGAGCACCAAAAACTGACCCAGGCCTTACGGGGGCTCTCTGGCCGTGGTTCCGTGCAGGCTCGCATAATTGCAGATATCGTAAGCCCTCTCAGCGAGTCGCCTGGGGAGAGTTTGCTGCGGCTTTTCTTGATGAGGTGTGGTTTGCCTCGGCCTGTTGAGCAGCACGTGATTGGGGTATATGGGCAGCAGTTCAGGGTAGATTTTGCCTGGCCAGATTTCAAGATCATCGTTGAGTTTGATGGGCAGATTAAATACACCCAGTTTGGTGAGCGTGAGGACGTTTTTGGGCGGCAGAATGAACGTGAGGCTCTCTTGCGGGGGCAGGGGTGGGATGTGGTTCGAGTAGCGTGGGACGAGCTCACCCGGCGTCCGCACGAGCTCAAAATCAAGATGGAGCGAGCTTTCAACCGTGCCCGCCGCCTCTAAGGGGCCACCAGACTCTCGGAGCGCCCACCAGGGGAATAAGCACTTTGAGAGTCTGATGGACGCTCGTGGAATAGGGGAAGTATGCGGACGCCGCCCGCAGGTAGGTGCGACCTGAAGTTGAGCACAGGGGCGGGGGCAAGAATTGTAATTTAGGTTCCCCTGCTCACCCTGCCAGCTGGCGGTAATCCGCTATCTTGGGGCGGGGTGTCCGCCTCTGTACTACATCTTGTGCTCACACGCCTGTAATTCACGCCCGGGCCCGGCGGGTGCCTGCCAGAAAAGCAAAAAACCCGTTAGACAGCCACCGCCCCTGCCCCTAAAATAGGTAACAGTTGCAATGACCCGGCTATCACCGGCGAGCAATCCGGAAGAACAGGCTGTACCTGCACACCCCCGTAATTCGTTGCGACGAGGGGAGTGCGCGGAATAGATATAGCCCCAGTAGACCCGGACGGGTAAGCCCGAAACAGCTGTCATGAAGCGACTGATAACCGGTTCGACCCTGCGCTGGGCGCAACCTACCTCATCTCACGAGACGGTAGGCTGCCCCGGCGCAGACCCATACCCGCCCGCACTTTTTAGTGCGGCCCGGGGTGGGGTCGGACCGGTTGACGTAAGCAAGGTGGTACCGCGCAGGTTCCCCACCCGTCGAGCGGACGGGGGAGGGCAGGCGTCCTTGCACCCCAAGTACTAGGCAGACAAGAACCTAAGGGCGCAACCATGACCAAGAAGCCTGTTTACCCCAAGGCAAGTGCAAGCGGAGCCAGCTTTGTGGCCGCTTCCCCCTCTTTCCCCGCACTCGAAGAAGCAGTGCTCGATTACTGGAAGAAGGACGACACCTTCCAGGCCTCCATCGACAACCGTGACGCCGGTGAGAACGGCGCCAACGAGTTCGTTTTCAACGACGGGCCTCCCTTCGCCAACGGCCTGCCCCACTACGGCCACCTGCTGACCGGCTACGTCAAGGACCTGGTCGCCCGCTACCAGACCCAGCGCGGCCACAAGGTGGAGCGCCGTTTTGGCTGGGACACCCACGGCCTGCCTGCTGAGCTGGAAGCGATGAAGCAGCTGGGCATGACCGACAAGCAGCAGATCATCGAGATGGGCATCGATAACTTCAACGACGCTGCCCGCGCCTCGGTGCTCAAGTACACCAAGGAATGGGAAGAGTACGTCACCCGCCAGGCCCGCTGGGTGGATTTTGAGAACGACTACAAGACCCTGAACGTGGAGTACATGGAGTCCGTGATTTGGGCTTTCAAGCAGCTTCACGATAAGGGCCTGACCTACGAGGGCTTCCGCGTGCTGCCCTACTGCTGGAAGGACGAAACCCCGCTGTCCAACCACGAGCTGCGCATGGACGATGACGTCTACAAGGAGCGTCAGGACCCGTCCGTCACCGTGGCTTTCCGCATCACCGACGACGCCACCCTGGCCAAGCACCCCGAAGTTGCCGCCGAACTGGCCGGTGTTGAGGCCCTGGCCTGGACCACCACCCCCTGGACCCTGCCCACCAACCAGGCTCTGGCCGCTGGCCCCGAGATCAGCTACGTTGTCGTGCCCGGCGCCGGTGAGCTAGAAGGACGCCGCTTCCTGCTGGCTGCCGACCTGCTGGGCGAGTACGCCAAAGACCTGGGCTACGGGGACGCCGAAAAGCCCGCGGACGCCGCCCGCGAGGCCGTCCTTGCCACCTACACCGGCACCCAGCTCGAAGGTGTGCGCTACGCACCCCTGTGGGACTACTTCACCGACGCAGAAAAGTTCGGCACCGAGAAGGCCTGGCAGATCCTGGTCGCTGACTACGTGACCACCACCGACGGTACCGGCCTGGTCCATCAGGCCCCCGCCTACGGTGAGGACGACCAGAAGGTCTGTGAGGGCTACGGTATCCCCGTGATTCTGTCCATCGACGAGGGCGCCAAGTTCCTGGACCTCTTCGCCGACTCTTCCCTGGCCGAGGGTGCCCCCCTGGCTGAGATTGCAGGCGTCCAGATTTTCGAGGCTAACCGCACCATCATCAACACCCTCAAGGCTGACGGTGTGCTGATTCGCGAGAAGTCCTACGTTCACTCCTACCCCCACTGCTGGCGCTGCCGCACCCCCCTGGTCTACCGCGCCATCACCTCCTGGTACGTGCGCGTGACCGACTTCAAGGGCCGCATGAGCGAGCTGAACGAGGACATCAACTGGATCCCCGAGAACGTCAAGCACGGCCAGTTCGGTAAGTGGGTTGAGAACGCCCGCGACTGGTCCATCTCGCGTAACCGCTTCTGGGGCTCCCCGATCCCGGTCTGGGTCTCTGATGACCCCAACTACCCCCGCACCGACGTCTACGGCTCCCTGGCTGAGCTGGAAGCCGACTTCGGCCGCCTGCCCCTGAACAAGGACGGCGAGGTCGACCTGCACCGCCCCTACATCGACGAGCTGACCCGACCCAACCCGGACGACCCCACCGGCAAGTCCACCATGCGCCGCGTGGAGGACGTGCTGGACGTCTGGTTCGACTCCGGTTCTATGCCCTTCGCCCAGTTCCACTACCCCTTCGAAAACAAGGAGTGGTTCGAGGCCCACTACCCGGCAGACTTCATCGTTGAGTACATTGGCCAGACCCGCGGCTGGTTCTACACCATGCACATTCTGGCCACCGCCCTCTTCGACCGCACCGCCTTTGAGAACGTCATTGCCCACGGCATCGTGCTGGGCTCGGACGGCCAGAAGATGTCTAAGTCCCTGCGCAACTACCCGGACGTCTCCGAGGTTCTGGATCGCGACGGTTCGGACGCCATGCGCTGGTTCCTGATGTCATCCCCGATTCTGCGCGGCGGCAACCTGATTGTGACCGAGCAGGGCATCCGCGAGGGCGTCCGCCAGGTCATGCTGCCCCTGTGGAACGTCTACCACTTCTTCGCCCTCTACACCAACGCTGCCAACGGCGGTGCAGGCTACGAGGCCAAGTTGGTTACCGAGGCCGAACATGTGATGGACCGCTTTATCCTGGGTAAGACCCGTCAGCTGGTTGCCGAGGTCACCGAGGCCATGGACGCCTACGATGTATCTGCCGCCTGCGAGGCCCTGCGCACCTACACCGACGCCCTGACCAACTGGTATGTGCGTCGCTCCCGCGAGCGCTTCTTCAACGAAGACGCCGCGGCCTTCGACGTGCTCTACACCGCCCTGGTGACCTTTGTGAAGATGGCGGCCCCCCTGCTGCCTTTGACCACTGAAGAAATCTACCGTGGCCTGACCGGGGAACGTTCGGTTCACCTGACCGACCTGCCTTCGCCGGAGGACTTCAAGGACGAGGCTGAGCTGCTGGCCCTGATGGAGACCACCCGCGCTGTTGCCTCTGCCGGTTCTGCCCTGCGTAAGGCCCACAAGCTGCGCGTGCGCCAGCCCCTGGCAGCCCTGACCGTGGCGGTTGCCGGTGGCAAGGACCTGGCCGGTACCTTTGAGTCGATCATCGCTGATGAGCTCAACATCAAGGCGGTTGAGCTTCTGGACGCTGCCGAGGTGGCTCCTGCGGACTTCGGCATCTCCCAGCAGCTCAAGGTCAATGCCCGTGCCGCCGGCCCCCGCCTGGGCAAGCAGGTGCAGGTTGCTATCAAGGCTTCTAAGAGCGGGGACTGGAAGGTCACCGAGGACGGCACCGTTGTGGTTGGTGCCGACAACATGGCTCTGGAGCCGGGCGAGTACGAGCTTGAAACCGTGGTCGCAGAAACCGACGGCGCCGCAGAGCGCGCCGTCTCGGTTCTGCCCGGCGGCGGCTTCCTGGTACTCGATACCACCCTCACCGACGAGCTGCGCGCCGAGGGTACTGCCCGCGACGCCGTCCGCGCCATCCAGTCCGAGCGTAAGGACGCCGGCCTGAACGTCTCAGACCGCATCGAGCTGACCATCACCGCCCCCGCCGCTGACCTCGAAGCTATCAAGAAGCACGAGGAACTGGTGGCCGGTGAGACCCTGGCTGTGGCCGTGACCTACCTCGAGGGCGCTGAATTCTCAGCGACCGTGAAGAAGGCATAAATGACCAAGGACAACATGGAGCTTGACCCCGTGTTTGCCGAGATTGCTGCCGAGGGCGCTCGCGCTGACGATGCCCTCGGCGTAGCCTCGGTCTACGCCGATCTGCTGGCTCGTGCCCCCGAGCACAAGATGGCCCCCCGCCTCGACGCGATGACCCGTGCCGTGGAAATTCTGGGCGAACCTAACAAGGCAGCCCCGGTCATCCACATCACCGGCACCAACGGCAAAACCTCAACCGCCCGCATGATTGAGCGCCTGCTCATGGCGCACGACATCCGTGTGGGCCGCTACACCAGCCCCCATATTTCCAAGGTCACCGAGCGGATCTCGATTGACGGGGCGCCCGTGGCAGATTCCACCTTTGTGCGTATCTGGGGCGAGATTCAGCCCTACCTGCAAATCGTGGACGCTGAACTTGAGGCAGCCGGTGCCCCCCGCATCACCTACTTTGAAGCCCTCACCATCCTGGCTTTTGCGATTTTCGCCGACGAGCCGGTGGACGTGATGGTACTTGAGGTGGGTATTGGGGGCTCCTGGGACGCCACCAACGTCGCCGACGCTACCGTATCGGTGGTTACCCCCATTGGCCTGGACCACACCGACATGCTGGGGGAGACCCTCGCCGAAATTGCCGGTGAGAAGGCAGGGATTATTAAGGACGGCGGCTTCCTCATCTCCGCTGCCCAGGACCCGTCCGCCGCCCAGGTCCTGCTCGAAGCCGCCCGCGCCCACAACGCCGACTACCGCTTTGAAGGCGTAGAGTTCGGCGCTGTCGACCGCACCGCCGGTGTGGGCGGGCAGCTGCTTACCATCCAAGGACTAGCTGGACGCTACGAAGACATAGCCCTGCCCCTCTTCGGTGCCCATCAGGCCCAGAACGCCGCCGTGGCCCTGGCCGCGGTTGAGGCCTTCTTGGGCGGGGGAGAGAAGGAACTGAGCCTCGACCTTATCAAGCTGGCCTTTGGCGAGGTGCGCTCGCCGGGCCGCCTAGAGGTAGCCCGTACCGAGCCGCCCGTGGTACTCGATGCCGCCCACAACCCCCACGGTGTCGCTGCTTCGGCAGCCGCCTTCAAGGAGTCCTTCAGCTTTGAAGAACTGCACCTGGTGGTGGGTATCCTGGGTGAAAAGGACGCCGCGACCATGCTGAACCTGCTCTTTGACGAGTACGTTGATCGGGCAGATTGGCGCACGGTACTGCACCTGACCAAGTCAGACTCTCCGCGTGCCATTGCCCCGGAAGAGCTAGCTGAATTGGCCCTCGACGCTGGTTTTGATGAAGACGCCATCGAGACCTACGAGAACATTCCCGATGCTCTGTCCGCGGCGGTGACGGCTGCAGCCGATGTGCCCAACCTGAACTCCGCGGTACTGGTGACCGGCTCTATTACCGTGGTGGGCGAAGCTAGCACCCTGCTCGGACTGTAAAGGAGAGATGATGGCGAGAATGACGCGCGCCCAGCGCGAATGGCGCCCGGGCCAGCCGATAAAGCAGCGCTCTATCAAGGTCATGTTTACCTCGATGGTGCTCTCGCTCGAAGCCCTGGTTGCCTTCTTTGCAACCCTGGCAATTTTTGGCCACCACTTCAACGACCCCACCTGGGTCAAGGTAGTCATTTGGGTACTGGGTCTAGCTCTGGTAGCGGCCCTGCTAGCCACCCCGGCCTTCCTGAAGAAGCCCTGGGGCTACCACCTGGGCTACGGTCTGCAGGCTGCCCTGATTCTGGTTGGTTTTGCCCTGCCCTCCATGTTCTTTGTGGGAGCGGCTTTTGCTGTGGCCTACTGGTACGGGGTGACGCGCGGTGCCCGCCTGGACGCCGAGAACGCCGTCCGCGCCAAAGAGCAGGAGGAATGGGAGAAGGCTAACCCCGCCTAGCGGGCTGTCTGGTAGGGTAAGGGTGAAAACTCACCCTGACCTATCAAAGGAGATTGTCATGACCGAGCGTACCCTGATTCTGGTCAAGCCCGACGGTGTGGAGCGTAACCTCACCGGCCAGGTGCTGGCCCGTTTTGAGCGTAAGGGCTACCGCATTGCTGAGTTGAAGATGCTGGTTCCCTCCCGCGAGCTGCTCGAGCAGCACTATGCGGAACACGAGGGTAAGCCCTTCTACGAGCCCCTGGTGTCTTACATGGGCTCAGGCCCCGTGGTTGCTCTCGTACTTGAGGGCAACGGCGTGCTTGAGGGCGCCCGTACTCTCATGGGATCTTCCAACCCCACCACCGCTGCCCCCGGAACCATCCGCGGTGACTTTGGTCGCGACTGGGGCGAGAGCGTGCAGAAGAACCTGGTTCACGGTTCAGACTCAGCAGAATCAGCAGACCGCGAAATCGCGCTCTGGTTCGGTGCCTAAAAAGACCTGCCGCTCAGCAGACTAAAAAAGGCCGGGGCCCTCGTACTGAGGGCCCCGGCCTTTTGCGGTGGGGAGGGGTTTAGAACATTCCCATAATCACATCGAAGAAGCGGATGAAGATAATGCCGAAGATCAAGATATAGACCAGGATGATAGAGAACCAGGTCCAGTTGGGGGCCGCCTGACGGATGCTCTCAGAGGTCGGGATAACCCCTGCATGGATGTTGCGGGTGGTGACCTTCACGAAGATTGCGGTTTGCATAATCCACACCACCATGCAGAAGAGGCAGAGGGCGTTGATGTCGAAGGTGGTGTTGTACCAGAGCCAGAGCACAAAGGCCATGGCCAGGGTGTGACCCACCTGCATGGCGACCCAGTACCAGCGGGCGAAGGACGCCCCGGCAATCAGAGCGGTAGAGATAGTCAGCACGATAGCGTAACCGGCGATACCGATAAAGGGGTTGGGGAAGCCAAAGGCTTCTGCCTGCCAGGTGCGCATGACGGTGCCGCAGTTGAGCAGGGCGTTGATATCGCAGACCGACCGGTGGGCGCCGTCCATATAAATCTGAAGTCGCTCGTAGACCAGCATGGCGGCGGCTCCGAAGGCCAGCAGGCCGGGAATGAGGGTGAACCAGCCGAGCCTGCGATCGAGCTGGGCCTGGCTGATACCGCTCTCAGTATCGGGGGTGTTCACGGGGGTAGACACAGTGAATCCTTAGGCTGTATAAAACTTTCTTTCCCCATACTACGGGGCAGGCTCCAAGCCCGCCCGGTTTTGCGGGGTGGGGGCAGGTTTTCTTTACTAAGTTCCCAGGTAAGGACGCCCGGGGCGAGCTGGCTGGGACAGGGCGGCCCGGTGCGGGGTGAGTTCGGTTCTAGATGGGGTGAAAATAGCGCGGGTGTGAGAGAATGGGTGTGGTAGTGTGCCGCCCGCACGCGGTAGCGCTACCCAGCAGGCACCCCGAAACGGCCGGTGACGCACTGCCTACCCGCAGGCGTCCTTACCGTCAAGCCCCATCAAGTGCAGCCCTAGCGCTGCCTCGGGTTGTTGCCGCTGGCCCGGTTCCCCTCGGTATGGAGCACAGAAGCCTTGACCTGCCGAGTACGCCAAGGAGCTCACGGTTGAGCCGGGTAGCCAAGGATTTCGGCGGACCACCCCTTAGGGTAGGGACCGTCGACTACAGGCAAGACCACTGGTGCGGCAGGGGCATACGAACACAAGGAGAGTGAACGCTGATGAGCAGCGAACAGTCCGAGGTTGTAGAAAACCTCGAAGAAACCCAGGCTGCAGAAGCTACCGCAGCCGCTGAACAGGTTGCCGAAGTAAGCACCGAGGTGGAAGAGACTCAGGCCAAGGGCCCCGAAGCGAAGGCCGTTGTACAGGCTGAAGAAACCGAGTCTGCCGAAGAAGCCACAGAAGAGGCAGCAGAAACTGAGGCAGAGCCTGCAGAAGCTGAAACAGAAGAAGTCCCCGCCGAAACCGCTGAAGAGCCTGCCGCTCCTCAGAAGAGCCTGCGTGAGCTCAAGGAGGAAGAGCTAGCCCAGGTCAACGCGGCGGTGAGCTCAAACAATCTGCTCTTCTACTCGCCCAACATGGACGAAATCATGGAGCAGCTGCGGGCCGAAAAGGAAGCCCGCCGTGAGGCCGAAGAAGCTGAGCGCCGTGAGCGCCGCCTGGCTGACCTTGACCCCGAAATCACCTCCCACCGCCGCCGTCGTCGCCGCCGCGGTGACGCCGACCTCGAATTTGAAGGCGGTACCGAGGGCGACCCCGAGGACACCATTGTTAAGGTGCGCGCCCCCCGACTGTCTGACTCCCACAGCACCAACCGGGTTACCGGCGTCCGCGGCTCAACCCGCCTGGAAGCCAAGCGCATCCGTCGCCGCGAAACCCGCGCCACCGGCCGCCGCCGCCAGATCATTACCGAAGCTGAGTTCCTGGCTCGCCGCGAGTCCGTCGACCGCCAGATGCTGGTCCGCCAGAAGGACGACCGCATCCAGATTGGCGTGCTCGAAGACGGCGTTTTGGCCGAGCACTTTGTGTCCAAGACCCAGCAGGACTCCCTGATTGGCAACGTCTACCTGGGCAAGGTCCAGAATGTTCTGCCCTCCATGGAAGCTGCCTTCGTCGACATTGGCCGCGGCCGCAACGCCGTGCTCTACGCCGGTGAAGTGAACTGGGACGTCACCGGCCTCGACGGCGCCCCCCGCAAGATTGAAAACGCCCTCAAAGCAGGCGACTCGGTACTGGTGCAGGTCACCAAAGACCCCGTCGGCCACAAGGGTGCCCGCCTGACCAGCCAGGTCTCCCTGCCCGGCCGTTACCTGGTCTACGTGCCCGGTGGCTCCATGACCGGTATCTCCCGCAAGCTGCCCGACGTTGAGCGTCAGCGCCTGAAGAAGATCCTCAAGGACCGTCTGCCCGAGGACGCCGGCGTCATCGTCCGCACCGCCGCAGAAGGTGCCAGCGAAGAAGAGCTGAGCAACGATATCAACCGTCTGCGCGTGCAGTGGGAAGAAATCAAGGCCAAGAGTGAATCCCGCAAGGTGCTGGCCCCCGAACTGCTCTACCAGGAACCCGACCTGACCATCAAGACCGTGCGCGATGTCTTCAACGAAGACTTCACCTCCATGATGGTACAGGGCACCGACGCCTGGGACTCCATCGAAGCCTACGTCACCTACGTTGCTCCCGATCTGCTGGACCGCCTGAAGAAGTGGGAAGAGGACGACGACCTCTTTGACCACTACCGCATCGAAGAGCAGCTGGCCAAGGCTCTAGACCGCAAGGTTTACCTGCCCTCCGGCGGCTCCCTGGTCATCGACCGCACCGAAGCCATGACCGTGGTGGACGTGAACACCGGCAAGTTCACCGGCTCCGGCGGCAACCTCGAAGAAACCGTCACCAAGAACAACCTCGAAGCAGCCGAAGAAATCGTGCGCCAGCTGCGCCTGCGCGACATCGGCGGCATCGTGGTCATCGACTTCATCGACATGGTGCTCGAATCTAACCGCGACCTGGTACTCCGCCGCCTGGTAGAGTGCCTGGGCCGTGACCGCACCAAGCACCAGGTTGCCGAAGTAACCTCCCTGGGCCTGGTGCAGATGACCCGCAAGCGCATGGGCACCGGCCTGCTCGAAGTCTTCTCAGAGCCCTGTGAAGCCTGCGCCGGTCGCGGCATTCTCGTGCACGACCAGCCCCTGAAGGGCCGCTCCGGCGGCGCTAGCGATTTCATCCACCGTGCCGAACGCGATGACCGCAAGCGCTACCGCAACCAGAAGACCCAGAACCGCCGCGACTTCACCGAGGTTAACGAAGAGACCGAGCAGAAGACCGAGGCCCGCAAGGCTGCCCTGGCCAACATTGTTGCCGCCAGCGCCCACCACGAGGACGAGCAGGGTGAGACCGAGTCTAAGTCAGCCCGCAAGCGTAAGCGCCGCAAGCGCAACCGCCGCGCCGAGGCCGGCCTGGAGCTGGAGAACCAGCAGAACCAGGACCAGGACGCCCGCGGCGAGCAGGTGCTCACCATCGGCGACGAGGTCATTGAGCTGCCCACCGGGGCGGACGCCGACACCGAAGAGAGCATGGGGGAGCAGGGCTCCTTCACCCTCGAATCCCTGGCTGCCGTCTTTGACTCCGATGCTGAGAACGAGACCGAAGGGTCTTCCGAGGAACGCTCAAAGGGCCGTCACCAGTCCAAGCGCCGGGGCGGTAAGAAGCGCGAAGAGATTTCAGCAGATGACTTCTCAGCCAACTCCGACGCGTCTATGGACGTAGACCCCGAAGCTGACTCCCGCTTCACCCAGAACTCATCCCGACTCGACGCCATCCGCGCAGGCGAAGCCCGCGCCCGAGCCTCCCAGAAGGCCGGACGCGACTACGAACCCCGCGACGGCGAAGAATCAACTACCTCAGGTGAGCGCTCTGGCCGTAACGACCGAGTCGGCCGTGCAGACCGCACCGACCGCCGCGGCACCCGCAACCAGGACGAGTCAGGCAAGGGCCGCACCCGCAAGCCCCGCCGCGCCTCAAGCTCCGACGTCAAGTACGTCGCCCCCATCGAGGTCGCAGCAGACCCGGCCGTCACCGGCGTAGCCACCCCCGGCAAGAAGGTCGAAGCACCCAGCGAAACCCCCGCCGAAGCGTCCGCACCCTCAGCTGCCGCAAGCGAAGCGCCCCGCAAGAAGCGCCGCTCCCGCCGCGCCGTCAGCTCAGGTGCCGGCTCCACCGAAGTGCGCACCGAAGAGGTCAAGGCCGCAACCGGTAGCTCCGTAGTCGCCAGCATCGACCAGGCTACTAAGCCCGCCGCATCCAGCGATGACGCCCCCGTCATGCTCGGCGTCGGCGTCTCAGCTGCAGATATCAAGCGTGTAGGTAACTAAAGATCCGGGGAATGAAAGGCCCCTGCGCCGACTAACCTTCTTGCTGATTCGCTGGCGCTCATAAGCAATTCATGCCAGACCCAGCCAGTCGGCTTCGGGGCCTTCATCTCCCCGGATCCTGAGGGGTTCACCACATATCTTGCTCAGCACCGACTCACCACGTAAACTGGTGAGTCGGTGCTGTTTCCACAAGCAAGCGTTAGCGTGGACTCAGCTAGGCATATTCCACCAGGGATAAGGCCACACCATCTCAAAACGACAGAACCTGAAACCGCCCGGTACGTACTGAGCAAACCGGGTCACCACCTTGCTGTTGAGCCCGAGTTCCTTTCAGGAAGACCCGTTTTGAACCATTAAAATGACGTCAAGAAGAAGTGAGTTCCCAAGTGGCATACGCAATTGTCCGCGCTGGCGGCCGCCAGGAAAAGGTCTCAGTTGGAGACCTGGTTACCCTTGACCGCGTCGCTGGCGAGCCCGGTAGCACCATTGAGCTGCCCGTGCTGATGCTGGTTGACGGCGACAAGGTCACCGTTGATGCAAAGTCCCTGGCTTCAGCCAAGGTCACCGCAGAAAAGATCGAAGACCTCCGCGGTCCCAAGATCGTTATTCAGAAGTACAAGAACAAGACCGGTTACAAGAAGCGTCAGGGCTTCCGCGCCGAACTGACCACCGTTAAGATCACCGCGATTAACGCATAAGTTCAGCTTAGACTGGTTTTATCCCAACATTCTTTGACCTAAGGTAGGCATCAATGGCACATAAGAAGGGCGCAAGCTCCACCCGTAACGGCCGTGACTCAAACCCCCAGTACCTCGGTGTTAAGCGCTACGGCGGCGAGACCGTCAACGCAGGCGAAATCCTCGTTCGTCAGCGCGGCACCCACTTCCACCCCGGCAACAACGTAGGCCGCGGTGGCGACGACACCCTGTTCGCTCTGGCAGCAGGCAAGGTCGAATTCGGTACCCGCAAGGGCCGCAAGGTAGTCAACATCCTTGCAGCCGCTGAGTAAGGTCTAAACACCTCACCTCAGTAGAAGGGCGATTACGGGGCAACTCGTAATCGCCCTTTTGCGTACCTCACCTACGCAAAGCCGCCCAAGGAGCGTCCGGCCACAGACCGGCACCGGGGCGACCCTGTAGACTAGATAACCAAACCAAACTTTTTTGAAGGAGCTTGCACTCGTGGCAGAATTTGTAGATCGCGTGGTCCTACACGTAACCGGTGGGCACGGTGGGCACGGCTGTGTCTCGGTTCGCCGTGAGAAGTTTAAGCCCCTCGGCGGCCCCAACGGCGGTAACGGCGGCAAGGGCGGCGACGTCATCCTACGCGTCGATGCCCAGACCACCACCCTGCTCGAATACCACCACAGCCCCCACCAGAGCGCCCCCAACGGCGACATCGGCCGCGGCGATATGTCCCACGGCTTCAACGGCCAGGATCTGATCCTGCCCGTTCCCCAGGGCACCGTCGTCAAGGATCGCGACGGTAACGTCCTGGCCGACCTGGTTCGCATTGGCGATGAATTCGTCGCAGCAGAAGGCGGTATCGGCGGTAAGGGCAACGCAGCCCTAGCTTCCACCAAGCGCAAGGCCCCCGGCTTTGCCCTGCTCGGTATTCCAGGCTCCACCCGCGATATTGTGCTGGAACTCAAGTCTATTGCCGATGTCGCGCTGGTGGGCTACCCCTCAGCCGGTAAGTCCTCCCTCATTGCAGCAATTTCTGCGGCCCGCCCCAAGATTGCTGACTACCCCTTCACCACCCTGATTCCCAACCTGGGTGTGGTGCAGGCGGGCGATACCCGCTACACCGTAGCCGATGTTCCCGGCCTGATTGAAGGTGCCTCCGAAGGTAAGGGCCTGGGCCACCGCTTCCTGCGCCACGTGGAGCGCTCCAGCGCCCTGGTGCACGTCATTGACTGCGCTACCCTAGAGCCCAACCGCGACCCCATCAGCGACTTCGACGTGATTCGTGGGGAACTTGAAAACTACGAGGTTGACCCCACCGCCGGCGTCACTGTGCCCCTCAACGAGCGCCCCCAGATTATCGTGCTCAACAAGATTGACGTGCCCGAAGCGCGCGAGCTGGCTGAGTTCGTCCGCCCCATGTTTGAAGAGCGCGGCTACCGGGTCTTTGAAATCTCAACCGCCTCCCACGAGGGTCTCAAGCAGCTGACCTTCGCCATGGCAGAGCTCGTTGAAGCAGACCGTAAGGCCCGCAAGAAGAGCAAGAGCGCCCCCGTAGAAGACGTTGCTGTGGTCAAGCCCAAGGGCTTCCGCTCCAAGAAGCGCCAGGAATTCATCATCCGCAAGGAAGAGCGCAACCTTGAGCCCCTCTTCCGCGTCATTGGTGAGAAGCCTGAGCGCTGGATCAAGCAGACCGACTTCAACAACGACGAAGCCGTGGGCTATCTGGCTGACCGCCTCAACCGCCTGGGCGTTGAAGATGAGCTCTTCAAGGCCGGTGCCGTTGCCGGTGATGCCGTGGTGATCGGTGAAGAAGTGGACGCCGTGGTCTTTGACTGGGAGCCCACCATGGTCGGCGGCGCCGAGCTGCTCTCATCCCCGCGCGGTACCGATGCCCGTCTTGAGGAAATCATTCGCCCCACCCGTGCCCAGCGCAAGGCTGAGTTCCACGAGCGTATGGACGCCAAGGCTGAGGCTCGTGCCGAGCTTGAGGCTGAGCGCGTGGCGGGTATCTGGACCGAGTCTGTCGACGAGGCCCGCGCCGCTAAGGCCAAGGCAGCTAAGGCTGAAAAGCGAGCTGCCAAGCGGGCGGCCGAGGAAGAGTAGGCCGGGGTAGGAGCACCTTCCGCGCCCCAACCGTATTCCACTATGCGTTAGAAGCCGCTTCGGGGCGTGTCCCCGGGGCGGCTTTGCTGTATATTCATAGAAGCTAAAGTTAACACTTTAAGGGAGCTAATCAATTGGATTTGAAGGACGCCTTCCAGGCCAGTGCCGAGTCACGCGGCAAGCACCGCCGCAGCCCCATCATCGAACGCTCCGACATGCCACGGGCCAAACGGATTGTGGTGAAGGTAGGCTCTTCCTCCCTGACCTCCATCGAGAACTCCCTGGACGAGCTGGCTATCGCCACTATCTCCGATGTGCTGGCGAAGAAGAAAAAAGAGCACCCCTCTATCGAGCTGGTCTTTGTGTCCTCGGGTGCTATTGCTGCCGGCCTTGCCCCGCTGGGCCTATCGCGCCGTCCTAAAGATTTGGCAACCCAGCAGGCGGCGGCGTCCGTCGGCCAGTCCCTGTTGATGAGCCGCTACACCGATATCTTTACCCGCTACGGCGTTACCGTCTCCCAGGTGCTGCTGACCGCCGAAGACCTCATGGCCCGAGACCGCTACCAGAACGCCCACCGCCAGCTAGAGCGTCTTCTTGATCTGGGGGTCATGCCCATTATCAACGAGAACGATGCGGTAGCTACCCGCGAAATCCGCTTCGGCGATAACGACCGTATCGCGGCCCTCGTGGCCCACACCGTCAAAGCCGACGCCCTGCTTCTACTCTCTGATGTGGATGCCCTCTACACCCGCCACCCCGATCAGGGTGGCGAGCGCGTGAGCAGCGTGCGTAACGAAGCTGACCTGGCTGGCCTGTCGATTGGGTCGGTGGGATCTGCCGGTGTGGGTTCTGGTGGAATGGTGACGAAGGTGAAGGCTGCCCAGGTGGCTGCGGCGTCCGGAATTCCCGCCCTGGTGACGAGCGCGGCTCACGCCCGCGCCGCCTTTGCCGGTGAGGACGTCGGCACCTGGTTCTACGCCACCGGCGAGCGCCGTCCGGTGCAGACCCTCTGGCTGGAGCACCTGGCCGATATAGAGGGCTCAATTACCGTGGACGCGGGCGCTGCCGCCGCCCTGCGCCGCCGTCGTTCTTTGCTAGCAGCCGGTGTGCTGGGGGTTCAGGGCTCCTTTGAGGGCGGTAGCCCCGTGGCGATTGTTGACGAGGGTGGCGAAGTGCTGGCTCATGCCCTGAGTTCTTATACTGCCGGTGAGACCGCCCAGATGGTGGGTCTGCACACCGAGCAGATTCAGCGCACCATGGGGGAGACCTACGACGGTACGGTAGCGCACGCCGATAATATTGCGCTGGTGGCCCCCTCCCTGTAGTAATCACCGGCCCCCAGTAATACTGGGCCCTTGCGCGGGTGCGCCGGTAGGATAGTTTCAAGGTTGTTTAACCCCCTATACATAAGGAGATGCTCATGGGCGAGCAGGTACACGTGAGTGACGATGTGATGCGGCAGGTCACCGATATGGCGGTGGACGCCCGTATCGCCTCCCGGCGTCTGGCCAAGGCCGATACCCGCTGGAAGAACCGGGCTTTGCTGGCTGTTGCCGATTCACTCGAAAAGCATTCGACGGTGATTATCGAGCAGAACGCCCAGGATCTTGAACGGGAGCGGGAAGCCGGTATGAGCGAGGCCATGCTGGACCGCCTGCGTTTGACCGAGCACCGGGTGGTTGAGCTTGCGGACGCCCTACGCGAGCTGGTTGCCCTACCCGACCCGGTGGGGGAGCTGGTGCGCGGTTCAACCCTGCCGAACGGCCTGCGGATGCAGCAGGTACGGGTGCCCCTGGGCGTGGTGGGCGCTATCTATGAGGCCCGCCCCAACGTAACGGTTGATATCGCTGGCCTAGCTATTAAGGCCGGTAATGCGGTGATGCTGCGCGGCGGCTCAGCTGCTGCCAAGAGCAACCAGGTGGTTGTTCGTATTATCCGCGATGCCCTGCACGCTACCGGCCTGCCCATTGACTCGGTGCAGTCGGTGGACGAGTTTGGCCGTGAGGGCGCTGCAGCCCTGATGCTGGCTCGCGGGCATATCGATGTGCTGATTCCGCGAGGCGGTCGCAGCCTGATTCAGTCGGTGGTGCAGAACGCTAAGGTGCCGGTGATTGAGACCGGTGAGGGCAACTGCCACATCTTCCTCGACGTCACCGCTGATCCGGCAAAGTCCGCGGAGATTCTGGTCAACGCCAAGACCCAGCGGCCCGGTACCTGCAATACCGTAGAAACCCTGCTCCTGGCCGAGGGCGCGAAAGCCGCCCCGGGCGTCCTTGCGGCCCTGGCTAAGGCGGGGGTAACCCTGCATGCGGACGCCGCCACCCGCGCCATCCTGCCCGAGGGCGTAGATGCGGTAGAGGCAACCGAGGAAGACTGGGCCACCGAGTACGGCTCCCTGGACTTGGCTGTTAAGACCGTGCCCGATGTGCGCGCCGCTATTGCCCATATTCGTGAATACTCCACCGGCCACTCCGAGGCGATTCTGACCAACGATATCGCCAACGCCGAGAAGTTTATTCGCGACGTTGACTCCGCGGCAGTGTACGTGAACGCCTCGACCCGGTTTACGGACGGCGGCCAGTTCGGCCTGGGCGCTGAGGTCGGCATCTCGACCCAGAAACTGCACGCCCGCGGCCCCATGGGCCTAGAACAGCTCACCACCACCAAGTGGATTGTGCGCGGCGACTGGCACAGCCGCGACTAAAAGCAGAAAAATCGCACCTGCCACCGGGTAAAGTCCCGCTCATAGAGCGCGAAACCCGGTAGCATGGTAATAAACCCATACTTTGACCGCACTGGCGCGGCCACACACCGCCCAGCCTCGAAAGGTACACACACATGTTTTCATCTGTACTTGCATCAGGCGCCACCGTACTTGCCTCAGAAGAAGGTAGCCACCAGCTCGAACTGCTCGGTATGCCCACCTACTGGTTCGCCATCATCGGCTTCATTGTCTTCGGCCTGCTCTTCCTGATTACCATCTCATTCTCAGGCCGCGGCGTTGTACGCCCTGACCACGCAGCAGACCACCTCTCCCACGAAGAGACCGAGGCCCTGCGCGACTACCAGAGCAAGCACAAGCGCTAAACTTTTCTCCACCACACTTCGGCGCGGTGCCCGCACCACCCCGGTAACCGGGGGGGCGGGCCCGCGCCGAAGCCGTACATACAAAAGCGAGCAGGAGACCCGTGATTCGTCCCGCCCATGAAATCCGACGTGAGCTCGGTATCCCCGAACCCGATCCCGCCACCACCCGCGTGGGGGTCATGGGTGGCACCTTCGACCCCATTCACCACGGGCACCTGGTTGCGGCCAGCGAAGTCGCTGCTGTGCTGAGCCTCGACGAAGTAATTTTCGTGCCCACTGGCAACCCCTGGCAGAAGGCCAACAAGCAGGTCACCGCCCCTGAGCACCGCTACCTGATGACGGTGATTGCCACCGCTTCCAACCCCCGCTTCACCGTGAGCCGGGTCGATATTGATCGCCAGGGCCCCACCTTCACCATCGACACCCTCACCGACCTGCGCGCCGAGCGCCCCAACGACGAGCTCTTCTTTATCACCGGTGCCGATGCCATGAGCCAAATTACCACCTGGAAAGACGCCCACAAGATGTGGGACCTTGCCACCTTCGTGGCGGTCACCCGCCCCGGCCACGAACTAACCGTGCCCGAAGAAGCGCAGGGGCGCGTCCGCGTCATTGAGATTCCGGCCATGGCGATCTCATCGACCGACATCCGCGACCGGGCCCGCAATGACCTGCCTGTCTGGTACCTGGTGCCCGACGGGGTAGTGCAGTACATCAATAAATACAGCCTCTACACCGGCGACGACACCGGCACCCAGGGCGGCGGCTACGTAGCTGGCCTGCCCCGGCTGAAATAAAACCAAAGACCACCTCAGCTAAGAACCTTCACCACCTGTCTGGCTTGGTAGCATTAACCACAAGAACCAGGCATCCCACTCAAGGAAACACTGTGAGCACACGACCCGATCAGGCCGCGGACGGCCAGAACGACGAGACACCCGCCTACCTCACCGAAAGTTACACCACTGAGGACGGGCTAGAAATCCCGCCCCCGACCCGACCCATGGGCCCGCGCCGTCTGAGCCGCTACTACGAAGAGGTCGCTGAATACCTGCGCGCCCTGCAGCGGGGGGATGAAGAGCTGCCCGAGGTGCCCATGTTTATGGGGGCCGTCGAGGGCGTAGAGGTAGAGCAGGACGCCGCCCGCTCCCTGGTTGACCTGTCGCAGATGGGCAGCATCAGCACCGGTGAGGGCGAGAAACTCGACGTAGATTTCGATAACACCCGCGCCACCGTGGTTGAAGACCCCCTGGCCCACATTGATCAGCAGGTTCTCGGCGCCGACTACTCTGAGCCGGCTGAAGCTACCGAGCAGGTAGACTTCGCCGCTGCCGCCGGCGAAATCACCGGTGAAAGTGACTTCGTGAGCGTTGATGAGCTGCAGGCAGAAGAGCCTGAAGCTACTGAAGAAACGAGTGACGCGGCAGCTGATGAGAGCCCCGAGGCAGAAGAGCCTGAGGCCGAGGAACCCGTCGTCACCACAAACCCTGAGGCAATTGCCGCTATCATCGCCCGCGCCCAGGCCAAGGACGATGAATATAGGGCAACCCACCCCGAAGAAGAAGCCCAAGCGGAGCTCGCCGAAGACACCCAGGGCGGGCCCGTCACCGAACTCTTTACCGCCGGCCAGCACACCCCGGACCTGCCCGCCCCCGTCCGCGCGGTTGATGCCCAGGGCCTTGACCTTACCGAAATCGACAGCGCCGATGTGACTGACCCAGCCGCCAGCACCCTAGCCAGTGACAGCACCGGTGCGGTAGACTCTGATAGTTCTGAAGAAACTGCCGAGGCACCCGAAGGGTACACCTACGAGCCACAGGCAGAAGAGGACGAAGAGACCACCGAGTCTGCACCTGAGACCCCGGCGGTGGCCCCCGGCCCCGACCAGGAAGAAGACGCTCAGCGCTTCAACTTCGCAGGCACCGTCAAACAGACGGACGAAGCCCCCTCCGGCGACCTTGCCGAAGTGGAACAAGAAGCAGCAGCAACCTACAGCCCAGAAACATCAGAGGGGCGATCCACCGGCGCAATCGTAGCCGTCGTGGGCCTCCTGCTTCTCGTGCTTGTGCTGGCTACCGTGTGGTTCCTTTTCTTCAGTTAAAGATTTAGTTGAATGAGACCCCAAAAGGTTTGGGGAATGATTTGCTCGGAAAGGGCGAAATGACTGCAGCTGCAGAGTCTATTGAAGCGTTGAAGGTAGCCGCACGCGCGGCCGACGACATGCAGGGAACCAACCTGCTGGCCGTCGACGCTTCTGACATTATGGGTTTGATCGACGGCTTCCTGGTCGTCTCAGCCCACAACGAACGCCTGGTCAACGCAATTGTTGACGAGGTTGAAGATAAGCTCCGTGAAGAACTGGGCCTCAAGCCCCTGCGCCGCGAAGGCCGCGCAGAAGGCCGCTGGGTACTCCTGGACTTCGGCGACATTGTAGTGCACGTACAGCACGAAGAAGACCGCGCCTTCTACGCCCTCGACCGCCTCTGGGGCGACGCCCCCCGCATCGACCTGGGCCTGGAAAGCGAAGCCGGTGCCGTCGATACTGAAGGCGCCGAAGCTGACTTTGAGATCATCACTCCCGAAGCGGATCTGATGAACCAGCGCGAAGACTAGAAACTCAGTCTAAGAGGGGTTGCACAGGCTCGCGCTTGCTGCCGACCCTCTCGCTGGTTCGCTTCGCTCACAACCGATTCACGCCAGCCCCGGTGCCAGCAGCTTCGCTGCGAGCCTGCTCCACCCAACTTCCCTGCGTTAGGGGAGTAGGGTGGGGCGTCCTTTTGTGGACAGAGGTTGAACAGTCCATGAATATTATGTGATGCAGTTCATGGGTGCTGGTGGGTTCTCGATTTGCATGAGCCCTTGTGGGTGCCATAAGATAGAACAGTCGCCGCGAGAGCGGGGAATAAGTGAATAAGGGGCTATGGCGCAGTTGGTAGCGCGTCTGCATGGCATGCAGAAGGTCAGGGGTTCGAATCCCCTTAGCTCCACGGGGGTATGGCGCAGTTGGTAGCGCGTCTGCATGGCATGCAGAAGGTCAGGGGTTCGAATCCCCTTACCTCCACCACTCAGGTCTCGGTAACAGCTTGTTGCCGAGACTTTTTTGTGCCCCGAGAAAACCTGGGCCATAAGCCAGGGCAGGGGTACTAAAGAGAATAGAGCCGCCTCTGGTTCTCCCGCAGAATCGGTAGAAAGTCTACGCCGCGCTCAGCCGAAATGCCCTCGACAAGTCGGCGCAGGCGTCCGCCCACCTCTTGCGCAAAGAACTGGACGTCAAGCGAGTCGGTGGGCTGCTCGGGTAGGTCCGTTTCCAGAAGCAGGCGGTCTGCGGGCACCTGGCGGATGTAGGCCCGTCCGCGCTTGCTCTCAACCATCTGCGGATGAACCGAAATACACCCACCTGCCCGCACCAGCCGGGTCAGCTCATCGCTGGTGCCCCCAAAGCGGTGAATCACCGGCACGACAGGTGCGCCAGGTAGAGCAAGCTCCTCGAAAAGATCAAGCATGGCTGTTGTTGCACGGACGGCGTGCAGGGACAGCACATAGGGCTTCTGCTCTGTTTGCCCGGCGGCTGCCTCACTTACCATACTCAGAAGACTGCCCAGGGCCCCCAGCTGCAGGTCGGCAGGGGATACCTCCAGGCGGCGGGGCGAAAAATCTAGCCCAATTTCACCAATGAACCGGCAGCTGGCTACCTCAGCCTCAAAAACCTCCAGCTCAGCCTCAACTTGGGCTGGTGAGACCATCCACCAGGGGTGAAAACCAAGAGAGAGCAAGGGCCCAGCCGGGTCAGTTACCTGCCGAAGTTCCCGGTAAGCTGATGGCAAGAGGGTCTGGGCAATAACCTGGACGCCCTGGGCCCGCAGCGCTTCGTCAAACGCTGACCGAAGCGCCGGGGCCAGGAAGTCATAGTGAAAGTGGGTATCAAGCAGCATACTAGCGGGGCTGAGGCAGGTGCTGACCTGCGGCGTCCTTCTCTCCCGCCTGGGAACCCAGGTAGGGAGGTGCCGGAATCTTTTCCATACCGGCCAGCTGACGAATCACCTTACCCGCCAACATCTGCCCCATAATCGGGGGCATGTAGCTCATGGAACCCAGGGTCTCACCCTTGGCCTTAGCGCCCGGGGCCTTCTCCACCTTGAAGGGCAGCTCGGTGGAAAAGAGCACCTCAAGCCCGTAAATCTGACGCTTGCGGCACTCAGACCGAATCACCTTAGACATTGAACAGTTGTAGGTGCGGCGGATATTAGCGAACTGCAGCATGGTCGGGTCAAGACGATTCGCAGCACCCATGGAGGCCACCAGGTTCAGGCCCCGCTCAGCAGCCCACTGGTAGACGGCCAGCTTCTGGGTGATGGTGTCGATGCAGTCAATGACGTAGTCGGGGCGGGGGAACTTATCCAGGGTCTCAGCCAGGTTATCGGGGGTGAGGAAGACCCGCTCAGCGGTGACGGTGCAGTCGGGCTGGATCTCCTTAATCATGCCCTCCATGACCTCGGCCTTAACCTTGCCCAGGGTGGAGGTAAAGGCCAGGGCTTGCCGGTTGATGTTGCTTTCTTCCACGACGTCGCGGTCCAGCACAATCAGGTTGCCCACACCGCCGCGGGCCAGAGCCTCAGCACAGGCCGAACCAACGCCGCCAAGACCCAGCACCATGACGGTGGAGTCCTGAAGTTTCTGCAGGCCCTCGTTCTTAAAAAGTAGCCTCAACCGGGCAAAACGTTCGCTCTCAACACCCACGGGGTCTCCTCGGAAAGTCAGTGTGTCTAACCTGGTCATTATGCCACACGGGCGGGGTCAGGGCGTGTGCCTGATGGGTTGAGGTCTTGAGCTGCAGATAACCCAGTCGGTAGGATTGAGGTATGACCACCAACCAATCATCTGTTGTTCAAACTGACGTGGAACAGGTGGCAGCTGTAGACCTTGCCGATGAATACGCTAGAGCTCATCGAGAATGGGCAGAGTCTGGTGAAGAAGATGTGTGGGTCAGACTTCAGGAAACGGCCTTGTCTGAGACAGAGTGACGTCTGTAAATACTAGATTATGAGGCTTATTCAAAAGTCCCACCCGCAGCCAAAAACACCAACCCCCGCACCACCGCAAACACCCGCCCATACAAC
>NZ_JBPPWJ010000014.1:0-72484 GCF_053547255.1 Rothia sp. 11273D007AR | reverse complement strand
GTTATTTGTAGAGATTTAACGCTCATATTTTTGCCGCGGGTGGGGCCGTTGTCTAGTTGGTGGGTGTGGGGTGCGTGCCTACTTTTGAATAAGCCTCTTTACTTTTTTGGAGCTCTGAAAAACTCAAAGATTTACCGCTTGCAAAAAATGATTAAAGAGTAGAAATGATTTTAATTCTATGAAGAATAGAATCCTGAACCTTCAAGACGATAAGAACAAATAAATTATACTCAAGCCAGCTGGCAGAGGTTAGGCAAGCCAGGCTCACAGCGAAGCTGTTGGCTCGGGGCTGGCGTGAATCGCCTCGTGAGCGAAGCGAACCAGGCGAGAGGGTCGGCAGCGAGCGTGAGCCTGGTGCGCCTTACTTGTCTTTCCCTACCGTACTTCGTACCCCGCCGCTCGGATTGCGTCCTTCACTTCCCCAATGCTGACCTCGCCGAAGTGGAAGATCGAAGCGGCGAGGACGGCGTCCGCGCCTGCTTCGATGGCGGGTGGGAAGTGCTCGGCTGCGCCTGCGCCGCCGGAGGCAATCAGGGGTACGGTGACGACAGAGCGCACCGCCCGAATCATGGGCAGGTCAAAGCCGGCCTTGGTGCCGTCGGCGTCAATGGAGTTCAGCAGGATCTCGCCCACGCCGCGTTCCTGGGCCTCAGCAACCCATTCAAGCAGGTCAAGCCCGGTGGATGTGCGGCCGCCATGGGTAGTCACCTCATAGCCAGACGGAGTAGCGTCCGACCTCTTGGCGTCCGCCGAGAGCACCAGCACCTGGGAGCCAAACCGCTCGGTAATCTCGTTAATCACCTCGGGCCGGGCAATAGCGGCAGTGTTGATAGAGGCCTTATCGGCGCCGGTGCGCAGCAGGCGGTCGACGTCCTCAGCGGTGCGCACTCCCCCGCCCACGGTCAGCGGGATAAAGACCTGCTCAGCGGTCGATGACACCACATCGAAGGTGGTCTGGCGGTCAGAAGAAGAGGCGGTGACATCCAGGAAGGTCAGCTCATCGGCGCCCTCAGCGTTGTAGCGCTTGGCGAGTTCTACCGGGTCGCCAGCGTCGCGCAGGCCCTCAAACTTGACGCCCTTGACCACGCGGCCGGCGTCCACATCAAGACACGGAATAACACGAATGGCAACACCCACGGGCGCGCCCCCTTTCCTTGAAAGCAAAACTGAAGCGGCGGCGTCCGCCCATATCAGGGGCAAGGACGCCGCCGGGTAAAGTTACAGGCGCGCGGCCTGAATGGCGGTGACTAGGATGCCGCGGCCACCGATCTCGTAGAGGGAATCCATGACATTATTCGCTGCCTTGCGCGGCACCATGGAGCGCACAGCAACCCAGCCCTCGCGCGAGAGCGGCGAGATGGTCGGGGCTTCAAGGCCGGGGGTCAGAGTGGTGGCAGCCTTAAGGTTAGCCTCTTCGATGTTGTAGTCAATCATCACGTACTGGCGGGCAATCAGCACACCCTGCAGGCGGCGCTGGAGGCGCTCAAGACCGGCGTGGTCCTCAACGCCGGGGCGCTTAATCAGCAGGGCCTCGGAGCGCATAATCGGGTCACCGAAAGGTTCCAGACCGGCTGCGCGCATGGTGTTGCCGGTTTCTACGACGTCGGCGATGGCGTCCGCAACGCCTAAACGAATCGAGGACTCAATAGCGCCATCCAGGCGCACCACCGACGCGTTGATGCCGGAGCGTTCCAGGTAGTCGGTCAGCAGGCGCTTGTAGCTGGTGGCGATGCGCTTACCTTCAAGTTCGGACGGGTCGGTGTAGGTACCGGCGGGCCCGGCCAGGCGGAAGGTGGAGCGGGCAAAATCAAGGGAGAGAGCTTCTTCGGCGTGGGTTCCAGCGTCCAGCAGCAGGTCCCGGCCGGTGATACCGACGTCCAGAGTACCCTCGCCGACGTACACGGCGATATCGCGGGGGCGCAGGTAGAAGAACTCCACCTCGTTTTCCTGGTCGACGAGCACGAGTTCGCGGGAGTCGCGGCGCTGGAGGTAGCCAGCTTCGGTGAGCATGGTGACGGCAGCCTGAGACAGCATGCCCTTATTGGGGACTGCAACACGCAGCATAAGTATTTTTCCTTTGCAGTGGGGTTTAGAGGTACTTGTAGATATCTTCGGGAGTCAGTCCCTTGGCGATCATCATGCACTGCAAATGGTAAATCAGTTGTGAAGCCTCTTCTGCGAATTCGGCATCTGACTGGAATTCGGCGGCCATCCACACTTCGGCTGCTTCTTCGACGATTTTTTTGCCGATGAAGTGGACGCCCTTGTCGAGTTCAGCGACGGTTCCGGAGCCCTCGGGGCGGGTTTCGGCCTTTTCGGCCAGTTCTGCGAATAGGGTTTCAAAGTTCTTCACGGTTTCTAGAGTACCGCTCTTTGAAGCTGCGGCGTTACCGGGCAGGTGGAGATTTCATCTTTCGGTCATGTGCCCTGCATTTCCCGGTAAGGACGCGCCCGCCCTCCTACCCCAGGGCAGGAGGGCGGGCGTCGGGGCCTACTTACCGGGTGCTGTAGATTGTGTGGCTCGTACCCACCGGAAAACTAGCCGACACAGTAAGTTCTGCTCCAAGTGCTGTGATGTATTTATGGAGGGTTTTGAGACTCACGCTCCCAATGTCTCCCTTTTCCATTTGGGAAATTCTTTTTTGGGAGACACCGATTTTTTCAGCCAGATCGGTCTGCGTCATTCCTAGATCTTTACGCAGTTTTTGCAGTTGGTATACATGGGCTTCAGCATGCATGACATCAACCAGGCCTTGTAATTCCTGGGAATCAACCGGTCGCATTTGTTTCAGTTCTTCAAGCGTTGTCACGGCGCTTCCTTAGGTATTCTTCGTAACGTTTCTCAGCAAGGGGGATGTTCTGTTTGTACCATTTGGTCCATTGGCCGGTTTTGTCACCAGCTACCAACAGAATTGCTTGTTGTTCTGGGTCAAAGATAAATAGAATTCTAATATTTTTTGCATGTCCTCGGGGCCTCAATTCTTTGAGGTTGTGTAGAGACGAACCGGTAATGCGATCAATAAAGGGCCTGCCACCAGGAGGCCCTACAGACCCAAGATATTCAAGAGCTGCAAGCACATGAAGATACTCTTGGCTAGGCAGTTCCATGAGCCAGTCTTGAACTAAACTTACTTCAACCGTCCACCCTTGCATGCTACTAGAGTACTACAAATATGTTCTATTGCATAGGTGAAGACAAAGAATAGCCCTCCTGCCCCAAGCCAGGGCAGGAGGGCGGGCGTCGGTTTTCTGCCGAGTTGCTACTTATCGGTTAGGGCAGGGAGTCCAGGTCTTACCGCCGGGAGCGTAACAGCGAGGACCTGTGTAACCGGGATAGGGGTTAGATTCCGGCTCAGGTGCAGGCGCAGGGGCCGGCGGTGGGGCAGGCTGGTTCTGGCCAGGTGCCGGATTAGGGACGGGCGCAGGGGCAGGTACAGGAGCTGGGGCAGGTGCAGGCGGCTGGTTTAGCTGGGCTTGACGTTGACGTTCAGCCTCAGCAGCCTGCTCGGCAGCAATCCGGTCTGCTTCAGCCTGGGCCGCAGCTGCCTGTTCAGCAGCTACTCGTTCAGCTTCAGCTTGAGCGGCCCTTTCTGCTTCTAGCCTCTGAGCTTCGGCAGCTTCAGCAGCCTGGCGCTCCTCCTCAGCCTTGCGTTCAGCTTCAGCCTGGCGCTGGGCTTCTTCCTTTTCAGCCGCTTCACTTTCAACAGTTTGCACAGCCCTCAGATAGTCACGGTTCCTTAATTCAAGTGCGGACTTGAGTGAGCCAATAAGAGAAGACATGGTTTCGGCCTGAAGGAGGTTCTTCAGATACTCTTCCGATCCATCAGCACTGATTTCTTCAAGCGTTGTAAGTATTTTTAGTGCTGCTTCAACAGCTATTATGAGGTCTTCAGGACTTGTAGCTTCTTCTACAGCCTGGGTAGCTTCTCTGAGCATTCCTGGCAGTGCACATGAACTAGCGGGATCGAAAATTCCCCGATTGTATTCCATGGCTTCTTCTTGTGCTTTGAGGATTTGGGGATAGAACTTCTCGTTAGGTGCAATTTTGATAGCTGTGGCAAAACCGTTTTTGGCTATTGTTTCGTTGACGAAGGTTCCGTCTTCTTTATACACTCCAGCGAGCAGACGGTCGTATTTATCAGTTTTTTCTTTATCAAACTCAAGGGTGACTTGTGTTCCCTCGGGCAACATGTTGGTCAGGAATTGGCTTGCTTCAGGCCCTAGGCATTCTACATTCTTATTGGGGTGTTTAGTTTCTGGGGTGTCGATATTGAGGAGGCGGACGGTGGCCTCCTTCCCCTGGTATTCAACCTCAATAGTATCGCCGTCGATAACCCTCTTGACGGTAGCGGTGTCCCCGCCCCCGCAGGAGGTAAGGGCCAAGGTGGCTAGCAGGGCTGTGCCCAGGGCACGGAAGAGTCTTTGGGGCATATGCTTTTTCTCCATTGAACTGCATGATTTGTGATCGTAGAAGACTCAATCAAGCTTAGGAAAAAACATGCCTGTCTGCTAAAAATTACCTGTCTATGACAATCGACAGTCAGTTCCTAGACACAAAAGGGCCCATGAGCAGCTGAAGGTTCATTTTCAGCTGCCCAGGGGCCACTGTCACTAACGGACGCTACCGCCTAGCGCACGTCCACGGTGGGGTCGGGGAAGGCGGTTTCAACCTCAACCTTGGCGGCCTCCTGGTTGCGGGTGCGCCACCAAACGAAGAAACCAACCAGGGTGAAGCCCCCGTAGAAGAGGTACATGAAGGCGCTGGCGTAGTAGCCTGCTGACCAGAGCAGGGGCACGCCGACGACGTCCACAGCAACCCAGACCAGCCAGAACTCCACCCAGCCCTTAGCCATACCAAAGGTGGCCAGCAGGGAGCCGGTGAAGATCCAGGCGTCAGACCAGACCGGCTCATAGGAGCCCAGGGCGCGGAAAATCGGGGTCAGCACGCCGGTGCCGATCAGCATGAAAGCGATCATGAAAGCGCGTTCCTTCCAGCTGGCCCACTGGGGAACCACCGCAGCCTGGCCGGCCTCGCCGGTCTTGCGGGTCTGGTTCCAGCGGTACCAGCCCCACACGGACACAGCAATGAACATGACCTGACGGCCTGCCTGGCCGAGCAGGTTAGCGGTACCGTAGGTTGAACCAAACACGGTGCCCAAGAAAACGGTGAGCAGCAGCAGGTTGCCGAGAATACCGACGGGCCAGGCCCAGACCTTACGGCGCATACCGCCGAGGGCTGATAGTAGGCCGAAGATGTTGCCAAGGACTTCGCGCACCAAGAGGGACTGGTTTTCGCCAATCGCAATTTGAGCGTCGAAGAGCCACCGCAAGAAATCCATAAAAAACTCCCAAAGCGAGTGGCTCCGGGAGAACAAATCGAGGGTACCCGGGGTTGGCTGGCTTCGGTGGGCGTCGGTGAGAACGCCGGTGGGCCGGGCAAGCGGGTACGGCAGGTACCGGTAGGGGTACCTTACGGTTTGCTCGTGCTACCTTCCATCCAGACTGTACTGTCTGCCAAGGAATTCCACCTTGCAGGTATCAGGCACTGATGTGTGCCGTCAATTAGCGGGCTGTCACCGCAGGTTCGGATTTTCACCGGGTCCCGGAGCACGATATTTTTCTTTTACACTTCAAGTTATAGCACGGCTGGGGTCTGTAACCGTCATATTGTGACTTATTCCCGCTATCTGGTCGGGTGCGGGGCCTTCCCCGAAGCCCCTGCTGATAACGTCAGTGTGACCTTACTCCCTGCCCCCCCTGAGCAACATGACTTCCCCGCACGAAAACCAGCCCCGGGCGTCCGCACCCGGCCACCGCGCTACCGCCACGACTGCCGACGCCCTCAACACCGACTCCCTGAATGCCGAACAGCTCACCGCCACCCTCGACCAGCTGCCCGTCACCCACCGTCACGCCCACCTGCTGGGAGTAACCGGTATTGGTTGGGCGCTCGATGCCATGGACATCGGCCTCATTTCCTTCGTCATGGCTGCCCTGATTGCCCACTGGGGTATTAGCTCGGGGCAGGCATCGCTGTTGGGCTCTATCGGGTTTTTGGGCATGGCGATTGGTGCCACCCTGGGCGGGCGTCTATCGGATAGGTTTGGGCGGCGCGCAATCTTTGCCGGCACGCTTCTGGTCTACGGGCTGGCTACCGGTTTTTCTGCCCTCGCTACGACCTTTACCATTCTGCTGGTGCTGCGTTTCATCGTGGGGTTGGGGCTCGGCGCTGAGCTGCCGGTAGCCTCCACCTATATTTCTGAGTTTGCCCCGCGGGCTGTGCGCGGGCGTATGGTCGTTGTTCTTGAAGCCTTCTGGGCGGTCGGCTGGATTCTCGCTGCCCTGATTGGAACCTTTATCGTGAGCCGCTCAGAGGACGGCTGGCGCTGGGCTCTTGCCATCGGCTGCGTCCCTGCCCTCTACGCCCTGGTGGTGCGGTGGGGACTCCCCGAATCGGTGCGCTTTCTCACCCGACGCGGCGACCTGGCCCGCGCCAGGTCCGTGGTCGCTGGTTTCGCTGCCTCCCCGCCCTTGCGGGCAGAAGCTGCGCGGACGCCGTCCGCCCCTGCCGCTACCGCTGCCGGGCAGGATTCGGCCGAGCTGGCTCGGGCAACCTCCATCTGGTCAGCGGCGCTGCGCCGCCGCACCCTTGCCTTCTGGGTCATCTGGTTCTGCATCAATCTTGCCTACTACGGGGCTTTTATCTGGATTCCCTCGCTACTGATTCAGCAGGGCTTTAGCCTGGTCAGCTCCTTTACCTTTACCCTCATCATGACTCTGGCCCAGCTACCGGGCTATGCGGTGAGCGCCTGGCTGATTGAGCGCTGGGGCAGGCGTTCTACCCTAGCTACCTTCTTGCTGGGCTCAGCGCTGGCAGCGGTGGCCTACGGCCTATCGCACGAGGTCTGGGCACTGGTAGCTAGCGGCTGCATGCTCTCCTTCTTCAACCTGGGTGCCTGGGGTGCCCTCTACGCCATCGGGCCAGAACTCTACCCCGGCCACCTGCGCGGTTCCGGCACGGGTGCGGCTGCCGGGTTCGGCCGTTTAGCCTCTATCGCCGCTCCCCTACTCGTGCCCGCCCTGCTGCCGCTAGTGGGTATTTCGGGGCTCTTTGTTCTGTTTGCTCTAGCCTTCTGCACGGCAGCTGGCGCAACCTTCCTGCTGCCTGAAACCCGCGGTAGGCAGCTCGTCTAACCCCGAGATGGTCATCAGTCGCTACACTTGAGGTGCATAAAGTTTTCTACCCCGACCTTAGGTGAGCTGTGTCTGACGCGAAACCCGCCAATATTCAAAAACGTGATACCACCTTCAAGCAGGAGCACGGTGCCGTGGCGCACCTGGTCAAGCGCAAGCCCGAGCAGGCTGTCGCCCGCGCTGTGAAGGGCGCCCAGAAACTGCTGGACGAGGGCCAGGGCAAGCAGGCCCTGAACGTACTGACCCTAGCCAAGCCCGTATTGGTTGCCGGGTCAGAGGACGCCGCAGCCTACTACACCATGCTGGCCACCATCCACCGCTCCATGGGCAACGAGCAGGCTGCCGAGCGGGCCGAGAAGAACCTGGCCTAAGGCTCACTAGCTGCCGCGGAGCCGGTTCAGCAGCTCCTTCACAAAGGCCTCGTTATCGGTATCCCCAGCGGCGGCGTAGTGCTGCGCCGACCGCTCCAAGTAGCCCTGGGCGGCGTCCGCGTCCCCTTCTTGAGCTGTGACCAGGGCAAGCAGCTGGTAGGTCTCGGCGAGAAAAGCCTGGTCGCCCAGCTCCTCAGCAAGATCAAGAGCTTCAGTGAGCAGGGGGCGGGCAGCGTCCGTATCCCCCACCGCCAGCAACCCTTGAGCCTGGGCATT
The DNA here is from genome assembly GCF_053547255.1 of Rothia sp. 11273D007AR. NCBI lineage: Bacteria > Bacillati > Actinomycetota > Actinomycetes > Micrococcales > Micrococcaceae > Rothia > Rothia sp. 11273D007AR. The sequence goes on along the minus strand of NZ_JBPPWJ010000014.1, from coordinate 64,643 downwards.
GCGCACGTGCATGAGTTGCACCGTGTGATTGCCCGCGGCGTACAGCCCGTACGCCTGGGCCAGATAGCCCTGGGCACCAGCTTCATCCTGGGCCTGCCGGGCAAGCCCAGCCAGAGCCACCAGGTTATGGGCCTGACCCTCGGCATTCCCCTGAGCTTCATAGCCGCGCAGCCCCTGGGCGTACCAGGTCTTGGAGCGCTCAAAGTCGCCCAGTTCAGCATGCAGGGAACCCACCTCGGTGGCGAAGTCGGGCAACTGCTCGGCATCAGGTTTAGCATCGGCCAGCAGGGCGTGGGCACGGGTGACTTCTGTGAGAGCTGGCGCGAGATTCCCCAGGTCGCGGTTGACCTCGCTCAAAATTTTCAGGGCAAGAATCTGCCCGAAGACTTCACCAGCACTCTCAAAACCACCGGCGGCGGCCTGCAGAGCGGGCAGGGCGTCGGCCAATTGCCCGGCAGCGATGAGCTCCTGGGCACGGGCCAGCTCGCGGTCGGCTTCTTCAAGGGGAGTAAGGTTCTGGGTCATGGCATCCTAGTGGGTATGGGCGGACGCGGCAGCCCGGCGCAGGCCCGCGATAGCGGCTTCGAGGTCGTCCGCACCGTAGACAGATGAACCGGCAACAAAGCAGGTGGCACCAGCCTCGGCCGCCCGCACAATTGTTTCTTCGGTGATACCACCGTCAACCTGCAGAATCACCTCAGCCCCTGAGCTCTCAATGGCGGCGGCCGCCCGCTTAATCTTGGGAAGGGTGACGTCAAGGAAGGCCTGGCCGCCGAAGCCCGGTTCAACGGTCATAATCAGGAGCATGTCGAGTTCACTGAGCATATCCATGTAGGGTTCAACGCCGGTGGCAGGGCGCAGGGCCATGCCCGCCTTAGCACCGCTTTCACGCAGGGTGCGGGCCAGTTTGATGGGAGCGATAGCGGCCTCGGCGTGGAAGGTCACCGACTCGCAACCAACCTCAGCGTAGGCAGGGGCCCAACGGTCAGCGTCCTCAATCATCAGGTGTACGTCAAAGGGAATGGGCGAGACCTCTTTGAGGCGCTTCACGACCGGCAGCCCCCAGGTCAAATTGGGAACGAAGTGGCCATCCATCACATCAATGTGGGCGGCGTCAGCGGTCGAGATAGCGGTGAGCTCCTCCCCCAGCCGGGAGAAGTCAGCGCTCAAAATGGAAGGGTTAATCAGGCAGGTCATGGGGGTCCTTTCGTTGCCGGTCTTATACCCATCGTAGTGCCGAGAAGGCACAGGGCACAGAAAGCAAGGCCCGTCACAGTCCAACTGGTGGTTTTGAGGGCTAGCGAATAGGCCGGGCAGACTAAACTTTGTACGGTCTTTTACATACTTATTCAAAGGTTTGGATTATATGAACTCGGTTCTGCTTGCGGTCCTGGTCATGCTCGTCCTCTCCGCAGCACGCGTACACGTCGTCCTGGCGCTCTTCATCGGAGCTCTCGTGGGTGGTCTTCTCGGCGGGCTCGGACTGGACGGCACCATGGTCGCCTACCAGGAGGGGCTCTCCGGCGGCGCTATGCTGGCGCTCTCCTACGCCCTGCTCGGTGCTTTCGCCATGGCGGTTTCAAGCTCGGGCCTGCCCCAGCTCATCGCCAACGGCATCATTGCCAAGGTCGGCTCAGAAAGCTCAGAGACCAACCATCGCATCGAATTTACCGTCAAGTGGCTACTGCTGGCCGGTATTCTGGCCATGTCGATTATGTCGCAGAACCTGATTCCCGTTCATATCGCCTTCATCCCGCTGATTATTCCGCCCCTGCTGGCTGTCTTTAACCGCCTGAAGCTAGACCGCAGGCTCATTGCCTGTGTGCTCACCTTCGGCTTGGTCACCACCTACATGTACGTGCCCGTAGGCTTCGGCGCGATCTTCCTCAACGATATTCTGCTGGGCAACATCAAACTAGCCGGTATGGATACCAGCGGCATTAACGTCATGACCGCCATGGCTATCCCCGCCCTGGGCATGGTCGTTGGCCTGCTGATTGCGGTCTTCTTCAGCTACCGCAAGCCCCGCACCTACCAGACCATTGAGCTGGCGCCCACTGAAACCGTGACCACCGAGGTCAAGAAGTTCAACGTGGTCGTTGCGATCATCGCTATTGTTGCAACCTTCGTGGTTCAGGTAGTCATGCAGTCCATGGGTACCGAGGCCAACTCCCTGCTGGTCGGTGCTCTGGTCGGTCTGACCATCTTCATGGTCACCGGCGCGGTCAAGTGGAAGGAGGCCGACGACGTCTTTACCGCCGGTATGCGCATGATGGCCCTGATTGGCTTCATCATGATTTCAGCCCAGGGTTTCGCTGCGGTCATGGATGCCACCGGCGACGTTGACCCCCTGGTGACCACCGTGGCTGACCTCTTTGCGGGCAACAAGGCAGCAGCTGCCATGGCCATGCTGGTGGTGGGCCTAATTGTGACGATGGGTATCGGCTCGTCCTTCTCTACCCTGCCCATCATCACCACCATCTACGTGCCCCTCTGCCTGGCCCTGGGCTTCTCACCCCTGGCTACGGTTTCCATTATCGGTACCGCAGGTGCCCTGGGCGACGCGGGCTCCCCCGCTTCTGACTCTACGCTGGGCCCCACCGCAGGTCTGAATGTGGACGGCCAGCACGACCACATCCGCGATTCGGTGATTCCCACCTTCATCCACTACAACATCCCCCTGCTGATTGCAGGTTGGGTAGCGGCGATGGTTCTCTAGTCGTCCTGTGTCCTAAGGGGACCGCAAAACTTAAAAAGGACCGCGTGTTTTGCGGTCCTTTTTAGGTTTTGCGGTCCCCTTGTGTTCAGTGAAAGCTCAGGAGCCTAGTTCTTGCGGAAGAGGGCGAAGAACATGGCGTCGGTGCCGTGGATGTGCGGCCAGAGCTGGGCGGTCGTAGCACCCTCAGCTAGGGTCGCGCCCTTGGGGGCCTCCGGGGTGAAAGCCGGGTCCAGTTCCCCGGCAAGGACGGACGCCCCCGCCTCATCTGTACGGGCAACGGCCCGCAGGGCGGCGCCGGAGTCCAGCAGGGTTACATCGACCTTGCGCAGAATATCGTGCACGATGCTCTGGGTTTCAGCCGTGTGGGGCGAGCAGGTCACGTAGGCAATCAGGCCGCCGGGGCGGGTGACTGATGCTGCTGCCTTAAACAGGTCGAGCTGGAGGGGGAGCAGTTCAGCGATGTCGCGGGGGCTCTTGCGCCAGCGGGCTTCGGGACGGCGGCGCAGGGCGCCCAGACCGGAGCAGGGCACATCGACCATCACTCGGTCAAAGCGCACATCGCTGGGCATGCCCTCGGGCAGGTTGGTACCCGCAGCGACGGTGCGCTCAATCTGGCGGCCGTCACCGGCTACCACCGAGTAGGAGGCGGACGGAAGCGGGGCCAGGGAGCGGCGCACCAGCTCGGCCCGGTGCTCGGCAGCTTCGTTGGCCAGCAGGCGGGCTCCGCGCTGGGCGCCCAGGGCACCGAGCAGGGCAGCCTTACCGCCGGGGCCGGCGCAGAGGTCAAGCCAGTTACTGTCGCTGCCCTCAAGGGGGGCGTCAGCCAGGGCGCGGGCAACCAGCTGGGAGCCGGCGTCCTGGGCTCGCACAACCCCCTCCCGCACCGATTCAAGGCGGGCAAGGTCGCCTGCCGAGTAGAGGGCGGAGCCCTCGACCAGGGGGCCGTCCTCGGCACCGGCGGCGCGGGCTTCGTCCAGGGTTCCTAAGCCCGGCAGGGCGACCAGGTTGACCACGGGTGAGGCGTTGTCGGCGTCCAGCAGGGCCTCAACTTCGCCGGGGTTACGGCCATGGGCAGCCAGGGCCTGGCGGAAAGAGCGCACTACCCAGGCCGGGTGAGACTTCTCAAGAGCCAGGCGGGTGAGCTCGTCGGGGGCTTCCTCTGCGATAAGGGCGTACCAGTCTTCGGGGGTTCGCTCAGAAACCCTGCGCAGTACCGCGTTCACAAAGTTAGCCGGGCCGGTGCCGATCTCGGCGCGGGCCAGGGCAACCGTCTGGTTGAGGGCGGCGTGGTCGGGCACGCGCATGGCCACCAGCTGGTGGACGCCCAGGCGCAGCACCAGCAGAATCTTGGTACCGATTTTCTCCACCGGGCGGTCAACGCAGTGGGCCAAAATCGCGTCGTAGGTGCCCTGGTTACGCAGGGTGCCGTAGGTCAGCTCGGTGGCAAAGCCAGCGTCGCGGGCATCAAGCCGGGCAGAGCGAATCGCCTTGGGCAGCACCAGGTTCGCGTAGGAGTCGTCCAGGGCAACAGCGCTCAGCACCTCAAAGGCCACGGTGCGGGCCCTATCTGCTGTGCGGGCGCGCTGTGAGGGAGCGGACGCCGAAAACGCCCGGTCCTTGACCGCCTTGCGGTTACGCTCGTGCCCCTTAGCATTGCGGCGGGTCTCTCCCCCGCCGCCGCGCTTGGCCTGGGGCTCGCCGCCTGGGTTGCGGTTGCCGCGCGAGCCACGGGGGTTCGGGGTGCCCCCGGCCTGCCCCTGCTGGGTGCGGTCGTCACGCTTGCGGGCCCCGCTACGGCCCTGGCCAGCCCGGTTAGCACCGGAGCGGTTAGCTCCAGCCCGGCCCTTACCACTGTTGGATCGGCCGCCTGAGCCGCGTCCGCCTGCATTCATGCTCATACCAGCACCACTTTCCCTTCTGCCAGGGCGGTGCCCTGACCGCGCGCCCAGTCGGCGGCGTTCATCATTTTCTTACCAGCAGGCTGCACCTGGGTCAGTTCAAGGGCCCCGTCGGCGCAGGTGACGGCTACCTTTTTACCGGCCCAGAAGAGGGTTCCAGGTTCGCCGGTCGGAGCAGCGTCAATGGGCCGCACCATACCGAGTTTGAAGCGTGCGCCATCGAGTTCAGCCCAGGCACCGGGTTCGGGGATGACCCCGCGCACCTGAGCGATAATCTCAGCGGACGGGCGGGTAAAATCCACTTTCCCGTCGGCGATGGTGAGCTTGGCTGCGTGGGTGGCGTCGCCGATCTGCGGGGTACCGGTAGCGCCGGCAGCGATATCGTCAAAGGTAGCCGCCAGCAGGGCACCGCCGGTTGCGGCCAGACGGTTCAGCATATCCCCGGCGGTATCGAGCTCCCCTACCGTGGCTGATTCAGAGCGGAAGACCGGGCCGGTATCCAGCCCAGCATCAATGCGGAAAGTATTGGAGTAAATCTCGGTTTCTCCCGCCATCAGGGCCCGCTGCACGGGGGCTGCCCCGCGCCAGGCAGGTAGCTGGGAAAAGTGCAGGTTAATCCAGCCCTGGGGCAGCAGGTCGAGGGCGCTTTGCGGCAGCAGGACGCCGAAGGCCACCACCGCCGCAATATCGGCACCCAGCTGGGCGACGGCGTCCGCAACCTCATCAGACCAGCGGTTGGCCTTAATGATGGGCAGGCCCAGCTCCTGGGCACGGGCAGCCACCGGCGAAGGGGTGAGCACCCGCTTGCGGCCCACGGGGGCGTCCTCGCGGGTGAGAACCCCCACCACCTCGTAGCCTGCCTCAAGCAGGCCGTTGAGAGGGGCTACGGCGACCTCGGGAGTACCGGCGTAGAGAACCTTCATGCTTACCTTTCCACTCAAACTTAAGAACCAGCAGGTTTAGATGCCAAAAGCGCCGGGCTTTTTGGCGACAGGTTGCTGGGCCCCGCCGGTCGGGCTAGCCGCACCGAAGGAACCGCCCAGGGCACCAAAGCCCGATGACGTCTTGGCAGCACGTTCACCCTGAACAGCGGCGGCAACCTGGTTGTAGTCGGCCTGGCGAATCTTGCGCCAGATATTTTTCTTGTCTTCGCCCTCAACCCGGTCGATGAACATGGTGCCGTAGAGATGGTCGGTTTCGTGCTGAAGCATGCGGGCAAAGAGACCCTCGCCCTCGTAGACCACCGGCTCGCCCTTACAGTTCACGCCGGTCACGCGCGCCCAGTTCTTGCGCGGGGTGGCAGCCGACAGGCCCGGTACCGACAGGCAGCCCTCGCCGCCCTCCTGGGGTTCGTCCCCCACCTCAAGCACGGGGTTGATGATGTGCCCCTCGCGGCCGTCAATGTTGCCGAAGGTGAAGATGCGCTTGGAGACACCCACCTGGGGCCCAGCTAGACCTACTCCCTCAACGTCGTACATGGTTTCAAGCATGTCAGCCACCAGTTTTTCCAGGTCGGCGTCAAATACGGTGATGTCGTCGCACTCGGTGCGTAGCACGGGGTCGCCTACGGTGCGAATGGGCAGAATAGTCATGCTTCTCTTTCTCGTCGGTGAGGTTAGGACGCCGCTGCGTCGGGTAGGTCTGTTCCGGTAGCTGCCGGGGGCGGAACTACCGGCATGAGGGAGTCTTCGGGGGTTTCGGAGAGGTCGCGGTTGAGATCCCAGACCCGTTTGAGGGCGCAAAACTTGTACCAGTTACGTTCCAGTACCCGGGGGTTGGCCTGCTGGGGCACCACCTGGGTTTCACCCAGGGCCACGCCCATCAAAATGCTTGCGCCCCCGTGCTTCCAGGGTTCCCAGGTGCCGTGCTCGGCGTCGATGAGGGCTTCTTCAGCCTTAACACCGGCAACCAACTGCATGACGACCTTATCGTCGAGCGGCTTCACCCGCCCCTTCCGGTCGGTCCCCTTGGTCTTGTAGTCAATGATGCAGGTATGCCCGGCTATCTCAGCCACCAGGTCGAGGGTGCCCGCGTAACCAACCGTCTCGTTCCAGATGGTGACTTCGGTAGCCAGGGGCTTGGGCCGGTAGAGTTCCCACCACTCATCGAAGCGGTCGGCGTAGGCCTGCTCGCCGTGGGCAATGAGGTTCTCCCGGTAGCCCTCAACTTCGTGGGGCAGCCCCATGGCGCGCAGGGCAACTTGCTCTGCATAGTTGTGCACGCGGTCCCCCCGCGCCGCCGCTGCGTCGCGGTAGCGCTCCGAGGCGGCTGCGGCATCCCGAATCACCGCGAATTTAAGCCCGGCCGAGCTAGAAGCCCGGTAGGATCGCTGATCTTCAAGGGCAGCTTTGGCAGCCATGTAGCCGTGCCAGCCCGAGAGGTCGTTAGCCTGCTGCCCAATCACCGTGGTAATCGAGGGAACCAGTAGCTCCCCGCCGACCGTGCGCGCGTACATGCGACCGTGGTCGGTTGCTGACGCTAGCATGGGTGTGGTCACGCGGCCGTCCTGACGTCGGGAGAAAAATCGAAAAGCGCCCAGCCTTCACAGCGTATCTGGCGCTCTATCGATTATACGCACCTCTCTTCCCGGGCACGAGAGGGCGAGCGGGTTAGACCGCTTACCCTAGCTCCACTGGCGGGCACCGGCCTCAGCCGCCCCCATAGACTCAACAACCTGCTGGACGCGGGCATTGGACTGCTGAGCGTAGTCTTCATCAACACAGTCGGAGGCGGGACGGCTGGGTGAGGTTATGCAGTAACGGTAGGCAGGGTCATCGACCATGGTGCTAGAAACCCAGCGGAAATCGCGCACCTGCCAGGTGCCGTCCTCCCCTCGCTCAAAAATAGGGTTGACCATAATTCCCTCGTTGTTGGCGACGTAGGAGGGTGAAAGCTCGGTGAGGTTGTTCCCCATGCCGTAGACAATCCAGGTTCCCTTGTAGTGTTCAATGGGCTGTACGGCGTGGGCGTGCTGGCCCACCGATCAGGTCGAACTCCCCTGAATCAACAAGAGCGTGTGCCACCTCAACCTGCTGGGCAGAGGGCTCGTGCACGTACTCATCGCCAGCGTGCATGTTGGCAATGACCAGGTCAGCGCCCTCTTCGCGGGCACGGGCAGCCTTAGCAATCATGGCTTCTGAGTCGAGCATATCGACCTGCCAGGGGTGTTCAGGAACGTAACCGTTGAGCCCGTAGGTTCCGGTGATAATTGCTACCCGGGCGCCGTTGGCGGTGGTGAAAATATCGGGCTGGGCTGCCTCTTCTTCGGTGAGAGAAGTGCCGGTAACACCCATTCCCGCCGCTTCAACCGCGCGGTAGGTTCGCTCCAGCCCCTCGGTGCCCTGGTCGTAGGAGTGGTTAGATGCCGTCATGCAGACATCCCACCCGGTTTCAGCGGCCGCCGTCAGAATCTGGGGCGGCACGTTGAAGTTGGGGTAGCCAGAAAAGGGGCCATCCGCATCGGCGACCACTGTTTCCATCTGGCAGACCGCCAGGTCAGCCCGGTCTAGGTAGGGGCGCTGTTCGCTGATGAGGGGTGTGAAGTCCAGGCCTGTGTTCCCAGCTGCCGCCGCGTCAGCCTCTGCCTGGTCCCAGAGCATATTGTGCATCAGAAAATCACCGGTAAAGAGCAGGGAGACGCAATCCGCCTCGCCGCAGGCCCCGCCGGCGGCTGAAGCGGTCAGGGTCCCCGATTCGCTGGTCTGCCCTGCCTCTGCGCGTGCCACCTGCCCTTGCCCGTCCTGCTGAGCGGCGGCGTCCGCCCCGCTACTTTCCGTGGTCTGCGGGCTGGTTTCCTGCGAGCTACAACCTGCCAGGGTCAGGGCGCTCAGGCAGAGGAAGGCTAAGAGGCGACGGTGCACGGTGGGGTCCTTTCAGCAGGTTGTTACCAACACCACCCTACCTAAAAGTGCCACAGGGCACACATTGTTACCAGATGTCAACGCCTGCCAGGGCGTAGGTTGAGGCCCCACCCTGCAGCTCGATGGACGTTACCGTAGCCCCCTGTAGCTCCTTGGGCAGAGCCAGGCGGACGGACGAGGGCATGTAGTAGCCGTCGCTATAGTCCGTTACCCGACCGGCAATGGCCGGGGTGCTGGCGGGCAGGGCCGCGGCGTGGCGTCCGCGGTCGGTGGTGATGGTGACCTGCAAGCCCTGCTGGTCGGCGGGCACCCCGAAGGGCATGAGGTGCAGGGCCAGGGCATCGGCTGCGGGCCAGGAGCCCGTCAGAGTGGTGTGGGTAAAGGTCAGCAGCGGCACGGTGGATTCAGCTACGCCAGCCTGGGGCTCGTGGCAGGCGGACGCGCCCGCGGCAGCTACCACGTTCTCGGGCAGGGTGCAGAGGGTTGAGTCCCCGCTGTGGGTAAGGTCAAGAGCCGTTAGCCTGGTGGCCTCGGGGCGGTGGGTGGCTGCCAGCCAGCGGGTGGGCAGGCCAGCAAGCTGTTGGGGGAAGGACGTGGGCAGGGCGGCGGACGAGGCCGGAACAACCGGATTCAGGTCAATATCACCGATTGCACCCGCCAGGTAGCCCTCAACAGGCATGGTTGACTCAAACCAGCTGGTCGCTGATTCGGCGAGAACCTTCTCGTGGGTGGCGGTGTCGGGGCAGTCCAGCAGGTCGCAGCCGACGCGGTCATCAATTCCCGCCGCAGATAAAGCCCGGTTCATGGACAGGTGCCCCAGCCCCTCAATGCCCACCTCGTAGGCAGGGGCGGTACGCGGGGTAGCCAGGTAGCGGGTCAGCAAGCGGTTGCCAGCGGTTTTGACGTCCTGATCCAGCTCCCCGGTCAGCGACAGGTAGGGCACGTCAGGCAAAGCCGGTGCGAAGGTCTCGGGGGTTTCGGTCGCGTAGTAGGGGCCATAGGCTATGACGCTCTTGAGCCCGTCACCGAAGATTTCGTGAGCAGCTTCAATCATGCTGGCGGAGCGCGAATGAACCAGCAGGCCGACCTGGCCCTGAGTGATATCCCCCGCGTCATCCAGGGTGATACCGGTAGCATCGTTGGGGCTCTGGGCAGCTGAGATGAGCTCGGTGACCACGGCTTTCCAGAGCTCTCGTTGGTCGTAGGCACCTTCCACATCTGACCCGATAAAGACCGGCCCCAAGTCGGGGATCAGCACGTCGTATCCCTGAGCCGCCAGTTCATGGGCCAGGTAGTTCATGCCCCGGTCATAGCGGATCTCTTCGGTCCCACTCGGGCAGGGGTAGGTGTAGTTTTCCCCGGTGCAGTTGGGGCCGCGCAGGTGGCTAATGACGATTAGCGGCTTGGGGCCAGCAGTGCTCCTGGATTCGGCGAAGGTGCCGCGGGCTGGGGCGGTGAAGTCCCCTACCGTCACGTTCCCTACATCTACCTGGTGGAGTTTCACGGTGTCGTCCTCAGCCCACACGCGCTCCTCGACCGTGCGGTCGGCAGGGGCGTGGGGGCCGTCCGCCCATTCCAGCTCGATGGCGGGTGCGCCGGTGGGTGCCTGCACGGCGAGCAAATCGTCCATGTTCGCCCTACCTCTCTGCTCGGTCGCGGTAGTCGTGGGGGCGCTACAGGCGGTGAGAAGCAGGACGCCGGTAGCCAGCAAACTGGCAAGGGCAGGGAAAGGACGGTAGACAGTCACGGGGGCACCTTCTTCGTTGAGGGTCTTTACCCTTTATTATCACCCTTGACAGGGCCGAGCGGCAGACCCGGCGCGGCGGCTGCGAGGCTCGCGTATATACCCGCCGTTGGCTCACCGCGCAGGTTGCGGGGCCGATAAGAGGCCAGAAGTTTGAGCAGCCGGGCTGTACGCTGACCGGTGTCTGGCTGGACGTCAATGATGACGCACCTGCCGATACCTTCCCCGGCAACCAGTTGCAGGCCGTGCAGCTCAGCCGGCACACCGCGTCCGGTCTGGAGGGTAAGCGTTGTCCCCTGCCACCTATCTTCAATGTAGGGCGTTGAGGTTTCTACCACCAGGTTACAGCGTAGCCTGGCCGCTATTTCATCCGGGTTCGGCGGCTGTTCAGGGGTAAGCTTGCGGGCAATCTCGGCCAGTGTAGCGGTGCCGATGAGTGAGAAAGCCCCGGCGTATACCAGGTTCTGCCGGGGTGCGAAGGCCAGGGCCACAGGCTTTCCTAGGTAGTTACTGAGGGCTTCGTTGACCGGGTGGTCGTAGACCGCAAGCTGTTTCTCGGCGCCCCAGGAGGTGAAAGTGCTGGTGGCAGCCTTGGTCAGGGCCGGGACAGTGTGGCTACCTGCCCCGGGTATGTGCAGGGTGAGCTCTGTCTTTCCGTCGCGGGTGGTCAGATCGGTGGTGATACCCATCAGGGTTGGGTGGGCAACGGTGCGTAGCACGGTGCGGTCGGTGGGTGAGACGAGGGCCCAGCGGCGGTTGTAGAGGGGGCCGGACGCGGTGATCTCGGCTGTGGTGCGCTCTTGATGGCGGGCGCCTTTGAGGGGGCTGTAGCCGAAGTGCGTGACGGTGAGGTGCATGGTTCTAGTCTTGCACAGTGTGTTCTGATGATGCGGGGCAAGCAAAAGGCTCCCTAGCTTTAGCTAGGGAGCCTTTCTTTGTGCGCGATACTGGGATCGAACCAGTGACCCCTTCCATGTCAAGGAAGTGCGCTACCGCTGCGCCAATCGCGCGTGGAGGTGAGGACGGGATTCGAACCCGCGTACACGGTTTTGCAGACCGTTGCCTAACCACTCGACCACCCCACCACACGCTCAGACCGTGGTCTGAGTTGCGAAAACGAGTTGTTTTCGAGAGAGCGGTTGACGAGACTTGAACTCGCGACATCCACCTTGGCAAGGTGGTGCTCTACCAACTGAGCTACAACCGCAACTCGCATTACTTTACACGAAGCCAGGCAGAGTTTCAACCGAGCCGACTAGGCCGCGCCCCCTACACAACGAGCGTGCGCCATATCGCTGAGCGTGCATCTGTCTGCTGCACGCTCAGCGATATGGCGCACGCTCGCCAAAAAGCTGCCCCGGCACTAGGTAACTGGCTTCAGCCCGTGGCGCACTAGTAGGTCTTTAAGGTTCTCAGGATGCGCGGTAATGTCGTCCCACCTCACACGCACCACAAGGTATCCGAGCTGTTCAAGCTCTCTTTGTCGCAGGTGCTCCCGCTGTATTACCCCGGTCGGCTCTCCGTAGGTGCCGTCGTATTTGATGGCCCCATCGACTTCTAAGATGAGCTTCAGCTCTTCCCACAGAAAATCTGGCCGATAAACCTTGCCTTTAACCACCAGTTTGGCCTGCTCTTGCGGCCGGGGAAACTTCCAGTTAATCATGTGGTTTCTGGCAATCGTTTCGGCAGGAGAGGCCGCGTGCCGACTCATTCGTTGCGCAATCTGGCGGGCTCGCGCAGCACCTCGCCCACTCACGTTCATCAGCAGTGGTTTCAAAGCAGCCGGCGAGCAGAGCTTACTGTTGAGCATGTAGTCCACGATGCACAGCGCATCAATCAGAGGAAGGGTGCGGGCACAATCAACTGAGGTCTGCAGCGGGTCGGTCAGGTAGACCCCTTCGTGCAGTAGCGCCTGCTCGCACTCTACTGCTCGATTAGAAAAAATCTTATGATGTGGCGTTCGCGCCCTAATATGCGCCGAGGGCACGCTAGCCCAGATATGGCCAGGCAGGCTCAGAAAAGGGGCACCCCAGAACAGTGCCGCCGAGGCATGGCTCAGAACATACCCCGGGTGATTTTTAGCGAATGCGTAGTGCCTGACTTTTAGTTGTTGTTCTGGGGTGAGGGCATTCCATTCACGTGCCAGGCAGTAGCTGTTAGGGGCAATTTTGGCATAGACCCCTTGTGCGCAGTAGGTGCGGACGCGCGTGTGCGAGATCCCTCTCGCGGCAAGTTCTCGTGAGGTTTTGACCCGGTCGCTGAGTTCTTTCATAGCGCTATTGTGAAATGCCTTAGAGCGGGAACCGTTTATTTCTGAAGATTTCAGCGACACTGTGGATAACTCGGGGTTTTCAGCGGCTTTTACCGACTGAGCCGGCAGTTTTCCACAGGTTAAGCGAGCGTGCACCATATCGCCGAGCGTGCGGCAGACAAATGCACGCTCAGCGATATGACGCACGCTCGGCAGAAAAACCTCAAATCGTGCGCCACGCGCACACGATATAAAAAAACCCCGACTCATTGAGCCGGGGCTTACGTGGAGCGGTTGACGAGACTTGAACTCGCGACATCCACCTTGGCAAGGTGGTGCTCTACCAACTGAGCTACAACCGCATATGCAATTATTTGCAATGGATTTTCATCCAGTGCGCGATACTGGGATCGAACCAGTGACCCCTTCCATGTCAAGGAAGTGCGCTACCGCTGCGCCAATCGCGCATTACACTCGCAAGGAGTGTTGCGAGCGGTTGACGAGACTTGAACTCGCGACATCCACCTTGGCAAGGTGGTGCTCTACCAACTGAGCTACAACCGCATTGTGTTCCAGTTCCTTAGGAAACCGAACCAACGAGTAAATACTTTACACTCTTTTCTAGCTCTTGCCAAATCGGAGCACATCTTCATGTAAACCCTTTTTTACCGCGTGTTTTCGCGGCTTTTACCGCTACAGCCCCGCTCAGCTCAAAATTTTTCTTCTATGCCCTGCACCACATCTTTGGGCGCGTACACTGTAAAAAACATTTCTATTCATCGTGGAGTTTTCATGCACCCCCAGCTTCTCACCGAACGTTTTACCTTGCGCCCCTTGCGCGAGGCTGACGCAGCAGCGATGGCTCAGGCCTGCCAGGACCCGGACATTATTCGTTTTTGCCTATCCGTACCCCTGAACTATACGGAAGAGACTGCCCGTGATTTCGTTGCCTACACCCATCAGGCGAGCGAGAGCGGGCATGAGCTGGTGTGGGGTATTGATGCGAGCGGGGTTTTCGCCGGTGTGGTGAGCCTGTTTAACGTCACGGGTTCTTCGGCTGAGGTCGGCTACTGGTTAGCACCAGGTAGCCGTGGTCAGGGCTTTCTGACCGAGGCCCTAGGCATGATGGTGGGCTTTGCCCTGGACCCCCAGGGGCTGGGCCTCGACAGGCTGAGCTGGAAGGCGCTTGCTGATAACGATGCCTCTGAGCGGGTGGCTCGCCGGGTTGGGTTTACCGATTTCCGTACGTTGGTGAAAAGCGAGCCGGGCCGCCCGCTTGAGGACGGCTCCACTCCCCTGCTTGATATGCGCGCCGCTGAGCTGACGCGCGACCGCTGGGCCGAGTTGGGCTTCCCCGGCTAGGGCGGTTTTTATACGCAAGGACGCCGGGGCGCACCTACCTGCTGCTGGCAGGCTGGTGTGCCCCGGCGTCCTGGTTTCACGCCTCCGTTTCGTCCAACATACCATCACGCGCCAGGGCGGTCAGGCGAGACGGAGTGAGCGGATGCGAGCGCGCGAGCACACAAGAGCGAACGGAGTGGTTTCACGCCGTCTTATCGTCCAGCATCCCCTCACGTGCCAGAGCGGTAAGGCGTGAAACCGCACGGAAGTACTTTTTCTGGTATCCGCCGGTCATCATTTCTTCTGTGAAGACCCGGTCGAAGGGTACGCCGGAGGCGATGATGGGGAGGTCTTTGTCGTAGAGGCGGTCGGCGAGGACGACGAAGCGCAGGGCGACTGCTTGTTGGGTGATGGTGGTGACGTTGCGCCAGGCGATGGCGTCGAGGCCGTCGATGAATTGGCGGTAGCGGGAGGGGTGGACGCGGGAGAGGTGGTCGATGAGGGCTTCGAAGTCGTCGATGGCGACGGTGCCGAGCCCGTCGAAACGACTATCGACCAGGGAGTCGAAATCAGCATCTGCAACGGGTGCGGGGGCGGCGGGTAGGCCGCGGTGTCGGAAGTCTTCGCCGTCGACGCGCAGCACGTCGAACTGGTCGGCGAGTACCTGGATTTCGCGTTTGAAGTCGGCTGCGGCGAAGCGTCCTTCGCCGAGGGCGCCGGGCAGGGTGTTGGAGGTGGCGACGAGTTTGACGCCTGCTTCGGCGAGTTCGCGCATGAGGCGGGACATGAGTACGGTGTCGCCGGGGTCGTCGAGTTCGAACTCATCGATGCAGACCAGTTTGTAGTGTGAAAGGGCTTCGACGGTTTTGCGGAAGGTCAGGGCGCCGACCAGGTTGGTGTATTCGACGAAGGTGCCGAAGGCTTTGGGCCCTTCGACCATGTGCCAGAGGGAGGCGAGCAGGTGGGTTTTACCCACGCCGAAGCCGCCGTCGAGGTAGAGGCCGGCTTTGGTGTCGTCCTTCTTTTTGCCGCCCCCGAAGAGTTTGCCGAAGAAGCCGCCGCCGCTGGTTGATCCGCCGCGGTTGATGGTTTCGCCGAACGCGCGCAGGGCGTCGACTGCTGCCTGCTGGGAGGGCTGGGCGGGGTCGGGGCGGTAGGTATTGAAAGACACTTCACCGAAGCGTTCTGAGGGTCTGAACCCTGAGAGGAGTTCGTCGGCTGAGACGTGGGGGGTGCGGTCGGTGAGGTGGGTGTAGGTTGCCACGTGTGGTCTTTCCCTTGGGCGCGACGGTGCGCTGGTGATTCGTACACCCACAGTCTAGTAGCTGGTGGGCAGGTTGCCCAATGTTGCGGTGGGGTTAGTGCGGGGCTGACTCTAAGCCGGTTGGCTTGTTCACAGATTTGGTGGTCAGGCTCTGGGCGGACGCCGGTGGGCGGCTTCTCGTTTTAGGCTGGTAGGTGCATACCTATTGACGTGAGTGAAAGGGAAGAGAAACGGTGGCGAAGGCGAAGAAGAAGGGGGCGGCTACGGCTGCTCTGGCTCTGTTGCAGCAGACCGGTACCGCTTTTGAGGTGCGCGAGTATGAGCATGTGGACGGTGAAACCAACTTTGGTCTGGAGGCTGCCGAAAAGCTGGGCCGCTCCCCCGAGCAGGTTTTTAAGACCCTGATGATTACCCACGAGAAGGATTTTGCGGTCTGTGTGGTGCCGGTGGGTGGCAAGCTGAATGTGAAGGCTGCTGCGGCTGCGCTGGGTTGGAAGTCTGCGAAGATGGCTGCCCCTGATGTGGCGGAGAAGCGCACTGGGTATGTGGTGGGCGGTATTTCTCCCCTGGGGCAGAAGACGGCTCACCCTACCCTGGTGGACGAAACTGCCCAGCTTTTTGACACGATTTTGGTGTCGGGTGGGCGGCGCGGCCTGGATGTGGAGCTAGCTGCCGACGACCTGGTTGCGCTGACGCAGGGGGCGTATGCCGATATCGCGGCTGCTTAGCCAGTCGGTGACGGTATCGAACCAGAGCTGGGGGTCTACGTTCCACTCCCTGGTGTGGGGGGCCTTGTCGAAGGGTACAAAGTCCACTAGGGGCGATAGCTCTGCCAGAGCCTGTGAGGGCTGGTAGGGCACGTAAGTATCATCTACCGAGTGCATGATCAGGGTAGGCACGGTAATGTCGCCTGCCCGGTGGGGCCAGGAAATCTGTTGCAGGCTGATGGGTTCTTTCAGCCCGGTGAGGGTGCTGAGGGCGGGGTGGGTGATCATCTGTACACCCAGCTGACCGATGCGCAGCGGGATCTTGTTCAGGTGCGTGTGGTACTGGATGAGCTCAAGCCAGTCCAGGGCAGGGCCGTCCAGCACCAGGGCTTGAATAGCCCGGCGATTACGGGCCAGGTCGGCGGTCTGCATGCAGATTGACCCACCCATAGACCACCCAAAGAGCACCACGCTGCGAGCGCCGTGGGCCAGGGCGTAGTCGATGGCGACTTCGACGTCCCGCCATTCGGTGAAGCCCAGACCGTAGCGGCCGTCTTCGCTGGCGGGTGCTTCGCGGTCGTTGCGGTAGCTCATGTGCAGGCTGGTGAGGCCCAGGGCCTGGGTGGCATCGAGGGCGCGCAGGGTTTCGGCGCGGGTTGCGCCCATGCCGTGCACCATGATGGCCCAGGTATCGCTCGGTTCAGGGGTACCGGGGCCGTCAGTTGCTTGGCCTTCCGTTGCTTGCTCGCCCAGTGCCGCCCCGGGGTATACGACCCAGGCAGGGGCGGGGCCTACCGGCAGGGACAGCTCAATATCTTCTGCCCGGTAGCCAGCCATTGCCGGGTCGGTGGCAACCACGCCGGTCAGGCGTCCGCGCTTAATGCCTGCGATATCGCCCCGGTAAATTTTTTCGATGCTCCGCACCACGGTCCTATCCCCCGGCAGGTAGGAGGTCAGCTCCCCCAGCAGGGCAAAGCCCGCCCCGCCCGAGAAGTAGAAGCCGTAGTGGCCCGGGGCCAGGGTGCGCTCGGTGGCGTCTATACGGATGCTGGTAGGCTGCTGACCCTCGGCGATGTCGGCGCTGCTGTAGCCCAGGGAGTGCACGCGGACGTCCTCAACCGGCGCCTTGGGGGGAACCACGATTTTGCGGGCGAAGTGGGTAGCGATTCCTGCGGTGCCCAGGGCAGCGGCGCAGGCCAGGGTCGCTCCGGCGGCCCCGGCAACCCCCGCTACGGTAGCTAGGGTGAGGGTGCGGGCGGGTGTGGGGTGTGCGTGCTCAGTAGCCATAATGTCCAGTTTACGGGAATAAGAGCCCTCTGCGCCTGCTTATACTGGTGCACAGATACAGCCGTGATGAAAGCGAGCAAGCCATGAGTGATTCTCTGCCCGGCCTTGGTGCCATTGCCAAGAACTGGAAGGAAGTTCTGAACCCCGATGAGTACGCGGTGCTGCGCCAAGGTGGCACGGAGCGGGCTTTTACCGGTGAGTATTGGGACACCACCACCGAGGGCGTCTACGCCTGTAGGGCCTGCGGCACCGAGCTGTTCCGGTCGACCGAGAAGTTTGAGAGCCACTGCGGCTGGCCCTCTTTCTTTGAGCCGCTCGCTGCTGACCGGGTGCGCTACATCGAGGACCGCTCTTTAGGTATGGTGCGCGTTGAGGTGCGCTGTGCCGCCTGCGACTCCCACCTGGGCCACGTATTTGAGGGTGAAGGCTACGATACCCCCACCGACCTGCGCTACTGCATCAACTCAATTAGCCTGACACTGCACGAGAAGCCGGTCGAAGGTTAGGGTGCACTAGCCCCGGCCAGCGGGGTAAAGCTGGCATAATAGGGAGGTAGTTTTCCACCGGGAGGGAGTTTTATGGTGGCGCAACCTGTAGGGGGAACAGGTTCTCAGTTTGATTTACCTGAGGGGATTAGTATCCCCGAGGTGGTGTATCTCGACGAGCCTGAGGGAGGCACGCCGAGCGTCATTAACACCGAACGCGGCCTGCACCGCGTTGCCGATATCTTGGCGGCCGAGAGCGGCCCGGTTGCTGTTGATACCGAGCGAGCTTCTGGCATTCGCTATGGTCAGCGAGCTTTTTTGGTGCAGCTCAAGCGCGGTAATTCCGGGGTGATTCTGATTGACCCCGAGAGTTTTGACGACCTCACCCTGATTAACGATGCCCTGGCCGGGGCTGAGTGGGTCTTGCACGCCGCAACCCAGGATTTGCCGTGTTTGGCGGAGATCGGCATGTACCCCGATGCCCTCTTTGATACCGAGCTAGGCGGACGCCTGGCTGGGTTTGAGCGCGTCGGGCTGGGGTACATGGTAGAGAACCTGTTGGGCTACAAGCTGGCCAAGGAGCACTCTGCCGTGGACTGGTCCCACCGCCCGCTCCCCGCCGCCTGGCTGAACTATGCCGCTTTGGACGTTGATATTCTGCTTGATCTGCGCGATGCGGTGGAAGATGAGCTGCGGGCCCAGGGCAAGCTGGCCTACGCGCTTGAGGAGTTCCGCTACGTGTGTGAGCACCCTGAGCGTGAAGAGAAGCCCGACCCCTGGCGCAAGACCAAGGGCATTCGCGATTTGAAGACCCGCCGCCAGCTCACCGCCCTGCGCAACCTCTGGTACGAGCGTGAACACCTGGCACAGAAGAAGGACGTTGCCCCCAAGCGCCTGCTACCCGACGCGTCCTTGATTACTGCCGCCTGGCTGATGCCGCGCACCGTCCCGGCTATTTTGCAGATTCCCGGCTTTCAAACCCGCGCTCTCAAGCGGGAGGCGCCGCGCTGGCTGAAGGCCCTGGCGGACGCAAAGAAGGAGGCGGAGCCCGTCCCCTTCACGACCCCGGCGTCCGGTCCCCCGCCGCTGAAGGCGTGGGAGGTCAAGCGCCCCGAGTCCGCCCTGCTCATTGCTGAGGCAAAACCTGCGGTGCTCGCTGTGGGCGAGCGCCTAAACATACCGCAGGAGAACGTCCTTGCCCCCGATGTGCTGCGCCGCCTGTGCTGGGACCCGCCTGCCGGGTCGTCCGTTGAGGAACTTAGGGTAGCCCTGCTTGAACTTGGGGCACGCCAGTGGCAGATTGAACTTATAGCCCCTGACCTGGCTGATGTTTTTGCCCGGGTTAGACATTCATCTACAAAGTAAGGTTCAACTATGTGCACTACCTGTGGTTGTCAGAAGGAAAACAAGGACGCTCCCGCCCCCGCTGAGCAGGTCGAGGCCGGTGGGCGCGGGCTCACCCGCCGCCAGGCGGTAGCGGGAACTGCGGGTTTGGGCGCCGGTGCCGCGCTGCTGACTGCCTGCGGTTCTTCTGGCGAGTCTGAGAGCCTGACCGCCAACGACGGCCGCCCGGCGCAGGCCACCGACATGGCTGCGGTTGAGGACGTCCCCGTAGGCGGCGTCATCCAGGCCAACAACGACGGTGTGACCGTCATGATCACCCAGCCGACTGAGGGTACCTTCCACGCCTTCTCATCGGTCTGCACCCACCAGGGCTGCCAGCTCAACGCCCAGAAAGAAAAGACCATGGCCTGCCCCTGCCACGCCTCTGTCTTCTCACTAGAGGACGGCTCCGTGCAGGGCGGCCCCGCAGAAACTGACCTGCCCGAGTTCACGGTGGAGGTCAAGGACGGCCGTATCTGGGTCTCTTAAGCTAAGAGTTTTTTGGGGGGTGAAGTAGACTCGCGCTCGCTGCCGACCCTCTCGCTGGTTCGCTGACGCTCACAAGCGATTCACGCCAGCCGCCGAGCCAGCAGCTTCGCTACGAGTCTACTTCACCCCCTTTTAAAGAGAGCACCCACCTCTTAACCATCACTTAGCTAGTGTGCTTAGGCTTCTCACCTTCGGTGCGGGCGAAGGGCACCATGTTCCCGGCGAGCTGCGCGAGAATATCGGCGCTAATTTTCTGGGGTGTAAGGCCCACTTCTTCAAGGATTTCGCCGCGTTCTGCATGCTTGATGAACTCAGCGGGCAGGCCCAGTTCGTTGAGGGCGGTGTCAATACCGGCAGCTCGCATCTCCTGGCGGATGCGGGATCCCACACCACCTGCGCGTACGCCGTCCTCCATTGACACCACAATGCGGTGCTCACCAGCGAGGGCTACCACGCTTGCGGGCACGGGCATAACCCAGCGGGGGTCGATGACGGTTACGCTCACGCCCTGCTCGGCGAGCAGGTCTGCGGTGTCGAGGGCGAGACGGGCAAAGGCACCGACTCCGATGAGGAGCACGTCGCGCTGGCCGCTTTCGGGGTTGGGTTCGCCGTGGCGGGCGAGGACGTCCGTGCCGTCTGCAAGACGCTCAAGTGCGGGGATGTCGGCGCCGACTGAGCCCTTGGGGTAGCGCACCACGGTGGGGGCGTCCTCGATGGCGACGGCTTCGCGGAGTTCTTCGCGCAAGGTTACAGCGTCGCGGGGGGCAGCTAGGTGCAGGCCGGGGATGAACTGCAGCAGGGCAAGGTCCCACATGCCGTGGTGGGAGGCTCCATCGGGGCCGGTGACGCCGGATCGATCCAGCACGATGGTTACGCCGGCCTTGTGCAGGGCAACGTCCATGAGCAGCTGGTCGAAGCCGCGGTTGAGGAAGGTCGCGTAGAGGGCGATCACGGGGTGCTGGCCGCCGTAGGCCAGGCCCGCGCTCATAGCGATAGCGTGCTGTTCGGCGATGCCCACGTCGATGACGCGGTCGGGGTGTGCAGCGGCCATAGGCTTGAGGCCAACAGGAATGAGCATAGCGCCGGTGACACCGACGATATCGTCACGCTCGTCAGCGATGTCTTTGATTTCTTGGGCAAAGACGCTGGTCCAGGATTTTCCGGACGACTTCGCCAGGGCCTCGCCGGTGTCGGGGTCGATGACGCCGACGGCGTGGAACATGTCGTCCTTGTCGCTGACGGCCGGCGCGTAGCCGTGGCCCTTTTCGGTGATGGCGTGCACGATAACCGGCCCGCCAAAGTTTTTAGCGGATTCCAGAGCCGTTTCTACGGCTTCGAGGTCGTGCCCGTCGATAGGGCCCACATACTTCATGCCGAGGTCTTCAAAGATGCCGCCGGGCACCATGACGTCCTTAATACCGGCCTTCATGCCGTGCAGACCGCGATAAATCATCTGGCCTACCGACCCTCCCTTTTGGAGTTTTGTGCGGGCAGCGGCCAGGGTACGCTCGTAACGGGAATCCAGGCGCACCTTATCGAGACGGTTCTGCAGTTCGTGCTGCAGGGCAGCCAGCTGGTTGGCAAAACCGCCGACGGTGGGGGCGTAGGAACGGCCGTTGTCGTTGACGACGATGACGACCTTGCGGTTTTTATCCGCTGCGATGTTGTTGACCGCTTCCCAGGCCATACCGCCGGTAAGCGCACCGTCGCCGATGACGGCTACGGTGTAGCGGTCGTCCTGCCCGGTGAGCTGGTAGGCGCGGGAGATGCCGTCTGCCCAGGAAAGAGACGAGGACGCGTGCGAGGACTCAACGATGTCGTGGTCAGATTCTGCGCGCTCAGGGTAGCCTGCAATACCGCCCTTCTGGCGCAGGGTTTCAAAATTCTGGCGGCCGGTCACCAGCTTATGAACGTAGGACTGGTGGCCGGTATCAAAGACGATGGAATCTTGGGGGGAATTGAAGACCCGGTGGATGCCCAGGGTCAGTTCGACAACGCCCAGGTTGGGGCCCAGGTGCCCACCGGTTCGCGAGACATTGTTAACGAGGAACTCACGAATCTCTTGGGCAAGCTCGGTAAGCTGCTCGGAGCTCAGAGCGTTCAGGTCGCTCGGCTCACCAATAGTTTCTAGTAGTCCCACGATTACTCCCCCGTTCACCGGCTAGCTGCGCCCCAACGTCCTTGTAGCTGCGGGCGGCGGTCACCGGTCAAAAGTCTAGTGTGTTGCAATTAAGTAACTTTACCCGCTCAGTGCTGGTTTAGCGATTCACAGTGTGGGAAGCAGTGTAGCGCTTGTGTTTCAGTTAGGTTTCATCACGCGTGGCGCTTTTCAAATGTATATACGAGCCGCTAATATCAGTGTTCAACAGCTCACACTGTGCACTGGCACACAAATATAGGTCACAGTGGGACTGAATCATTACCAGGCTAGTTCCCTCACTAGCCCCGCACGAATGGATCTCTTCTATGACCGCAGCAATCGACTGGGCGAACAGTATTATCTGGTCACCCGTGCTGGTATATCTTTGCCTGGCTGTTGGCGTGTACTTCACCATCCGCACCCGCCTACTCCAGATTCGCCAGATTCCCACCATGGTTCGCGCGACCTTCAAGGGCGAGTCATCGAAGGACGGCGTCTCGTCCTTCCAGGCCCTTGCCATGTCACTTGCTGGCCGCGTAGGCACCGGTAACATCGCCGGCGTTGCCACCGCCATCGCCTTCGGCGGCCCCGGCGCCGTCTTCTGGATGTGGACCGTAGCCTTCCTGGGCTCATCAACCTCCTTCATCGAGTCCACCCTGGGACAGATTTATAAGGAACGCGATAAGGTCACCGGCGAGTACCGCGGCGGCCCTGCCTACTACTTTGAAAAGGCCTACCGCCACACCAAGTACTCCGGGCTCTTCAAGGTCTACGCCTCCATCTTTGCTTTTGCTACCGTCCTTGCCTGCGGTTTCTTCCTGCCGGGCGTTCAGGCTAACGGTATTGCAACCTCCATGCAGGGAGCCTTCCCCGAGGTTCACCCCTGGATGACTGCCACCGGTATCACCATCCTGCTGGCCTTCATTGTCGTTGGTGGCGTCAAGCGTATTGCAACCTTCGCCTCTGTTGTGGTTCCCTTCATGGCTATCATCTACATCGTGCTGGCCATGATCGTAGCCTTCATCAACATCAATATGCTGGGCGACGTTATCAACCTGATCTTCTCGTCAGCGTTTGGTCTGCACGCGACCTTCGGTGCCATCATCGGTACCGCCGTTGAGTGGGGCGTCAAGCGCGGCATCTACTCCAATGAAGCTGGCCAGGGCACCGGCCCCCACGCCGCTGCAGCTGCTGAGGTCAAGCACCCCGCCGCCCAGGGCTTCGTGCAGGCGATGGCCGTTTACATTGACACTCTCTTCGTCTGCTCCGCTACCGCCTTCCTGATTCTTTCAACCGGCATGTACCGCGTCTACGAGGGCGGCTCAGCCGACACCCCCGTGCTGGCAGAGGGCTCGGGCAACCTGGCCGAAGGCGTCACCGTTGGCCCGGCTTTCGCCCAGGCTGCGTTTGACACCTTCATCCCCGGCGCAGGCCCCATCTTCATTGCGGTTTCCCTCGGTTTCTTTGCTTTCACCACCATCGTGGCCTACTACTACATGGCAGAGACCAACCTGCGCTACCTGACCCGCAACCTGCAGAACAAGACCCTGGGCAACGCCCTGCTGCGTCTGCTCCAGCTGCTGATTCTGACCGCAACCGTTATTGGCTGCGTCAGCACCGCAGGTGCCGCCTGGGCCCTGGGCGACATCGGTGTGGGTCTGATGGCCTGGCTGAACATCGTCGGTATTCTGGTGATCCAGAAGCCCGCCCTGCAGGTACTCAAGGACTACGAGCAGCAGAAGAAGCAGGGTCTTGACCCCATGTTCGACCCCCGCCCCCTCGGCATTAAGAACGCTGATTTCTGGGAGACCTACTACGACGTGAAGACCGGCGCTATCCCGGTTCAAGACGCCAAGTAACCGTCTCTACGCTCTAGCGTCAAGTGCCCCGCACCGCCTAAGGCTGTGCGGGGCACTTCTGCGTGTAGGGTAGGGTCATGAGCACTCTTCGCCCCTCCCCGCTGGGCGACCAGCGCCCCACTCGGGAGCAGCTTCAAGACTTCGTCAACGGCACCCTTGACGACCGGCTGCCTGCGGCTGGCACTCCCCTCCGCCTGCTGATCGTGGGCATCAATCCCGGGCTGTGGACGTCCGCCGTCAATGCCCCCTTCGCTTTTCCCGGTAACCGCTTCTGGCCGTCGCTTGATAGGGCAGGCATCGTTACTCCCAGGGTGGACGCTTCACGCGGCTTGAGCGACGAGGTTGAGGAACAGTTAGCCCGCCTGGGTATCGGCATAACTAACCTGGTTGACCGGGCAACTGCGCGGGCTGACGAGCTCACAGCCCAGGAGCTGAAGGACGCCCTCCCCCGGCTGATTGAACTCACCCACACCTATAGCCCCCAGGCTGTAGCCATTGCTGGCATAACAGCCTTCCGCACGACCTTTGGTGACAGGAAGGCACGGTTGGGGCAGCAGGAAACCTCCCAGATTAAGGGGTGGAACCCGGTGAGCCAGCTCTGGGTCGTGCCTCAGCCTAGCGGTTTGAACGCCCACGAAAATATTGATTCCCTAGCGGATAAGTGGCGGCAGGTCTGGGACTCCACACAGCCGCTCACCTAGCCACGCCCGTCCCTGCCCCCGTCCCCGCCGCCGCGCATAAGGGACCAGCTTCCTCCCCAAATCCTCAATGCCTACCGATACTTCGAACAGTTATCTGGTCCCAACTCTATAGAAAACAGACAAAAAGGCCTGTGGCCCCCACTCGAAAGTGGGGGCCACAGACCGTGAACCTGTTAGCGCTCTAGAACTTAGGAGCCGCGGACCAGGTTGCGCAGAACGTACTGCAGGATGCCGCCGTTGCGGTAGTAGTCGGCTTCACCGGGGGTGTCGATGCGAACTACAGCGTCGAACTCGGTGACCTTGCCGTCTTCAGCGGTGGCGGTGACCTTGAGGGTCTTGGGGGTGGTGCCCTCGTTCAGTTCGGTCAGGCCGGTGATATCGAAAGTTTCGGTACCGGTCAGGCCGAGTGATTCGTGGGATTCACCGGCGGGGAACTGCAGGGGTACAACGCCCATACCGATCAGGTTTGAACGGTGGATACGCTCGAAGGATTCAGCGATAACTGCCTTGACGCCCAGCAGGGTGGTGCCCTTAGCAGCCCAGTCACGGGATGAACCGGTGCCGTATTCCTTTCCGCCCAGAACAACCAGCGGGATACCGGCAGCCTGGTAGTTCATGGATGCGTCGTAGACGGTGGACTGTTCGCCGTTCTTAGTGAAGTCGCGGGTGAAGCCGCCTTCAACGCCGTCCAGAAGCTGGTTCTTGATGCGGATGTTGGCGAAGGTACCGCGAATCATAACTTCGTGGTTACCGCGGCGGGAGCCGTAGGAGTTGAAGTCCTTGCGCTCAACACCGTTTTCAATCAGGTACTTACCTGCGGGGGTATCTGACTTGAAGGAACCGGCCGGTGAGATGTGGTCGGTGGTGACCGAGTCGCCCAGCTTGAGCAGCACGCGGGCGCCCTTGATGTCCTCAACGGGGGTGGTTTCCATGGTCATACCCTCGAAGTACGGGGGCTTGCGCACGTAGGTGGACTTGTCATCCCACTCGAAGGTGGAGCCGGTGGGGGTCTCCAGTGCCTGCCAGCGCTCGTCACCGTCGAAGATGGTGCCGTATTCCTTGGTGTACATGTCGGTATCGACTGATTCGTCGATGATCTTCTGTACTTCTTCGGGATCGGGCCAGATGTCCTTGAGGTAGACCTCGTTGCCGTCGGCGTCGGTGCCCAGGGCGTCCTTCTCGAAGTCGAAGTCCATGGTACCGGCCAGGGCGTAGGCGATGACCAGCGGCGGGGAGGCCAGGTAGTTCATCTTGACGTCCGGCGAGATACGGCCTTCGAAGTTACGGTTACCCGAGAGAACCGCGGTGACGGAGAGGTCTTCGCTCTGGATTGCCTCTGAGATTTCGGGCTCCAGGGGGCCGGAGTTACCGATACAGGTGGCGCAACCGTAGCCGACGACGTAGAAGCCGAGCTTCTCGAGGTCAGGCAGCAGACCTGCCTTCTCGTAGTAGTCGGTGACGACCTTTGAGCCGGGGGCGATGGAGGTCTTGACCCAGGGCTTGGCGGTCAGGCCCTTGGCGGCGGCATTGCGGGCGAGCACACCTGCTGCCATCATGACCGAGGGATTTGAGGTGTTGGTGCAGGAGGTAATCGAGGCGATTGACACTGCACCGTTCTTGAGCTCGAACTCGCGACCGTCTGCCATGGAGACCTGGGCTGACTTGTCGGTTTCGCCGTCCTTGGCGTAGTTCTTGATGTCTGATTCGAACTGGCTCTTGGACTCTGAGAGCAGGATGCGGTCTTGGGGGCGCTTGGGGCCTGCAATGGAGGGGACCACGGTGGAGAGGTCCAGTTCCAGGTACTCGGAGTATTCGACATCGACGGAGGGGTCGTGCCAGAGGCCCTGTTCCTTGGTGTAGGCCTCGACCAGGGCGACCTGCTCTTCGCTGCGGCCGGTCAGGCGCAGGTACTCGAGGGTCTTCTCGTCGATGGGGAACATGGCGGCGGTGGAGCCGAATTCGGGGCTCATGTTACCGATGGTTGCACGGTTTGCCAGAGGCACCTGGCCTACGCCTTCACCGTAGAATTCAACGAACTTGCCGACGACGCCGTGTTCGCGCAGCATTTCGGTGATGGTAAGGACGACGTCGGTTGCGGTGGCGCCGGAGGGGATGGAGCCGGTGAGCTTGAAGCCGACGACGCGGGGGATCAGCATGGAGACGGGCTGGCCGAGCATTGCTGCTTCAGCTTCGATACCGCCAACGCCCCAGCCGAGTACGCCCAGGCCGTTGACCATGGTGGTGTGGGAGTCGGTACCTACGACGGTGTCGGGGTAGGCGCGCAGTACGCCGCCGACTTCGCGGGCCATGATGGTGCGGGCCAGGTATTCGATGTTGACCTGGTGCACGATGCCCATGCCCGGGGGGACGACCTTGAAGTCGTCGAAGGCGGTCTGGCCCCAGCGCAGGAACTTGTAGCGTTCGCCGTTGCGCTGGTATTCGATGTCCATGTTGCGGGTGATAGCGTCGGCGGTGCCGAAGGTATCGATCTGCACGGAGTGGTCGATGACCAGTTCGGCAGGTGCCAGGGGGTTGATCTTGGAGGGGTCGCCGCCCAGTTCCTTCACGGCCTCGCGCATGGTGGCAAGGTCAACGACACAGGGTACACCGGTGAAGTCCTGCATGATGACGCGGGCGGGGGTGAACTGGATTTCGGTGTCGGGTTCCGCTGAGGGATCCCAGTTGGCGAGTGCCTTGATGTGGCCTTCGGTGATGTTGGCACCGTCTTCGGTGCGCAGAAGGTTTTCGAGTAGAACCTTCAGGGAGTAAGGCAGCTTCTGTGAGCCTTCTACTGCCTTTAGACGGAAAATTTCATAGTCGGTTCCGTTGACGGAAAGTACGCCCTTTGAACCGAAGCTATCCACAGTGCTCATATGTGGGACTCCTCTCGACACTGTCTTGCGATTGGCTCGTGCGCCTGTGGGCACCGTCGCGTCTGCGCGACGGGTGTGTGATGCTCGCTGTTGAGCCGGTGGGCACGAGGCCACTGCTTTTTAGTGTACCGCGTATCACGTTGTTCACATATTTTGAAGACGGTTCGTAAGCAAATGTTTCGTCTGCATCTTTCAGGGAGCGGACGCGCGCCCCACCTCGGGCGCGATTTTTCGGCTTTGGCAAGGAAAATGTGCCGTTAATATATTGCGTTCTCGTGCCAGAATAGGGGCATGACGGTTTCTCCTGAGCACTTGCATCGGGCACAGCCTAGGCCCGTGGCAAACACACTCAATGCAGTCTTTCGCTGGCTCCTTATCGGTAGCGCTGCGGTGTTTGCGCTGGCCACCTCAGCAGCGATAGCTCTCCCCCACCCAGTCTCACTTCAGTTCGCTTCCCTCATCAACTGGGCGGCAGTGCTTTCTTTCCTTGCAGGTGCCGCTTCCCTATTGGGAGTGGGTATCACCGAGATTTTTCACAGTACATCCGCTGAAACGAAAACCAGCAGGGAGTATGTTAAGCCGACCCCGGGCGTCCGCCTGCCTTTTTCCTTTTGTGGGTTGGGGCTGGTGTTAGCTATCTACTACGGTTTGCATGTCTTTTGGTGGAACCCCCTATCAACAGCCCCAGGCTACACCCTCAGCGAGATTTACAGCATCTTGAGCGAGGCTAACCAGTTTAGCCTCCTTGTCGTGATTGTGTGGGGCTTTATCGTTGCGCTTCTTTTAGCAGCTCTACCGAACGTGCACGAGTGGTTACGGGGCATGGCCTCTTACAGCACCACGCGAGCTATCGGCTTCTGCTCTCTTGCAGTAGGTGCCGCCTGCTTTCTACTCTCTCTGGGCTGGGGCTGGCATATGGGTATGGGGCTGGCTGATACCTTTATGACCAGCGGTGCTGACCACTCCTCCACAGCTGTTCCATTCGGTGTGGCCGTCCTAGCTCTCGGGGCGCTGGGTATCTACGGGCTCTTTGCACCCGCCCGCGCCCGTTAGCACCAGTAGCCAACCTGCCAGCGGGCCCCTTTCGCGGTAGAATAAACGAACCTATGTTCGAATTCCCAGGAAGAGGTCTCGATGGCTCGCCGCACCACCGCGCACGATGACTACCCCACCGACGTCGTCGAAAATATCGTCGATATCGACGTGACCAGCGAGATGGAAACCAGCTTCCTGGAATACTCCTACTCGGTCATCTACTCCCGCGCCCTACCCGACGCCCGCGACGGCCTCAAGCCCGTGCAGCGCCGCATCCTCTACATGATGCAGCAGATGGGGCTACGCCCCGAGAAGGGCCACGTCAAGAGCGCCCGCGTGATCGGTGAAGTCATGGGTAAGCTGCACCCCCACGGCGACGGCGCCATCTACGACGCCATGGTGCGCCTAGCCCAGCCCTTCTCTATGCGCCTGCCCGTGGTCGACGGCCACGGCAACTTCGGCTCCCTGGACGACGGCCCGGCGGCCTCCCGCTACACCGAGGTCCGCATGGCCCCGGCGGCCCTCGCCATGACCGCCAACCTCGACGAAGACGTCGTGGACTTCGTACCCAACTACGACAACCAGTTCATGCAGCCGGCCGTCCTACCCGCCGCCTACCCCAACCTACTGGTCAACGGCTCAGCCGGCATCGCCGTCGGCATGGCCACCAACATGGCCCCCCACAACCTGCGCGAGGTCATAGCCGCTGCCCGCCACCTGCTCGATAACCCCGAGGCCACCCTCAAAGACATCATGAAGTTCGTGCCCGGCCCTGACCTGCCCTCCGGCGGCACCATCGTGGGCACCACCGGCATTAAGGACGCCTACGAAAAGGGGCGCGGCATCTTCAAGACCCGCGCCAAGGTCTCCATCGAACAGGTC
The DNA here is from genome assembly GCF_053547255.1 of Rothia sp. 11273D007AR. Lineage (NCBI taxonomy): Bacteria > Bacillati > Actinomycetota > Actinomycetes > Micrococcales > Micrococcaceae > Rothia > Rothia sp. 11273D007AR. Next base: position 35,725 of record NZ_JBPPWJ010000014.1, on the reverse strand, counting down.
ACCGCCCGCAAACAGGGCATTGTGGTCACCGAACTGCCCTACCTGGTTGGCCCCGAAAAGGTCATCGAAAAAATCAAGGACGGCGTCAACTCCAAGAAGCTCCAGGGCATTTCTGACGTCGTTGATCTGACCGACCGCAAAAACGGCCTGCGCATGGTCATTGAAATCAAGAACGGCTTCAACCCCAAGGCCGTGCTGGCTGCCCTCTACAAGCACACCCCGCTGGAAGATTCCTTCGGTATCAATAACGTCGCCCTGGTAGACGGCCAGCCCCAGACCCTGGGCCTGCTCGACCTGTTGCACGTCTACGTCAACCACCGCCTGGACGTCGTGCGCCGCCGCACCAACCACCGCCTGGGCAAGCGCCGCGACCGCCTGCACCTGGTCGAGGGTCTGCTGGTGGCCATTGTCGATATTGACGAGGTCATCCAGATTATTCGTTCTTCAGACGAAACTGCCCAGGCCCGCGAACGCCTCATGCAGATTTACGACCTGAGCGAGGTACAGGCCAACCACATTCTCGAACTGCGCCTGCGCCAGCTCACCAAGTACTCCCGCATCGAGCTTGAAGCCGAACGTGACGAACTCTTGGCAGAGATCGCCTCCCTCGAAGAAATCCTCGGCTCCGACGTAAAACTCCGCGCCTTGGTCTCCGAAGAACTACAGCAGGTCGCCGACGAATACGGCACCGACCGCCGCACCAAAATCGTCACCAAGGACGAGCTGGCCGACGCGGTGGCCGCCCTGTCGGCGTCCGCCTCCAAGGCCAAAAAAGAAGCCGGCCTCTCCCTCGAAATCGCGGACGACCCCTGCTGGGTCCTGCTCTCCACCTCGGGCCAACTGGGGCGCACCAGCGGCGTCAAGGGCCAACGCCCCACCCTGCTCGACCCGGGCAAACGCATCAAACACGACGCCTACCTCTCCATCGTGCCCACCAGCGCCCGCGGCGAAATCGGTGCGGTAACTTCAAGCGGCCGCCTGATTCGTGTGCCCGTCATTGACCTACCCGTCCTCGAAGAGACCGGCGGCACCCCCCAGCCCACCAGCGGCGTCAAAGCCGCAGACGCCATCACCCTAGCCCGCGGCGAAAAACTCGTCGGCCTGGCACCGCTCAATGCCATCCTGGCCCTGGCTACCGAACGCGGCGTCGTCAAACGAGTCAACCCCGACTACCCGCTCAACGCCACCGAGTTTGAGATCATGAAGCTCAAGCCCAAGGACGCCATAGTGGGCGTAGCTGTCTGCGATTCTAACGACGCGGTACTCACCTTTATTACCGAGCAGGCTAAGCTTCTGACCTTTGATGCTTCCAAGGTTCGCCCCCAAGGACGCACCGGCGGCGGCATGGCCGGCATGAAGATAGCCGACGACGACAAACTCATCGCCTTCGGCGTCACCAACCCCGGCGCGGACGCCCAAGTCGTCACCATCACCGACGGCGGCGAAGACGGAGCCACCGCCAAAGTCACCGAACTCACCGAATTCCCCCAAAAAGGACGCGCAACCGGCGGCATGCGAGCCCACCGCTTCCTCAAGGGAGAAACCGCCCTCACCCTCGCCTGGGTGGGCATCGGCCCTGCCAAGGCAGTCTCATCCGCCGGTGTTGCCCGCACCCTACCCACCGAATTCGGCCCGCGCGACGGATCCGGCGTGCTCCTAGCCCAGAGCATCGACGCAATCGGCCCCAACTACCAGGCACTGACCTCCCCCGCATCTGTATCAGAGCTATCAGAAGAACCCGCCGACCAGCCTGAAGCTCAGGTAGCGGTCGACGGGCCGGTAGAGACCGAAGAGGATGCCCTCTTCTAAATAACCAAAGTAGCGGGCGCACCCTCACCGACTAACCTTCTTGCGGGTTCGCTAGCGCTCACGCGCAATTCATGCCAGCCCCAGCCAGTCGGTTATGGGCGCGCCCGCTCCTTTTTTCACATTAAACCTCTTAGCTCAGCGTCTAGTTCAGCCGGGAGTTCACCTCAGCAACAACCTGCTCGGGGTTGCTAGCGGACGCCGTCACCCGGCTACCGTTGGTCAGGGTAAAGGTGACGGAGGGGCCGCCGGTCAGGTAGCCGGTGTTACCTCCACCCATGATTCTGAGACCGGCGCCCTGCACCAGACCGGTTACTGGGCCTACCTCCACTTTCTCAATCTCGCTGTAGGGTAGCTCTTTCGAGAAGAACTTCATGGTGGTGATCTTGACGGAAGTATCGAGCAGGTCAATGCGGGTACTGCTGAAAATCATCGGAATAAGGATCAGCGCTACGGCAGCTCCTACAAGCGCTGAAATGAGGAGCCCCTGGTTGGTGCCGTCCTTGTCGACGGGGCCAAAAATCAGAATCGGCAGGGTGACACTCACCAGTACAAAAGCTACTGCTCCGCAGAGGAATAGTTTGAACTTCTTAGTCAGGGGCGCAACATAGCTGTGCTCTTGAAGAATAGGCATGGGATTCACTCACTATCTGTAGCTCGAGCTCTAGAAATTTATTACCTAGAACACACTTTACCCCCCCTCCGTGGTAAAATTCCAGACAAGATGAGGAGGTCTTCTATGCCGAAGCAAGAATTTTCGTCCCCTGCTGAGAAAGCCAGCCATAAAGCGGAGCGTCATAAAGCCTGGGCCCGCACCGAACGCAAGCTGACCCCTGAGAACAGGGCTGAGTTTATTATCTATTCGCTCCTTACTGCTCTCGCCCTTTTGGGGGTTTCAGCTGTGCTTTCTCTCTTCTTCGAATGGGCCACGCTAGAACTTTGGCACTTGGGAGCAGCCCTGGTGGGTGGGGTCTGTGTCACTCTGGGCTCAGTTCACGGCCAAAAACTCCGTGATGACCTTGATCAGCAAGAAATTGACCGCCACGGTTTTACCCTTGACCAAGACCGAAAAGCCACTCATGGAGCAAAGCCCCTAACCTAGACCGTTTTGCACGAGACAAAGAACCCGCCCAGTGCCTTCCTTTCAGAAGCGCACTGGGCGGGTCTTTTTCATGAAGCCTATCGAAGCTTCACCACGGTATCGCAGGCGGCGATGTCCTCGGCGCGATGGGAGACCAGGACGACCGCAGGCAGCTTGGTCTTGCCCTTGACCTTCTGGCCTGGAGCACGCTTGGTACCGCGGGCTACCTCATTGATCAGGGCAACAGCGGCAGGGGCGTCAAGGTGGGCGGTCGGCTCATCCATCAGCAGCAGGGGTGAATCCACCAGCAGGGTGCGGGCAATCGCAATACGCTGACGCTGGCCGCCCGACACATAAGAACCGCCAGCCCCCACCAGAGTCTGCAGGCCAGCAGGCAGGGAGCGCACAAAATCGCCCAGCCCTACCCGGTCAAGCACCTCGTACATCTCTTCATCGGTGGGGCGCTCGTCCGCCGAACGGGCAATCGCCAAGTTATTGGCGATAGTGGACTCAAAGATATAGGCAGACTGGGGGCACCAGGCCGCGTACCCGCGCAAAGACTGGGCATCAAAGGCACGACCGTTCACCCGAATCTGCCCCTGCTCAACAGGCAAGAAGCCCAGCAGGGTAGCCAGAGCAGTTGTCTTGCCAGAGCCCGAAGGGCCGGTGATACCCAGCCACTGCCCTGACGATACAGACGCTGACAGGCCGGTAAAGATAGGCTGCTCCATATCGGGCCAGCGGGTAGCCAGCGAATCCAGCTCCAGGGTGATGGACTTGTGGGCGGCGCGGTTCTTAGCCCCAATACCGGGGTCCCCAAGAATATCTCGGATCTCGCCCTTACCGGCGTCCTGCCCCTCAACCGCGGTGGCAGCGTCCACGGTCTCAAAATTAGCGCGGGTGCGGGCAACCAGGGCAGCGAAGGCGGGCCAGCCGCGAACGGCGTCCAGATGGGCTGCGGTGGTCTCAAACAGGCCGGTCATCATCAAAATGACGATAGCTGCGGTCGGTGCGGTAACCTCCCCAGCTTCAACGGCAGGCCAAACGCTAGCAATCACAGCCAGAACCGCACCCCACCAGGTGACGACCATCAGGCCCTGACCCACGCCGATAGCGCGGGAGCTCTTGAGGCGGGAGGCCTGGGCATAGCCGTCCTGGCGGGAGACAGCCAGGGCAACGGTCTGATCAAGGCCGTTATTGTGCAGGTCGGTAGCAGCATCCAGGGCCGAGACGCCCAGGCGGAGCATGGCCGAGGTTTCCCGGCGGGCAACGGCGTCCGCGCGCTCGTCCGCACGCAACACCACTGCCGGAATCACGAAGGTAGAGATAAGAATAGCGATGATGACCGGTAGCAGGGCCTGCGGGGTGGCCCAGGCGGTCACGCCCAGCACCAGCAGCATCACGATCAGGTGGGCAGCAACCGGCAGGATGACGCGCGGGATAGCGTCGCGCAGCTCGTCGATGTCGCCGACCAGGCGGTCAAGGATCTTGTCGCCTCGCAGCAGGGAGCGCACCGACAGGACGGTACGGCCGGCGGCATCCCAGGCGCGCACGCGCAGGGTGTTAGCCGCCCCCAGCACCAGATTGTGGGTGCGCAGGCGCTCGGCGTAGCGGGAGGTCGCCCGGCCCAGGCCAAAGAAGCGGACGCCAGTCACAGCGACCAGCAGGTACATCATGGCAGGTTGCTCGGCGGCACGCACAATCAGCCAGCCTGAGAGGGCGGTGAGGCTAACGGCAAAGACTACGGTAAGGACTGACAGCAGAATCGGCAGGGCCATATCGCGCTTGCGGATGCCGGTGAGCTCCCCCAGGTGGCGCAGGGTTTTTAGGACGCCCGCCGTGGCTGGCTCTGCTGCCTGTTCGGTTGAGCTTGCAGCAGCCTGCACGGGGGCAGAGTCTTCGAGCTCGCCGGTGGCGACGGCGTCCGCCAGGGTCGCAAGTGCGTAGCCGCCCAGCCCGTCGGTGTTCTGGGCGGTGAGCTCCCAGGTAACGCCGTGGGGCTTTGAGGTCGCCTGGAGCAGGTTATTGGTGGCGGCAGCCAAGGCGGTATCGTGCGTGACGATAATCAGGGTTGCGCCCGTCTCTTGCAGGGCAGCCAGGGCTACGTTGACCTTGGCAGCTGAAACCGGGTCAAGGTGGGCGGTGGGCTCGTCAATGAGTACGGTGACGCGCTCGTTCTGGGCCTGGAGGGTTGCCACGCGAGCCAGGGCGCGGGCAATAGCAAGACGGCGCATCTGGCCGGCTGAAAGGGCTTCCGGCGGCAGGTCGGCGAGGTCAGCCAGCCCTACCGAGTGCAGGAAGGAGGTGAAGTAGTCGCGATCTTCGTCGGTGAAAGCAACGGAGTCATCGAGCAAGGTTGAAGCGTAGTTGATGCCCTCTAGAGCACCTTCGCCACGGGTAACGGTGGCGTAAAGAGCAACCTCAGCCAGGGCGGTGGGGGCAATGAAGGTGGGCGACTGGCTGATCCAGACGGTGGATCCGGTACCGGACACCAGACCAGAGACGTGTACCGGTTCGGTGGTTCCGGTGGGCACCAAATCATTGCGCAGGACCCCACCCAGGACCGACAGCAGGGTGGTTTTGCCGCACCCGGAAGGTCCCGTAATGGCTGTGGTTGTTCCGTGGCGCAGGGTGAAGCTCACACCGGTGAGGGTGCGGTCGCGGTTCGGGTAGGCAACGGAGAGCTGGCGAACCGAGATGCGGTCACCGCCAGGAGCGACGGTGGCGTGGGGAATAGGCTGGTTGATGATGTCCTCAGCACGGCGTAGAGCCGCAACCCCGTCCTCAGACTGGTGATAGGCAGTTCCCACATCGCGCAGGGGCTGGTAGCACTCTGGTGCTAGCAGCAGGGCGAAGAGGGCAACATCAAGGCCCAGGTTACCTTCAACTAGGCGCAGGCCGATCAGTACAGCGACCAGGGCAACTGAGATAGTGGTAATCAGCTCCAGGGCCAAGGAGGAAAGGAAGGCCGACCGCAGGGTGTACATGGTGGCCTTGCGGTAGCGCTCCCCCAAGTCCCCCAGTGCCTTCGACTGGGCACGCGAACGCCCCAGGCCCACCAGCACGGGCAGACCTTTGACCAGTTCGACGATGTGGTCAGAGAGGCGCAGCAGGTCGCGCTGGGCGCGGGCGGTGTCTTCTGCTGTGGTTCGGCCGATGAGCACCATGAAGAGGGGGATCAGCGGTAGGGTGCAGATGATCACCAGGGCTGAGACCCAGTCGTAGAAGGCGATGAAGATGAGCAGCAGGGTGGGCACTACGGCCGTGGAGACAAAGGCGGTAAGAGTCTTGGTGTAGTAGTCATCCAGGGCATTGAGGCCTCGGGAAAGCAGGACGGCGGTGGCACCGGTGCCGTCGGGGGTGTCGATACCGCCGGTGGCAAGGACGCGGCGGATGAGTTTGCGGCGGATAGTGGTTTTGGCCCCTACCGCTGCCTGTTGGGCGTAGAAGCTCAGGGACCAGTCGGCGGCGGCGCGCACCAGAAGCGCAATGACTCCGGTGACGGCCAGTGAGAGCAGGCCCGGCTGCATGAAGGGGGTGGCAAAGAAGATACCGGTCAGCTGGGCCTGGCCGTTGCCGGCGAAGATAGCCAGCTGCTCGGCATGGGCTGACTCGTAGGTTTTGCCCTCGTACAGCACCGCGTAGGTCATGCGGGCCAGCAGGGTGATGGCGGTGCCCAGCACCGCGGCAAAGACAATGAGCGCCAGCGTTTTGAGCGCGGTGAGCACGGCAAAAACGGTGAGGTTTCTCTTGGCGTGGGGCCCCAACGGGGGCCGCTTGCTCGTTGTGGGAGCGGTCATTCTCGATAGTGTCCTTGGTGCCGCGAACAGTTTGTTCACTATTCTAGTGGGAACTTTCCAGCCGGGCAGACGCGAGGTCTGTGGCTGGGCCGTGGGTATGAGCACACCTACCCGCCCGGGTAGGCGAAAGGACGCCGGGGGCTGCTCCCGACGTCCTTTCGTCTCTACGCCGTGAGCTAGCTGCTAGGCGTTGTGGGCGCTTGCACGAGTGGTGCGGGTGGCCAGCTCGGTGGCATCGTGAGCATCGGGGATGCTCTCAACGCGCAGGCGCTTGCGGAAGACCCAGTAGGTCCAGCTCTGGTAGACCAGCAGGATCGGAATACCGAAGAGACCAACCCAGCTCATCACACTCAGGGTGTATTCGGAGCTTGAGGCGTTAGCGATGGTGAGGTTGTAGGCCTCATCGAGGGTTGAGGGCAGGACGTTGGGGTACAGAGCTAGGAAGATAGCCAGCACGCCGAAGCCCACAAATACCGCAAAGCCGGAGAAGGCTTTGCCTTCGCTCCTGCGGCTGGCGAAGAACCAGGCAGCGGCAAGAGCCAGTACAGCAAGGACGGTCAGGGCGTAGGAGATGCCGTTACCAGTGGTCACCTGCATGTAAACGACCCAGACGACAACCGGGAGCACCAGCAGGGGTGAGAACTTGACCAGGGCAGCACCGGCACGGTGGCGCACCTCGCCGTCGGTCTTCAGCGCGATGAAGGCAAGACCCATAACCAGGGAAACACCGACCATGGACAGGCCGCCCATAAAGACAGCGGGAGTTAGCCAGGCGAAGGCACCGCCTACACGGTCACCGTTTGCGTTGATGGGCAGGCCGGTGGAGGTCAAAGCCAGCAGGGCACCGACCAGGAAGGCGATGAAGAAGGAGCCCAGGGAGATAGCCAGGGTCCAGCCGGCGATCCAGCGCTCTGAGTCCTTCTTACCGCGGTACTCGATAGCAACAGCGCGGAAAATCAGGGCCAGCAGGGCCAGAGTCAGCGGGATGTAGAGGGCCGAGAAGAGGGAGGCGTACCACAGCGGGAAGGCCGCGAAGGTGGCGGCGCCAGCGGTAACAACCCAGACCTCGTTACCGTCCCAGACGGGGCCGATGGTGTTCAGCAGCAGGCGGCGTTCCTTCTCGTTCTTGGCGAAGATTCGGCTCATGAGCATACCTACGCCCAGGTCGAAGCCGTCCAGAATGATGTAACCCACCCAGAAGAAGCCGATGACGGCGAACCAGAGAGTCGGCAGAAGAGGCTGGTCAGCAAAAAGCTCAAACATGTGTGTAAGCCCCTTTCTTAGTAGGCGAACGCGAGCACGTCGCGGTCGTTCTTCTCGTCGTTATCGTGCGGGTCTTCAACTAGCTCGGGCATGGCCGCTGCGACACCTGCTTTGACGTATTTAGCCAGCAGGTAGACCTCGACAACCATCAGGACGCCGTATACCAGGCCCAGGGAGATGAGCGAGAAGAGAATCTCGTAGCCCGAAACACCGGGTGAGACAGCTGCCGCGGTAAACATCATGATGGCGGGGTTGCCATCGGGGTTGGGGGCAACCACAAAGGGCTGACGGCCCATTTCGGTGAAGATCCAGCCGGTGGCGTTGGCACCGAAGGGGGCCAGGATGCCAGCGATTGCCAGGTAGGAAATCCACTTGGCTTCGGGTACGGTACCTTCGCCCTTCTTGCGGGTTACCCACAGAACGTAGAGGAAGGAGAGGGCGCTGATGCCGCCGAAGGTGATCATGCCGCGGAAGCCGTAGTAGGTCACTTCCATCAGGGGCAGGTACTCGACCTCAGTACCGGCGCGTTCCCCGTAGAGCTCGGGGTTATCGGGGATGGTGCTGCCGTAGGTTTCTTCGTACTGGGGCAGCAGGGTGGTGATGCCGGGGACGTCGGTGGTGAAGTTGTTGTAGGCCAGGAAGGAGAGCAGGCCGGGAATTTCAATCACTGCATGAACCTCGTCACAGTTCTGGGCACCAGGTGATGAGAGAGAAAGGACAGAGAAGCCGGTGCCGTCGTGGCAGGCTGCCTCGGCCGCTGCCATCTTCATGGGCTGCTGCTCAATCATGAGCTGGGCCTGGTGGTGACCGGTAAAGGCAGTGCCGATGAAGGCTGCAAAGCCAACGATAGCGCCGATACGCAGGGACTTGAACCAGACGTTGAAGTCGGTCTTGTCGCGGGCGCCTTCGGTAGTTTCGCCGACGATAACCTTGCCATCTTCCCCGATGGTATCAATGCCGTCGCGGCGGCGCTTCCAGAGCTTGTACCAGGCGATACCGACCAGGAAGCCACCGGCGACCTGCAGGGCACCGAAGATAGCGTGGGGGTAGGCAACCAGGGCGGTGTTGTTGGTCAGCACAGCTAAGACGTCGGTCATGACGGGGCGGCCGTCAATCATTTCAACGCCAACAGGGTGCTGCATCCAGGAGTTAGCCACGATGATGAAGTAGGCAGAGAGCCAGGAGGCCGCTACAGCAATCACCAGGCAGGCTGCGTGCACCTTGGGTGCCAGCTTGTCCCAGCCGAAGATGAAGAGGCCCAAGAAGGTGGACTCAACGAAGAAGGCCAGCAGGCCTTCCATCGCCAGAGGGGCACCGAAGACGTCGCCCACAAAGCGGGAGTACTCGCTCCAGGCCATACCGAACTGGAATTCCTGCACAAGGCCGGTTGCAACGCCCATGATGAAGTTGATGAGGTAGAGCTTGCCCCAGAACTTGGTCATGCGCTTGTATTCGTGCTTCTTAGTTCGCACGTAGGCGATGTAGAAGCCAGATACGACGGCGCCCAGGCCCAGGGTCAGCGGAACCATCATGAAGTGGTAGACGGTGGTGATACCGAATTGCCACCGCGCTAGTTCGAGGGGATCCATTGACATCCTTGAGAGTTAAAGTGATGCACCGCCTGCGGGCTGGCAACCTGCCGTGGGCCCGGCGCAACGGTGCGGGTGTGTTTTGCTCTAGGATAGCGGGCTAGCATGAGCGTGCCCTTAGGGTAGTTTTGACCTCTTCACCAGGTGATTTGACGCTTCACTAAAGGTCACTTAAACGCTAAGACTCCCGCTGCCCTAGAGGGCTCAGCGGGAGTCTCGATAGGTTTTTTACACCGGGCACCCAGTTAGTGACACTTTGTCTAGTCACACCGGGGCGGGCGCCTCAGCGGGGGCCGAGCAGGCCAAGCTGGGCGACGGCGTCCTTCTCTTCAACCAGCTCAGCCACAGAGGCCGCGATGCGCTGGCTGGCAAAATCTGAGTGCCGTAAACCGTGAACAATCTCATATCCACCTGATGAACACCTGACCGGGAAGGAGCTGATGAGCCCCTCGGGCACACCGTAGGATCCATCGGATGGCACTGCCATTGAGGTGGTCTGCTCCCCCGTACCCAGGACCCAGTCGCGCACATGGGCTAGGGCGGCGTGGGCAGCGGAGGCGACGGAGGACCCACCGCGCACCGCGATAATTTCGGCTCCGCGCTGGGCGACGGTGGGGATGAAGGTTTCTTCGATCCAGGTCTGGCCAAGGTTCTTGTCGGCAAGGGCGTCGATAGCGGGGCGGCCGCCGACTGTGGCGTGAAAGAGGTCGGGGTACTGGCTGGCAGAGTGGTTACCCCAGATGGTGATGCCGTCAATTTCGGGCACGGTAGCACCGGTGGCGGCAGCCAGCTGGGCAACCGCCCGGTGGTGGTCAAGGCGGGTGAGGGCGGTGAAGCGCTCCAGGGGGACGTCCGGTGCGTGGGAGGCGGCAATGAGGGCGTTGGTATTAGCCGGGTTGCCCACCACAGCTACTTTCACATCGTCAGCGGCCCGGTCGTTAATGGCCCTCCCCTGCACCGAGAAAATACCGCCGTTAGCTTCAAGCAGGTCGGCACGCTCCATGCCCTTTGTGCGGGGGCGGGAGCCAATGAGCAGGGCGATATTGGTGCCGTCGAAGCCAACGGAGGAGTCGTCGGTGATATCGACAGATTCAAGCAGGGGGAAGGCGCAGTCTGTCAGCTCCATGGCGGTGCCTTCAGCTGCGGTCAGGGCGGCTGGGATTTCAAGCAGTCGCAGATTGACGGGGGTTTCTGGGCCAAGGAGCTCTCCGGCGGCAATTCGGAAGAGGCTGGCGTAGCCAATCTGCCCGGCGGCTCCAGTGACGGTGATAGTTACAGGGTGCTTCATTGCATGTGTCATAGGCTACATTATACCAAGTCTGGCCCAGAAAACCCGGCACAACGCGGCCCCAACTCCCCCAGCCCGCCAGACCCTAGAGGGGTGGGGAATAGCAGATACAAATGTTCCCTGGCCAAAAATCAGCCAGGGAACATTTACGCATTCTTATTTATTTTTCAGGTTATTGACTATTATCCCTTGTAGACAGCAACTCCAGACTGATAGGTGAGAACCCGACCGTCAGATAGGGTTACGGTTGCAAGAAATTCTGAAGTGGACGTCTTACGAGTATCAGTGGTTGATGTCATAGGCATAACACCGTCCCAGCGGATGGTAAACATACCTGAGCTACCGGTAGTAAAGGTTCGGCAAGCAGTGTTGGGATCATCGGTGTAGGTGGTTGACAGTCTATCGCGGGAAGCCTGCCAGGTGTAGACCATGTCCCAGGAACTCAGGGTGGTTCCATTAACGTAGGTGTGGTTTACCGCGGTTTGGTTATTCGCAACGGTACCAGTCCAGCCTGAACCAGCGGTCGGGGTGTAAGGCATCTGGGCAGGACGGGTGCGCATGTTAGAAGTGATGTGGCGGGGGTGGAAGAAACCAGGGCCAGGGGTGCCTTCAACACGACCCTGCTGCATAACACGAACGGTTACGGTCTGAACAGTTACGTTATCAGGCAGGTTCTGAACATCAACCTTGTAACCGTAACCAACAGAGTTATAGGTAGTACCAGTCTTCACAATACCGAAGTCAATTGCACGACCACCACCAGCAGTAACCCGGGATGCACAGGTGGATGCCGCATAGGCGGGTACAGCAGCTGACACTACAACAACAGGAGCAGCCCAGGCAGCTCCCTTAGCAATGCTACGGCGAGTGATTTCGCTTGACATTATTTATTTAATTCCTTCAACTAGTAAATGTCAGGCAAGCTTTAAGGCTCTGCCCAACTGGGGGATTCGGCTAATCTGCGACACTTTCATCGAAAGCAATTAGCCTTTACAAAGACTACCCCAGCGAGCGCTCTCCACCTAACACTAAACTAGTATTCATTAAGTACCTTTAAACACACCTGTACAAATTCCCTAACAGTGACTTGCTTAAAAAATAGCAACAGTTCCATTCAACTGGGCTTTCACAAGGGAAAATTATTAATTTCAGGTTTTAGAGCTAGTTCCTGTCTATCAGAGAAAGTACTTCCTCCCCAGCTCTTCCCTGCCCTTAAGCGTCGATGCTGGTGTGGTCTAGCTTGTTGGCTCCACGAATAATGAAGTCCTTGCGGGGGGCAACTTCAGAGCCCATCAGCAGGGTAAAGGCCCGCTCAGCGGCCTCAGCGTCCTCAACTCGCACCCGGCGTAGCATCCGGTGGCGCGGGTCCATGGTGGTCTCAGCCAGCTGGTCAGCGTCCATCTCGCCCAAGCCCTTATAGCGCTGAATCGGCTCCTTATAGGTCTTACCTTCAGCCTCTAGGCGGTCAAGAAGCTCATGCAGTTCCCGCTCAGAATAGGTATAGACCATCTCATTAGCCTTACCCCTATTAACCACCTCAACCCGGTGCAGGGGCGGCACAGCTGCATAAACATGGCCCTGCTCCACCAGGGGACGCATATAACGGTAAAAAAGAGTCAGAAGCAGGGTGCGAATATGGGCGCCATCCACATCAGCATCAGTCATCATAATGATCTTGTTGTAGCGCTTCTGCTCCAGATCAAAGGTTCTACCAGATCCGGCACCAATCACCTGAATAATAGCGGCGCACTCAGCATTAGCCAGCATGTCAGAAAGTGAAGCCTTCTGAACATTCAAGATCTTACCCCGAATCGGCAGCAGGGCCTGATAGGTAGAAGAACGAGCCAGGCGGGCGGTGCCCAAAGCTGAATCGCCCTCAACAATAAAAAGCTCAGACTTCTCAACATCAGTAGACCGGCAGTCCACCAGCTTAGTCGGCATAGATGAAGACTCCAAGGCGTTCTTTCGCCGCTGGGCCTGCTTGTGAACCCGCGCAGAAATACGGGCCTTCATCTCAGCAACAACCTTCTCAGACACAGCCGCAGCTTGCGCCTTTTCGCCCCGGGCAGTCGAAGCCAGCTTGGCAGCAAGCTGCTGGGCCACCACCTTAGAGACAATCTGCCGCACCGCCGGGGTGCCCAGAATCTCCTTGGTCTGGCCCTCGAATTGGGGCTCAGCCAGACGAACGGTGAGCACGGCAGTGAGCCCTGCCAGCACGTCGTCCTTTTCAATCTTGTCTGTGCCCGCCTTGAACTTTCGCGCATTATCGGCAATGTGCTTGCGGAAGGTCTTGAGCAGACCCTGCTCAAAGCCGGTCTGGTGGGTGCCGCCCTTGGGGGTGGCGATGATGTTGACGAAGGTGCGCAGCTTGGTTTCGTAGCCGGTACCCCAGCGCAGGGCAACATCAACCTCACACTCGCGTTCCACTTCGGTCAACTGGGAGTGCCCCTCAGCATCGAGCACGGGGACGGTCTCGGTGAAGGTATCGGTGCCGGTGAAGCGCCAGATGTCGGTCACGGCCTGGTCATGGGCAAGGTAGTCCACGAACTCAGAAATACCGCCATCGTGCTGGAAGACCTCTTCGTGGGTCTCGAACTCGCCGGGTGTGCCGGGCAGACGGCGCTCATCGCGCACGGCAATCCGCAGGCCGGGAATCAGGAAGGCGGTCTGGCGCGCACGAGCCGCCAGGTTCTCGTAGCTGAACCGGGCGTCCGGAGTGAAAATCATGGGATCGGCCCAGTAGCGCACGCGGGTGCCGGCAACCCCGCGCTTGGCCTTGCCCACCACCTGCAGGGCGTCGGATGAGGCTGTGAAGGGGGCATCGGGCTTGGGAGTGCGGGAGTCCTCGAAGATGCCGGGCACTCCGTGGCGGAAGCTCATCTGGTAGGTCTTACCGCCGCGGTCCACCTGTACGTCCAGGCGGGAAGAGAGCGCGTTGACGACCGAGGCACCCACACCGTGCAGACCGCCCGAGGCGTTGTAGGAGCCGCCGCCGAACTTACCGCCGGCGTGCAGCTTGGTGTAGACCACCTCTACACCGGAGAGGCCGGTGCGGGGTTCGATGTCGGTGGGCACGCCGCGGCCGTCGTCCTGAACCTCAACGGAGCCGTCCTTGTAGAGGATAACCTGGATGGACTGCCCATACCCGGCCAGGGCCTCATCGACCGAGTTGTCGATGATTTCCCAGAGGCAGTGCATGAGGCCGCGCGAGTCGGTGGAGCCGATGTACATGCCGGGGCGCTTGCGCACGGCTTCGAGGCCTTCGAGCACCGATAGGTTGCGGGCGGTGTAGTTGTTTGCTGCCACGAAACTCTCCTGCAGGTATGGACGGGGTGCCTATCTAGTGTAGTACACGTGTTCGGTTTGGTGGGTCTTTGGCGGCGCGGACGCCCGCGGCCGGCAGGCGGGGAGGGCGGGTTTAGCGCTGTGGGCGAAAGGACGTGCGGGGCAGCCCGGTCGGTGGTTGTATGGAGGGTGAGGAAGAAAGCTTTTGAAAGGAGCCTATCGTGAGTGCAACTCTTGAGACCCGCCGCGAACTGACCGCTGCTGACCGTTGCGATGCCTGCGGCGCCCAGGCCTATGTGCGTGTGGTGATGGAGTCAGGTCTCGACCTGCTCTTCTGTGGCCACCATGCTCGTGCCAAGGAAGAGGCCCTGCGCGCTGTAGCGGCCGAGTGGGACGACCAGACTGACCGCCTGAGCTAACGTCTGCTCCCCTGCCCGCCCCACCGGGTAGGTACCACCTAAATCAGAAAAACCCACCAACTAGGTGGGTTTTTCTGATTTAAATGGTCTTTTCTGATGTGTGAAAGATTCAAAGAGGTCTTGCATATCGATTTTCAATATGAAACGATGGGGGCATATTGATAATCAATATGCTATTCATATAGCAAAGGACCGCATGCCATCAGAAGAAGAACACAGCATCACCTGCCACTTAGATGACCTCCTTACAGAGCGCAACATGAGCCTGGTGGAGCTCTCAAATCAAGTAGGGGTCTCTGTTGCAAATCTTTCCATACTGAAAAATAACCGCGCCCGTGCCGTCCGGTTTACCACCCTCACCGCCCTCTGCTGGGTGCTCGACTGCACCCCCGGGGACATCTTTACCTACAAGGACGAAGGAAAAGACTCATGAAAGCTCTATCAAACTATTTTGGTCTTACAGGCGGCCGTACCAGGCCCCAACCTGCTGAACACCAGTTCTCAGTTGCGACGATTTATACAGCTTTTGCTGTAGTTCTTATTCTTTATGTTGCCTTTGTGCAGTGGCCAGAGCATGGAATTCCCAGCTCTCTTCACCGCTACAACCCTGAGCTAGAGGGTGGTACCTACTGGGTCAGCTCGGAGGGGCTGAGCACAGGCACCCAGATTCTGGCTTGGTCAGCTTTTGCTTGGAAGTTCCTCATGTACCTTTGTGTAGCTGTACTTCTTCATCAGGTCGCGAAGTCTTTTTACCGCAAGGCAGATTTCACGCTCAGGGCGCTGAACCGCCTTCGGGTCGCCCCCATTGTATTGCTGGTCGGAATGATTGGGTACTCCCTACTCACCGTTTTAACCGCCCGCGGAATAGAAAAATCTGCTGGGCTTAGCAAACTTGAGTGGGAACCAACTTTTATGTCCGACCAGGGTCTAATAACAGTTCTCTTTATTGCCACCCTGTTCTTTATTGAGGGAGCCCTACGACGAGGAATAACTCTGCAAGAAGACTCAGACGGAACCATCTAGAAGGCTTATTCATAAGGATTAGGTGAAGCAGGCTCACAGCGAAGCTGCTGGCTCGGGGCTGGCGTGAATCGCTTGTGAGCGCTAGCGAACCAGCGAGAGGGTCGGCAGCGAGCGTGAGCCTGCGTAACCTCTTCTGAATAAGCCTCAGAGATTCTGCTACTTTCGCAGCATATTGCCTAGGCCCCGTACCGGCTAAAGACTGCCACCGCTTCGACGTGGTGGGTGTTGGGGTACATATCAAACGCTTCAACCGACTCCAGCCGCCAGCCTGCTGCCCGCAGGTAGCCGGTATCGCGGCCCAGGGCAGCCGGGTCGCAGGCCACATAGATAATCCGCTGGGGGGCCAGGGCAGAAACCTGTTCCATCACTGCCCGGCCAGCACCCTCACGCGAAGGGTCGCAAATGACGACATCCGGGGCGGCAAAGCGCCCAGCAGAGACTTCTGTAGAAACCTGCTCAAGCACCTGCCCCACGTCTCCGCGTTCGACGCGCACGCGCGTCCGTTCAGACCTGTGGGTACGTGATGGGCCTTCGTCGCCAAAGTTCTCGGACGCGTTGCTGCTGGTCACAGGGGACCCCTCAACCGACAGCACCGTGCCCCTGTCCCCCACCGCGTCAGCGGCCAGGGCGGTGAAGAAGCCAGCACCTGCGTAGAGGTCGTAGACCGTCATCCCCTTTTTCAGGCGGGCGGCCTCAAGCACGGCGTTACCCAGCACCTCGGGAGCAGCCCGGTGAATCTGCCAGAAGCCGGTGGCGCCCACGTTCCAGTAGAAGTCCTGGGCGTAGACGGTGGCTGACTCCAGCAGGTTGGGGGTGGCGGCCCCGGCGATGATGTCGGCGGGTTTGGTGCCGCGGCGGCGGCCGCCCTTTTTCTCGGGGGCAAAGACCAGGGTGATCATGCGTTCTTCCAGCGGCCCCCAGAGGGCGCGGGTCTGGGCCTCAATATCCGCGGCAACCTCGGCAGGCGTGGTGCGGGCAGATACGGTAAAGACCACGGCCACCATATCGGTGGCGGAAACCGCCACATCAACCCGGGTAATACCGGCTAGTTTGAGCCGGTGCAGATCTAGGGCCTCGATGCGCTCATCGGCCAGGGGAAAACCCGTGACAGGCACAGGCACCGAGCTAGAGTGCGGGAACATGGCAATCTGCTGGCTCTCGCGCTCCACCGCAAAATGTACTCGGGTGCGCCAGTGCAGCCCCCGGTCATCACCGGGCAGGGCGTGAACGGGCAGTGAAGCCAGCAGCGGGTGATGTTCAGGTACCCCACCCAGGCGCACCAGCTGTTCCTTCACAATCTGCTGCTTGTAGGCCCGCTGGGTCGCTAGGTCCAAGTGGCCGTATTCCATGCCGCCGAGGGGGTGAGCGGATGCGAGCGCGTCCGCCGGTGCCCAGGGGTGGGGGCGGCGCTCTGGTGCGGGGGTCTCTACGGAGACGACGTCTGCGAAGAAGAAGCGGCCTTTGGGGCCGCGACCGGTGATGCGGGCGGTGGCGGTCTCCCCCACGACTCCGTGGCGGACGAAGATGACGCGGTCACCCGCTCTAGCGACGAGGGCGCCGCCGTGGGCCGGACGCTCGGGGGTGAGTTCTAGGAGGTCACCGATAGCGGGTTCGGGTGTGGTGGGGGTGGTAGACATGTGTTTCTCGCTTTGAGGGTGGCTCGGTGGGTTTTAGTTTATCGTTCGATTTGCCAGGGCACGGAGGCTACAACGACGCCCGGTTCGTGGCGCAGGCGGGCTTTGAGTTTGTGCACGGTGCGGCGGTGGAAGATGCCCTGCCACCAGTAGGAGACCACGTATTCGGGTAGGTAGACCACAAGTACGTCGCGGGGGGATTTTTGGCGCATCTGTTGCACGTATTCGAGCACGCTGGCGGCGGGGTTGCGGTAGGGCGAGTCCAGTACGGTCAGGTCGACGGGCAGTTCGAGGGTTTCCCAGGTGTCGATGTTTTCGCGGGTGCGGGCTTCATCGACATTCACCACCAGAGCTTCGATAGAGGAAGGGCGGGAAGCTCGCGCGTAGGCCAGGGCCCGGAGCACAGGTTTGCGCACCCGCTCAACATAGATGAGGGCGTGGACGCGGGAGGGCAGGGCCCGGTCTGCGGCCAGTTGGTCGGGATCGGCTGAGAGAGCCAGCTGCCGGTCGATGGCGCTGTAGTGTGTGTTGGTTTTTATCATGAGCCAGGTCAGAAGAAGTATGAGGAGTACGGTGAACCAGGCACCGTGGGTGAACTTGGTAAGGATGATAACGACGAGCACCGTGACCGAGGCGCCGGTACCGATGGCGCTGATACCGATATCGCGCCAGAGAGTGCGGCGTTTTTTGGTGTCGAGGGTGATGCGCTGGGCCCGCCAGCGGTTGCGGAGCACCGCGTACTGGGTGAGGGTCATGGCGGTAAAGACACCTACGATGTACATCTGCACCAGGGCGTGCACGTTGGGGCCGACGATAGCGACCAGCAGCATAGAGCTGAACCCCAGGGCCAGCACACCGTTGGCGTAGAGCGCGGTGGAGCTGCGCGCTGAGAGGTGCACCGGCAGGTACTGTTTCGCGGCGATGGTGGTCGCTAGCATGGGGAAGCCGGTGAAGGCCGTCATGGCCGCCACGATGAGCACGCCAATGGTGGCTGCGCCCAGCAGGACGCTGGCCAGGGGGATGCCGAAGATAGCGTCGGTGATTTGAAGTAGAGCGGGTACCTGGTGGAAGTCTTCGCCCGCGGGCTGCCTGTTGATCAGCAGCCCCTGAGCCGGGTCAAGGACGCTGACCACCCCGGTTTGCCGGGCCAGGTAGAGCACCCCCAGCAGGGAGAGGGCAGACAGACCGCCAATCACCATCAGACTGGTGGCCGCGTTGCGCTGACGCGGCGGCGCAAAGGCCTTCACGGCGTTACTGACGGTGTTTACCCCGGTCAGCGCTACAGAACCAGAGGCAAAAGCCCTCACCAACAGCAGGCCAACACCGAGCTGGGTGGTCAGCACCTCGGCAGCACCGTCAGGTACCACCACCGTATACTCAGCCGATACCGCGCGCCCGAGCTGCCCGGTGGCGTCCGCAATGAGACCGCAGGCCACGGTTACCGCAAGCAGAACCAAAAAGACATAAGAGGGAAGGTGCGACACCCGCAGCATCACCTTGAGGCCGCGCAGGCAGATAAAGGTCACCAGAGCAATAAGGGAGCAGGCAATCAGCCGCTGATGCCCCAGCAGTACCGGGGTAATCGACTCAAGGTACTGGGCAGCAGAAGACAGGGACACCGCAACCGTGAGCATAAAGTCAACCATCAGGGCAGCGCCCAGCACGATAGCGGCAGTTATCCCCAGGTGCTGGTGCACCAGGGCGAAGTCGCCATGCTCCCCCACATGCTGGATGTTATAGCGGTAGGCACCCACCACGACCAGCAAAATCAGGGCAATGCCCAACCCCACCAGGGGCGAGTAGGCTAGGGCCCCGTGGCCGGCCAGGAGCAGGGTCAGCAGAATTTCGTCGGGGGCATAGGCAACCGACGAGAACCCGTCCGCCCCGAAGAGGGGTAGGGCACGGCGTTTGGGCAGGTTGCCCTTCTTGGCGTGCCTGCTGGTGACGGGGGCACCAAAAATCAGGCGGGTGGCCGCGCTCCTAATATTTCTCACAGGCTCTAACCGTAGTCGGTAGAGCGGGGAAAACACAGCTATACACAGCACATTTTGCTCGTGGGTCAGGACGCCCCCGCGCGGCTATGGCGCGCCGGTTGGGTGGTGGGGCCGCCGGGCGTAGACTAGAGGCAACCCTGCTGTGCGGGGTTTATGTTTGTTTCCGTCGTGGTTTCGTGAGGTGCTAAGTGCCCCATTTTGTGATTATGGGTGCTGGTCGTGTGGGCGTTATGCTGGCCCATACCCTAGAAGATGCAGGTCATTCGGTTGCTGTAATCGATCAGGATGACCGGTCTTTCCGCAGGTTGCGCAAGGATTTTGCGGGTAAGAAGGTGACCGGTGTGGGCTTTGACCGCGAGACCCTCAAGCGGGCCGGTATTGAGCACGCCTACGCTTTTGCCGCGGTGTCTTCTGGCGATAACTCCAACATTATTGCCTCTCGTGTAGCCCGTGAGACCTTTGGGGTGCAGCACGTGGTGGCCCGTATCTACGACCCCAACCGGGCTGAGTTCTACCAGCGTCTGGGTATTCCCACGGTGGCTGCGGTGCGCTGGTCGACCGACCAGGTGCTGCGCCGCATTTTGCCGGAGCAGGCTATGGCCGGTGATTTCCGTGAGGCTTCGGGCCGCCTGATGCTCGGTGAGCTGCAGCTGCACGAGGACTGGGCTGGGCACGCCCTGACCGAGATTGAGCAGGCTGCCGGTGTGCGCGTGGCCTACCTGACCCGGTTTGGGGAGGGTATGCTCCCCACCAAGGAAACCTCCTACCAGCAGGGCGATACGGTGCACGCCATGATGCGCACCGAAGACATCAACGACATTGCCAGGGTGCTGAGTGCTCCCCCGGCACGCAACGCTGAGGGGGATCTGGAATGGAAGTAATCGTTATCGGCGCTGGCTCGGTGGGCTCATCAAGCGCCCGCGAACTACTCTCCCACGGCCACACGGTCACCATTATCGATATCAAGCCCGAGGCGATTTCCCGCAGCGACATTCAGCACGCCCACTGGGTGATTGGGGACGCCTGCGAGCTATCCGTCCTGCGCCAGGCCAAGCCCGAGAACGCGGACGTCATCGTGGCAGCCTCAGGCGACGATAAAACCAACCTGGTGGTATCGCTGCTGGCCCGCAGCGAGTTCGGGGTGCCCCGCACCGTGGCCCGCGTGAACAACCCCAAAAACGAGTGGCTCTTCGACGACTCCTGGGGCGTGGACGTTGCGGTTTCTACCCCGCGCCTCATGACCGCACTGGTGGAAGAGGCCGTTGAGGTGGGCGACGTCGTGCGCCTGCTGACCCTCAAGACCGGCAGCGCTACCCTGGTCGAGTACACCGTACCCACCGACCACCCGATTATTGGTCATACCGTCGATAACGTTCAGTGGCCCTACGAGACCACCCTTACCGCTATCCTGCGTGACGGGGTACCGATTACCCCCAGCGGCGACGACGTGATTGAGGGCGGCGACGAGCTCTTCTTCATCACCACCCCCACCGGTGAGGACGACATCCGCGCCCTCTTCAGCTAGCCCTCTTCGTGCTTATCAGTAAAAAGGACGCCGGCCCCACCTTCGGCGAAGAAGGTGGGGCCGGCGTCCTTGTGCCTGCTACTAGAGGGCCGGAACAATCTCGTAGCGCGGGTTGTACATGAGGGGCTTCTCGCGGGTGCTCAGCATGCCCGAGACCCGAAGATAGCCGCCTGCCTCTATTCCCGGCACCTGACGCTGGCCCTGCCAAATCAGGGTCAGCACCGTACCTGGGCTCAGCGGCGGGAACTCCGGGTAGAGCACCCGGGGAGCCGCCCGGTTGACACTAAACCGGGTGGTGAAGCCGGTCTCCTCATCCAGCACAGAAATCTGGCCGGTTGAGGTGTCTTCGGTGGTGCTCACATCAGTGGTGTCATCAAGATCTTCACCGGTCTCTGCAATGGGCATACCCGTCATGGGGTGGGTCTTCGCCGGAGGCAGGGGCTTAGACTTATCGACCAGCAGGGTCACCTCGAACCGGGGGTTAGCCCCCACATGCGACATGTGCACACGGGTCACCCGCCCGGCGGCCCTGGCGCGAAACCGCTCGGGGTACTCTTCCAGGCGGGTCACCGGCCCGGCAGCCCGCTGCTGGGTAAAGGGAGACTCAGTCTCAGGCATGGGCACTAGCCGATTTCAGTGATTTCGGGGCCGCGGCGGGGCACCTCAACGGTGGGCTTCTTCTCAGCCTGGGCAGCCGCTGCGGCAGCGGCCTGGGCGGCTGCGGCGTCCTGAATGTTCTGGGGTACGCGCATGGGCAGCAGGTCGCGCGGGGGCATGGGGTCAGAGCCACGGTTGACCACGATGGTGCGGAAGACCTCTTCAAGAGCGGTAGCGCTCTCACCGGGTAGCACAGCCTTGCCCGAGAAGACACCGCGGACGAACCAGCGGGGGCCGTCCACGCCCACGAAACGGGCAATCCGGAAGCCCTTGCGTCCGTCGGGAAGTTCAGCGGGTACGCGGGAGATCAGCTGACGCCCGAAGGGGCCGTCGTTGATATCAACCTGGCCACCCTGGCGGCGCACGCTCTCAGACAGTTCCTTACGAATTTCATCCCAGATACCGCGACTCTTAGGAGCCGCAAAAGCCTGCACCTGCAGGGTGCCTTCGCCCAGCTGCAGGGTCACCGCGATAACCTGCTGGGTCTTCTGATCCGCCTCAAGGCGCAGGTTCAGCCCGGGGTTGCTCTTGACCAGCAGGCCGCCCAGGTCGATGTAGCTAGAGCCGGTGCGCTGCTCGGTAATGTCAAAGGGGCCGTTATCACGGGTAAATTCCACGAAGGACGCCGCAGGCTCCTGCTGCGCGGCAGGCTGCTGGGTGCCGCCCTGGGCAGCCTCAGCAGGCGCCTCTTCAGCGGCGATTTCCTTCTCGTCGCTCTCTACAGCGGCAGCTGCCACACCCTGCTCACGCTCAGTCGCGGCGTCCGCGCCATTCTTTTTCTTACCAAAACCAAACATAGTGCCTCCTTCGGCCCTCGCCTATCTACTGCTCTTACTGTACGCCCGTTGAACCGAACCCGGCAGTTCCACGCTCAGTTTCGCTCAAACTCTGCACCACATTAAAAGTAGCCGACTCAAACCGCTGAATAACCAGCTGGGCAATGCGGTCACCGCGCTGAATCTCAAAAGCCTGCTCCCGGTCGGTGTTGAGCAGGCAGACCATAAGCTCACCCCGATACCCGGAATCAACGGTGCCCGGTGCGTTCACAATCGTAATGCCGTGCTTAGCTGCCAGACCCGAACGGGGGTGTACCAGACCCACATACCCATCAGGCAAGGCGATGGCTACGCCGGTCGGCACTAAGGCCCGCTCACCCGGTTGCAGGGTGAGGTCCACGCGAGAGCGCAAATCAGCACCGGCATCCCCGGGCTGGGCGTAGGCGGGGGGCTCAATTCCCTCATCGAGCATCTTGATATCAATCTTAAGCTGGTTCATCACCTCTTTACTGTACCGGCTTAAGCTCTCCGGTGCCGCCCACATCGGGCGCCAAAACCCCTTAGACTAGAACCTGTGCGCCGGGTTTGCCCCGGCTCATACTTCACAGTTTGTCCCTCGTCGAAGGAAGCTATGCCTGCTACCGCCCCCACCGTGCTGTACCGTGAACGTCTGGCCCCCGGAATCGGCCTGTGGATAGGCTGCCTGGGTGTTGGCCTAGCCTCCTTCCTGGTCGGCGCACCGATTAATATCACCGCTGGCATTATTGCCGGTATCGTGATGTTCCTTCTGGTCGGCGGAATACTCTACGGCAGCTCCCCCACCATCGAAATTACCGAGACCACCGTACGCTTCGGTAGGGCCCGTATCGAACGTGACTATGTTGGTCGAGCCTACGCCTTCCGAGGTGAAGATGCCCGCCTCGCTACCGGCCCGGCCCTCGATGGCCGCGCCTACATGTGTTTCCGCGGGTGGATTACCTCAGTCATTCGTGTTCAGATCACTGACCCGGCAGACCCCACCCCCTACTGGATTGCGTCCTCCCGCCACCCCGAAAAAATTGCCGCCATCCTGAATGAGGGGCTGCCCGAAGAAGACTAAGACGCCCAAAGACTGTTAGCACCTGGCAGACCTAAGTCTCTAGGCGATACGAGGGCGGGCCCGCGTTGTGCAACGCGGGCCCGCCCTCTTACTTTTGAAGTTTCTTAGTCTTAGCTCTCGCACTCGATGCAGAACTTGAGATCGCCCTCTTCGCGGGCAATCTGGGAACGATGACGCACTAGGAAGCAAGAAGCACAGGTGAACTCGTCGTCCTGTGCAGGGAGCACCACAACGTTCAGCTCTTCATTGGAGAGGTCAGCACCGGGCAGCTCAAAACTTTCGGCCGCTGCGTTTTCGTCCTCATCCACTGCACCTGACTGCATTTCTGAGGGGCGTGAACGCAGCTCCTCAAAGGACTGGTCCTTGCTCTCTTCATCCTGCTTGCGAGGTGCATCGTAATCGGTTGCCATGGTTTTCTCCGTATTAAGTGTGCGAAGGGTAGATACCCCCTCTGTCTGGTCTGGGGTACCTGCACCTCGGTCTTGGTGTCGACCAACTCTGCGCTCGTCAGGGTCTACGACTGTGTTGAGGTGACGGGTAGAATTGTTCACCATTGCCCCCGATAATGCAAGTGGAAACTTCATGTTCTCTCTCAGCGAGTCACAATGACTTGGATAGGGCTGGTTAGGAACCAGAAAAATATTTCAAGCTCTTGCTGAACTTGAGCGAAAAATCCTTGAAAAACCGGGTTTTTCCAAAACTTCTCTCCCACCCCCAGCTACTTTAGCTTTCAAGCACAGCTTGAGCCGGTAGTCTTTCAAGTAAGTGTAAAGATTGAAGTGAGCACCCCTCTCTGCTGAGGCGGTGCCCGGCCCCATCTAAGGAGACCGAGCAGTGCGAGAACTGCGACTTGCTGGCATCCACGACGACGGTGAAAACCTCGTTCTCGAATCATCTGACGGCACAACCTACCTCTTGCCCATCGACCAGAACCTACGGCAGAGCATTGCCCGCGCCCGCCGCATCAGCCCCCTGCGCGGGGGCAGCGCTAGCGGCACCTTTGGCCCCCGCGACATCCAGACCCGTTTCCGACAGGGCGCAACGGTTGAAGAGATTGCCGCAGAGTCAGGTTGGGAGCCGGAGCGCGTGCGCCGCTACGAGTGGCCCATCGTCGCTGAACGCGCCAACATCATCCAGACAGCCCGCACCGTGGTCATCTCCCCCGCCCCCGGCCAGGGTGGAGCAGCACAAAGCCTCAACCAGCACATCGAAGCCGTATCTGAACGCTTCGACTTCGCCCAAGCCCCCATGGAATGGAGCACCTGGCAGCAGGAGTCAGGCCAGTGGACCGTGTCTGTCGATGTAGAGCTAGGCGAGGACGCCCAGGCCAACCTACCGCGCGGCGTCATGTTCCCCGCCCGGTGGAACTTCAACCCTGCCAACCAGAGCATCTACGCTTCCAATGAAGCTGCCTACTTCCTCATGGGCCGCGATCACTCCCACGATGCTCCCATTCCGGGCCCGACTAAACAGGCTGCAGCTCCTCAGGAGGACTCTGCGGAGGAAGCCTCTGAACAGGCAGCCCCCGCCCCCGTTGGTGTCCAGGTCGCTGAACCCCGTTTGACCCGCGTGAGCGTTCCCGAGCAGAAGGAACAGAACGAGCTGCTCGACGAGCTCACCGCTCGCCGCGGCGTCCGCTCCTTTGACCCCGCCAGCGAGCGCAAACTAGCCGACCTGCTCGAACGTGCCCGCCGCAGCTCCCGCCCTGCCCCTGCGGCCGAGGTGCAGGCCGAACCTGCCCCTGAAGCCGAAGAACCTGCTGCGTCGGTAGTCGACGAAACAGCCCAGCATCAGACTGCCGCTAGCGAAAATACCGCTAGTGAAAATACCGTAGGGCAGCAGGCGCCTGATGAGGCTACCGAGAATAGCGCTGAGTCTCCGGCAGCTCTTGAGGAAGCTCCCCTGCCCGCCGAGACTTCAAGTGCTCAGGGCGCCCTGCCTGATGAGCAGAGCCAGGGCACCGATGGCTCGCCCGTCGCTGTGGAGTCTAAGAGTGAAGACGACACTCAGGAGGCTGAGGCCCCCCTCGCCGAGACTGCAGAAGATGCCCCTGAGGCTCAGGCCGAGCAGGTCGAAGAGCCTAAGACCCAGCAGCCCAAGTCGAGCCGGGCCAAGCGCACGAGCGTACCGAGCTGGGATGACATCATCTTCGGCAACCAGCGCCGATAGAGCCACCGTTATCCGGTGTAGGTTATGGCCCCGCGTCCGCCTGTCTAGGCAGAACGCGGGGCCTTACCGTCTGACGAGAAGCGGAAGGGGGTTGCCCCGCACCGCCAGCATTTTCGTTAGAGGCACCACAGCACCGGCAAGCTTTCAGCGCGTACACTAGATACAGTAATCTCTCTTATTTTCACCGCACCAGCCCATGTCGCGCCCCTTTCGCAGACGGGTAAAGGGCTTATAAATACTTGATAAGGAAACCGTGACCACGCCCCGTTCCCACCAGTCACCACATTCTAAAGACCAGAAGCCCACCACCGCCGACGACGCCACAGAAGCTTTCCCTTCCCCCGCTGCCGAGGGCGCTACCGATGATGCAACCGAAGCTATGCCGCTAGCTAACGGTTACGAGTACGTGACTGAAGATAGCGGGAGCACCCGTACTGTTGTGGATACGGACGACGACTCTCTGGCCTTTGGCCTCATGCGCAACGGCGACGTCGTTGAGAAACTCACCCGAGAAGAACGACGGGCAGACAGGGCTGCCGAAAAGGCCGCAGCTAAAGAAGCTGAACGGGCAGAAGAGGCCCGCAGGCAGGCGGCTCTTGCCGCAGCGGCGGCCGCAGCAGCTGAACGTGATCAGCTGAACCCCCGTCATGCGGAAGATGAGCAGGAAGAACGCAAGACCGGGTCAAAGGTCTTTTTTGTAGGTTCCGCGGTGCTCACGGCAGCCGCTATCGCCCTAGTCGCCGCTTTCTTACTACCCCTCAACGACGAAAGCTCTCAACAAACCACGGTAGAGGCGACCCCGGCACCCACGGTAGCAGAGACCAGCTCAGCGGCTGCAGAAAGTTCAACGGCGGCACCCGTTCCTAGTTTTAACACCAAGGCACCGACTGTCACAGAACAAGACGGCGGCACCGAAGAGCCGGTAGCTCCCGGTAGCGTTCTATATGCGCCGACTGAAGAAGTTCCTGCAGTTGAGCAGATCCCCGAGCCTTCAGCGCTGGAACCAACTCTCGACAGTACCGAAGATGAGACTCCGGTGGCAGAGGAAACCCTAGTTCTTGAGCCAACCCAGATAGCTAATGACCCGGGTGAAGTTGTAGCTCCCGGTGACGCTACTCCTGCTGACGAACCTGATCGCTCCGTCGAAACTTCAGCTACGGACGAAGGTAGCGCAGCGAGTGTCCCCTTAACTCCCGCAGATGAGGGAAACGCCGTGGCTCCTACCGCAGCGGCAGCCACTGGCTCCTAGCCCCACGCGGTGGGGAAAACGTCCGCACCGGTTCTAGCCGGTGGGTAGCATCAGCAGGGGCACCTGAGTTTCCTCAAGTGTGAGAGACCCGTGCTGGCCCACCATCTGCAGGGCGTGGGGCTTGTAGTGCCGCATGTCGTAGAGGGCGATAGGTTCGCGGGCAGCCACGATCATATCGCCGATACGGCTGCGGGCCTCGTCGGTTATCGGCTGGCCAAAATAGCCGGCTTCAAAGAGTTCTTCTGAGTCAAAGACCCAGGCCTGTTCTCCCCAAGCCTCAGCCCACCGGCCCAGGGCATCCTGGCGGGCAGAAGCGCTGGGGTCTTTCAAGTAGAGCTGCACCATGCGGGGTTCGCCCGCCGTCAGCTCAATGTTATCCAGCAGAGCCGTATCGCCCGAGTAGTCGATGCGGTTCTCAGGGGCGATATCGACCATGCCGTGGTCTGCCGTCACCAGCAGTAGCACGTGCGGGGGCAGCCTGCGGGCCAGCGATTTCAGCGCGAGGTTGAGCTCTTCAAGCTGCTCTAGCCACTGGTCGGACCGGGTACCAAACTTATGCCCGGCCTGATCGATTTCCCCCCAGTAGAGGTAGACCAGGGACGGCTTACGGGAATTTAGCAGGCTAGCGGCCAGGGTGGTGCGGGCAGCATACCCGGCTGCGTGCACGAAGCGTCCGCCCCGCAGGCCAGCCTCGCTCAGGCCGGTGCCCGCATACTTGCTCAGCGATACTGTCGCTACATCCAGGTGGTTCTGGTAGCGCTCAAAGACCGTGGGGTGGGGCTGCCACTGGTGGGGGTCGACGGCTTTGTCCCAGCCCGAGAGCTGGTTCATGACGGCCCCGGTAGCCGGATTTTTCACCTCGTACCCCGCCATGCCGTGGTAGCCCGGCGGGGTCGCTGTTCCCAGGCTGCTGAGTGAAGCTACCGTGGTTGAGGGGACGGCCGAGTGAATCGGGCCAAGCTGGGTGGCCTTCTTCAGGAAGGGGGCGTAGGAGCCATAGGTACTCAGTAGGCTCTGCCCCAGACCATCGACCATGACCAGACAAACGCTACGGTAGCGGGTAGGGTCAACCCCGGCGGCGCGCAGGCGGTCTGCCAGGCCGAGCAGGTCGTGACGCCCTGCCCCGTGCAGGGGGTGCGGGTCGGGGGTGATAGACCCCTGGGCGACCAGGGTGCCGCAGGATTCGAAGAGATCGGCTAGATTGTTGCCGCCATAGCCGGGTTCGGTGGGTAGGGCGTTACCGCAGTAGTCGGTCAGGACGCTCATGTTAGGCCCCTGCCTGAGCTAAGCCGCCTGCCGGGGTGGCTACCTGGTTCATTGCTGCCATGTGGGCAGAGCGCAGTGCGCGGGCGAAGCTCCTAGCCTGGGTGGTAGCCTCTTCCCCGTCGGCAGGGGCGCTCACGCGCAGGAGCATGTCTTCCCTCGGGCCCATACCGGTGTAGCCGTGGTCGGCGTCGCAAGCGGGGTCGGGGCAGTCTGCCGGTTGTACGTCAAGGCGCTGGGAGCCCGTCCAGGCAATCAGCATCGAGACCTCTGAAACGGGGCTACCGGCCCGGTAGTGTTGGGGCTGCGGGTAGGTGTAACTGATAGTCAGGGTTCGAATACGGCTCACGTGCAGGGTCTCAACCGACACGTGGGCGAGCACCTGCTGGCCGCTTTCGTCGAGGTTCTGGTCATCCAGGTGGGCGACCAGGAGCATCTGACCGGCCAGCACCAGCACCGTAATGTGGCGGTGCACCTCGTTCTGGTCAAAGTGGGTCTCTACCTGAACCAGGTGCGAGGTAGGTACCAGCCCCGCCAGGGCTTCATCGACCGTATCGAGGACGAGCTCGGGGTAAAAGCCTGCCTGCTGAATATCCCTTGTAAGGGCTTCGGCTGCGCTGAGGTTCATCGTCTCGTCTCTTTCTAGGGTAGATATGGTCGGTAGGTCTACCCTCCATCTTAGGTCATGACTAGGTTACACTTAGCTGCTCATGGTTCGGCGGGCAGAATCGGTGCGCTGCTGGGGGTTGCCCAGGCGTATCTTGGCACCCACCACGGTGAGGGTCTCTTGTGAGAGCAGAACGGGGTTGAGTTCAAGGTAGGCGATCTCGGGGTGGTTGTCTTTCATCAGGGCTACCCGGGCGCAGAGATCTTCGAGCAGGTCAACCCGCACCTGGGGCAGGTCGCCGTCGGCAAAGAGCTTGGCTGCTGCCTTGGGCGAGCGCACCATCTTGTAGACATCCCGTTCGGTTAGCGGCGGGATGCGGTGGGCCCAGTCTTCCAGCAGACTGGTGGCATCCCCGGCCATACCGAAAGAGACCACGGGACCGATCAGGGGGTCTTCGATACCGGTGAGTACCGCTGTTTGACCGGCCGGGGCCTGTTTCTGCACGGTGAGGTCGAACCTGCCGTAGGGTTCGAGCACGCGGTGCATTTGGGCTATTTCGCTGATGAGTTCGGCATCGCTTTCGATGCCCAGGCGCACACCGCCCAGGTCTATGCGGTGGCGCAGGAAGTCGTCTGTGGTTTTCAAAACAACCGGGTAGCCGCCCGCCCGGGCAGCGGCCTCAACGGCTTCTTCTGCGGTGTCAAAGCCATATTCGGGTAGCAGGCTAATGCCGTAGTGGGCAAGAAGTTCTTCGGTGGCAGAGGCCGATACATCGAGCAGGTTCTCACCGCTCACCTGGGTCAGGTGCTGGGCGATATCAGCGGCCGCAGCCTTGGGGCTGACATTCTCGGGAGTAGCCAGTACCCCGGTTTCTTTCTCCCGCCACTCCACATAGTCCATGACGCTTGCCAAAGCCAGTATAGAAGCCCCCGGGGACTCAAAGCAGGGCAGCCCTTCTTGCAGGACGGGGGCGCTCTCCCCCTCCGTGTCGTTCTCTGCCGGGGCGGGCGTCCGCTCATCCGGGTCTTCCCAGATTCCGCGAAGGGCGGCATCAAAGCTGAGCGTGCCGGGGAAGGCAGCAACCACGGGTTTTCCGGTGCGCTTGCCTGCGCGGTAAAGGACGCGGGCAACGTCCTTGGGGTCGATAGAGTCGCCGGTAAGGAAGACGCCAATGGCCGCATCAATGTCTGATGCTTCGAGGGCGCTGGTTGCCACGTCTTCAAGCACCTCTAGCCCGTCGATACCGTCATCGGTGAGCCTCAGCATGGACTCGGTCACCCGCACATCGATGTTCAGGGCCTCGGACTTGTCGGCGATAATCTGCCCCAGGGCTGAGGCGTTGGAGAGGATAGCCACACGCCGCCCAGCGGGAAGGGGCTGGGAGACCAGCACCTGGGCAACGTCGAGCACCTGGTCGAAGGTTTCGGCGCTGATAACTCCGGCCTGCTTGAACATGGCGTCCAGGGCTTCGGTGGGGGCGATGGAGGTTCGCCCCGAATGCCCGGGAGGGAGCTGCTGGCCGGTCACAGCGTTCTTGGCCACGAGCACGGGCTTGACGCGGGAAAGCCTGCGGGCGATACGGGAGAACTTTCGGGGGTTGCCGATAGATTCAAGGTAGAGGGCGCAGACGCGGGTTGCTTCGTCGTCTTCCCAGTACTGCATGATGTCGTTACCCGACACATCGGCGCGGTTGCCCGCTGAAACCAGGGACGATACACCGATATTGCGCTTGACGGCGGTGTTAGAGAACATGGCGCCAATAGCTGAGGACTGGCTAAAAAGACCCAGGGCGCCGGGCTTGGGATCCTGGGCGCTGATGGTGGCGTCAAGGCGGACGCCCGGGTTATTGTTCAGCAGGCCAAAGGAGGCAGGGCCGATCACGCGCATACCGTGACTACGTGCTGATTTCACCAGGGCTTTTTGGCGGGCGCGGCCGCGGGCCCCGTCGTCCGCGTAGCCGGAGGTATAGATGAGGACGCCACGGACGCCCGCCTCGCCGCAGGCTTCTACGGCTGCGGCTACCTCGGCGATGGGGACGGCGATAATAGCTAAATCTACACGGGCCGGCACTTCACCGATGCTGGGGTAAACGGGCACCTCACCGGCAGGTAGCTGGTCCTCGTTAACGCCGTAGAGGGTGCCGGTGAATCCGCCTTCCACCAGGGTTTTAATAACCTTGTGACCGTTGGCTTCCCAGCGGGGTGCTGTACCGATCACGGCAACGGTGTCGGGGGCAAGGAGCTCGGCGATAGATTTGGCTTCAGCACGGTGCTCGCGGGCTTCCATCACGCCGCGGGAGCGGTCGGTGGGGTCGATGTTGAAGTAGACCATCACCATACCGTCTTCAAATTCGCGGGAAATCTCGTAGCCCGCGTCGGTAAAGACGTTGAGCATTTTGCGGTTCTGGGGCAGGACTTCGGCGCTGAACCTGTCGATACCGCGTTCGTTAGCTGCTGCTGCGAGGTGTTCTAGCAGGATTGACCCGATGCCGCGCCCCTGGTGGGCATCGGAAATCATAAAGGCCACTTCGGCCTCGGTGGGGTTGTGGGTGCGGTCGTAGCGGCCGATGCCGATCATTTCATCACCCAGCATGATGACGAAGGCGACCCGGTTATTGTGATCCACCGTGGTGAACCGGGTTAGTTCTTTGTCGCTCAGGGTGGGTTTGTGGGTGAAGAAACGCAGGTAGATAGTGCGTTCAGACTGGCCCGCGTACATTTTTTCGAGGGCTGCCCGGTCGGTGGGGACGACGGGGCGCAGGTTGGCGGTGGCTCCGTCGCGCAAAACGACGTCCGCCTCCCAGTGGGCCGGGTAGATGAAGGGGATTTCGTCGGTTGTGGGGTGGGCTGGGTCAGCCGGGGTGAAACGCGGGGCCTGGCCGTCCTGCTCGTAGCGGCCTGCGGGTGCTTCTGATTCAGTCACGGGGTGCTCCTGGGCATGCTGGGGGCGCTTTCCCCCATCATAACGTGATTGAGGTGGAGCTCACAGCCCTATGGTTACGATGGGCCCTCTCGATGTTTAGTGGAAGAATAAGAGTCGCTGCAGGCTCCCACTCATTTTTAGTAGCTGGTGTTGCTCTCGATACAGCGGGTGATAGCCTCTTCGTCCCCGGCGTGGGTGATTTCGCAGTTTGCGGTTTCGGCCCCGTTCAGGAACCAGCTCGCCATGAAGTAGAAGAAGACCGCCACCGGGATGCAGAGAATGCCCAGGGCAATACCGCCCCAGGCCATACCGGCTGTCTGCCCATGAAAGCGGGTGCGCGGGTTACGCTTGCGAGCGTGTAAGGCTTTGATACCCAGCACGATAGCTGCCACCGCAGGAATGAGAGCTAGCAGGGCAAAAACGCCCGCCATGAGCACTACAAGCCAGCTCGCCACGCCCACCGATAGAGCCATGACCGCCTGGTAGTAGCCACGGCCTCGCTTATCCCGCGCTATTTCTCCGTAGGGGCGGCGGTGGGTGCCTGGCACCCGGTACTGGGCAGGCTCCCCCGGGGTTTCGTAGTCCAGAACAGGAGGTAGAAGGACGTCCGTGCCCGCGGGTGCTTGCGACTGGGGGGTAAGCGGGGGCTGGGTGCTCACGGCGTCCTCTTTCTTCCTAAAACCATTGGCCCGCTACCGGGCCTTATCCTATGGTCAGCTTACCAGTACCGTCACCTCGTAATCTAGGCAACAGCCCCGCTTCTACTCACCGCATAGAGGCGAAGAAACGGGGCTGGGACTTGCTGCTACTCAGAGAACTAGGCGGTAACAGCTACCTTTTTCGGAGCAATTTTGAGCAGAGCGGCACCGATAAAACCAAGCACAACTCCCAGTCCCATGACCAGGGCTGATACACCAAAGGAAACAACCGAGGTGAAGAGAGAAGCGCGCAAGAAAGAAGCGTCCATCACCAGGTTGCGGCGGGTCTGAAGTTCTTCTGCCAGTGCTTCATCGCCAGTCTCTTGAGCTTCGCGCACCATGGCACCCAGCTCGGCATAGGTTTTCCCTTCGTAAACGGTACCTTCAGCACCTGCGGTGGCATGCTGGCGAATGGTTTCTGCCTGAGCGTAAGCAGTCAGGGGGCCTTTAACATCCTTACCGGCAAAGGCGCCGCCCATAAATTCAGAATCGGCAGGTACGCTAATGCGCTCTTCTGCGAGCTGGCTGCTAACTGTAACCCACACGGTGGCACCTCCAATCAGCATGACGATGGCGGCAAGAATCGATACAAGCCCGGCAAGGCGTGACATGATAGGCCTCTCAAGAGGTAGTGGGTGAATATTGTCCACTGCTGAATCTTCAGCAATGTTTTATAACTATGTATTATTTTATCGTCCACCACCCCCTTATTCCACTTCACATAAAACCTCTTAATATTCACTTAAAATAGTCCACATAACCTTATTGATAAGGTGATTTAGACTGAATCACCTACACTGAGAGTGCCCTTTAGGGCCATATCGTGCCGCAGCCACATTAGTTCGATACAGGTATCAATTTCGTTCAGACTACGGCCGGTGATCTGCTCAAATTTCGCGACCTTATTCCGCAAAGTATTCTCGTGGATATAGAGAGCCTGGGCAGCATCACGATAACTACGGCCATGCTCCAAAAACGCCCACACATACATCAGCAGGGCTTCACCGCCGCCGCGATTCTCCCGCAGAGGCGCCAATAACCCCTGTTCTACAACACCCCCCAGCCAGGGGGTACAGGCAACCGCTAGGCGCCAGCCCCGACTGCGCACATCAAAGCACCCTACGCTGCCCGGTTCTAACGAAGCTAAGACGATTCGCGCTTCTTCCAGCGATGCCGCCAGATTACCCATATGAACAGGACGTCCAAGAGCTAAAACTCCACCGCGAAGCTCCTGCCAGCTACTCACTCGGGAGGCAGCAGCGTCCGCCCCCTCAAGGGCTGGAAGCACCCCCACCAGGCACCCCTCAACCGCATCGGCTAAAGCCGGGGCAAGTGCACCCGAAAAAGCACTCTCAACCTCAGCAGCCCATGTAATCGGGGAGACCTCCCAACCCAGAACTACCTGATATTCCAGCTCCCCGGGCAGCCCCAGGCGACTAGCCAGGCGCTCTTCGTCCGCCGCCTCCAAAACCCCCTGCACAAGACGAGTTAGAAAGTCGCGTTTTTCAACCTTTCTCCGCTCGGTGTCGCTCAACAGGGCAGGTTCATAGTCGCGCGCCGCCTGAACCATGAACCACTCACCCACCTCCCACATAATCCCCATGGCCTCCAGGCGTTTTTCAAAAGGCAAGCCAGAACGCTCAGCCATCTGCACAAATCTTCGCTGGGTAGCAGATAGAGCAAGGCGGTGCGCCCTCAACACAGAGGCCAGAGAAACCCCCTGCACCTTTCGGCGAGGAGCCACTTCATAGACCCCTTCATGCCCACCACCCAAGACTTCATCTACAGGAGCAGAACTTTCTAGGCACGTTATCGCCGCATCAAAAACCCCTGCCACGCTATCAACCAGCTCTTCACGTGGTACTGACCGGTACTCCGAGAGCTCATCAACAACAGCTCTTACAGCACTCACCACCAGGGCATCCTTTTCCACAACCAGAGTTCGCAGTAAAACATCCAAGCTAATGTAAGGTATCTCACGCATATCACCATTGTAGAAAATTACACACCAGAGCAACATGTAATGAAAAAACCTACATTGCCATGATGTAAATCACATTATTACTGTTAGTGCAACGCCTACCTGCCGGGGGCGTCCGCACAAATACCACCAAGGGAACCAAAATGACAGAAGCTATCTTCAAAGCAGAAAAGGTGATGCAGCCGGTACGCACCACTAAGCAAAAGCGCAAAGCCTTCATCGGAGCCGTCGCTGGGCACCTCATCGAATGGTATGACTACGGTGTCTACGGCTTCGTTGCCATTTATGTAGGTGCTGCCTTCTTCTCAGCTAACACACCGGCAGTAGCCCTGCTCGCATCCTTCGCCACCTTTGCACTTTCTTTCTTTATGAGGCCCCTCGGTGGCTTCGTCTTCGGCCCGCTCGGTGACCGCATCGGACGCAAAAATACCATGGCCCTGGTCATGTTCCTTATGTCGGGCTCCACCTTCGTGATTGGCCTGCTCCCCACCTACGAAGCCATCGGTTTTGTAGCCCCCGCTCTACTTATTCTGGCTCGCTGCCTTCAGGGGCTCTCCGCGGGCGGTGAAATCGGTACCGTCACCTCCTACGTTGCCGAATACGGCGGCCCCGAACGTCGTGGCCTAGCCACATCGCTACTCATGACCATCGCAGTCTCAGGCCTTATCTTGGGCTCCATCGTAGCCAACGGCCTTGCCTCAATCCTGGGCGACGCTGCCATGCAGGAATACGGCTGGCGTATTCCCTTTATCATTGCCGGCCCGCTCGGCCTCATCGCAGCTTTCATCCGCTCCCGCCTGGAAGACACCGCCCAGTTTGAGGCAATTTCAGAATCAGGCCATCAAGAGAAGCGCCCCATCCGCGCCACCTTCCAGTGGAAACTCAACATCACCCTGGTCGCAGGCTCCATTGCCCTGCTGGCAAGCATGTTCTACCTTATTTTGACCTACTCCTCCACCTACTTCGTCAAGGACCTAGGATTCTCAGCTAACACCCGTTTCTGGTTCATCACCATCGGCGGTCTAACGGCAGCTTCCCTCATGCCCCTGGGTGGCCTGATTACCGACGTTTTCGGCCGGCGCTGGTTCCTCATGGCAACCTCTGCGCTCACCATACCCGCGCTCTACTGGTACTTCACCACGGCCCCCGGCTCAACGCCGTCCGAAATCTTCCTGCCCTTTATGGTGATTTGCGTGCTCTTTGGTCTCTACTCTTCAACCCCCTACGCGGTGATGAGCGACCTGATTCCCACGTCCATTCGCGCCACCGGTATTTCCATGGGCTACAACATTCCCGTTGCAGTCTTCGGTGGCTCCGCGCCCTTTATCGCAACTTACCTAGTGAATGCCACCGGCGATATAACCTCGCCCATGTACTTTTTCATCGGGTGCGCGGTTCTCTCGTTCCTTGCCGCGGCGTTTACCACCCAGAAAAACTATCAGCGGGTTCGTGACGCCGATGCTGACCTCATGGAGAAGGTTGCTACTTCATCTATCCCCACGGTAGAGCCTAAGAAGTAACGGGTTATAGGCAGAAAAGTGTGTCCCCAACACCCCCACAACCCAATCAACACAAGGCAACCAACCCCACAAGCTAG
>NZ_JBPPWJ010000013.1:0-82098 GCF_053547255.1 Rothia sp. 11273D007AR | reverse complement strand
TGGTGGTGCGGCGTGGTTGGGGTGGTCGTGGTGGGTGACGCGCCCGGGGTGGGACACACTTTTCTGCCTATAACCCTCAAGTAACCATTTTCAGGCATGAAAAAACCCGCTCCCTCTAGCTCTCACTAGGGGAAACGGGTTTTTATCGTTGGCGGTGACGGAGGGATTTGAACCCTCGGTACGGGGTTACCGTACACAACATTTCGAGTGTTGCACCTTCGGCCGCTCGGACACGTCACCAAACTCTGGAAATTTTACCCTAGATACCCCGGTCACTCAACTCAACGAGGCTTGCGGGCGGGGTTCTAGCCCTGGATATACCCGTCGATAGTGAGCATGGCGAGTTCGGCCCCCTCTTCGGGGGTGCGTTCTGCACCGTGGCGGGTTTCGTCCATGGAGAGCATGAAGACAGCACCAAAGATAATGAGGGAAACCCCCTCAATGGAGCGGTCTGTGCGCACGGTGTAGCGGGTAGCCAGACGGCTAATGAGCTCGCGGATAAAGCGCATAATATCGGCACGGATCAGGTCGGTGGTGGGCGACCAGTCCGCACCGGCCCGCCAGAGTTCAGAGACCCACAGGCGAGCGAAGCCGGGGTGCTCGCTCAGATAGATAATGGCGGCGTGCAGGGCACTCCGCAGGGCTTCTCGCGGGTCGTCATGCTTACTGGCAACCGTGGTCATCTCGGCCAGCAGCAGCTTGGCACCGTACTGCAGGAGCTGGTCGATCATGGTCTTCTTCGACCCAAAGTTGTAGTAGACCGTGCCCTTTGAGACTCCGGCGCGTTCAGCAATATCTTCTACGGTAGTCGCGGTGGGGCCGCCTTCGCTCATGATGTCCATGGCGGCTTCAAAGAGTTTGAGCTGGGTCTTATTTGTGCGTCCGGGGCGGCGTGTGCTCGCCTCAACCACCGGTGTTTGGTGCGCATAGACGACCGTTTCTACCTGTTGCGTGGTCACACCTTCCCCTTACCGTATTTGAAAAAATAATGTTTCTTTTTCAAAGATACATGATGGCGGGGCAGGGTTGCAGGTTTCTATCACTCGTGTGAAGAGCTATTTTCTCTCTACCGATGTTTTCTAAAGAAAGTAGTCAGCAGCTCGGCGCATTCGCTCTCAAGCACGCCGGGGTAGACCTCTACCCAGTGGTTGACTTTGCGGTCGCGCAGCACGTCGTAGACGCTCCCGGCAGCTCCTGTTTTTTCTTCCCAGGCCCCCATCACCACGGTGGGCAGGCGGGCCAGCAGGATAGCCCCGGCGCACATGAGGCAGGGTTCGAGGGTGACAACCAGGGTGCAGCCCTCTAGCCGCCAGCTCTCCAGGTGTTCGGCAGCCTGCCGAATGGCAATCACTTCAGCATGGGCGGTAGGGTCGGCATCGGCTTCGCGCCGGTTGTAGCCGCGCCCGATCACCTGCCCGGCGGCGTCCACAACCACCGCCCCGATGGGCACATCGTCGCTGACTAGGGCCAGCTTTGCCTGGTCAATGGCCTGGCGCATGAGGGCTTCGTGCTGCGGGTTGCGCGGACGCGTGGGCAGGGCGAATCGGGGCATGGTTCCTTCGGCGCGTGCTTAGTTGGTGAGGGCCAGGGCGTAGGGCAGGACGGCGGTCGCACCGGCTGCCCGCAAGGTACGGGCGATGACGGTAGTTGACCAGCGAGAGTCAATTCTATCGGTGACGACGAGAACCGGGCCCGGGTTGGTCGCTAGATAGTCGGCCGCCGCCGGGGGTAGGCGGTAGGCGTTCAGCACCCCGGCACAGCGGAAAACGCTGTTGCCACCGAAGTGGGCGGGAGCGTCCGCCAGTTCAAAGTCGCCCAGGTCGGCCAGGCGTCCGGCTGCGGCGATGCCGCGGGCCAGCGAGGATGCCAGCTGTGGACGCACCGGCGAGGGTAGCCCAATGACGGCAACCGGGCGCTCTTCCCAGCCCCATTCAGCCAGCACCTGCAGGCTGGCTCGGCCCAGGTCGGCGGGGACGGGGCCGTCCGCAGCTTGCCCGTCGGGGCCGGGGGTAAAAATCTCGCGCAGGCGGTTACCCCAGCCCAGGTCGGTCAGGCGGGCTAGTGCCCGGCCCTCACTAGCGCGTTCAGCCTCGGCGATCTTGCCGCGCAGGGGCTTGCCGGTGACTTCATGTACCGCCTGGGGAACCAGGCGGTCAAGGCCAGTGGGCCACATGCCGCGCGGCTCAATGAGTACGCCCACGCGGGCCAGGGCCGCCCCTGCCTGCTCGGTCAGGGCCAGGTTGAAGCCGGTAGGGTACCAGGGGCCGGCGCACACGTCGCAGATGCCGCAGGGACGGGCTGTGATGTCGTCGAGTTCGCGGGCGAGGAAGACCATGCGGCAGGTATCGGTGTGCTGGTAGGCCAGCATGGCTTCCTGCTCGCGCTGACGGGCCTGGCCCACCCGGGCGTAGCGGGGGGCGTCGTAGTGCCAGGGGGCTCCGGTCGCTACCCAGCCGCGGGTGCCGCGTTCTACAGCCCCTTCCACCGCTAAGACCTTAAGGAGCAGGTCAAGAGAGGATCGCTTAACATCGACTCGGGTTTCGAGGGCGGGCACACTCAGCTCTGTGCCCGCAGCGGTTGCCTCGGTCAGCGCCGCCAGCACGGCACCGGTGTTTTCTTCGGTCGGCATGGAGGCGGTGGCGAAGTAGTCCCAGATTTCCCTATCTTCACTGCCGGGTAGCAGGAGCACATCGGCCTTGATAGCGCCGCGACCGGCTCGGCCCACCTGCTGGTAGTAGGCCACGGCGCTAGAGGGAGCACCCAGGTGCACCACAAACCCCAGGTCAGGCTTATCAAAGCCCATCCCCAGGGCGCTGGTAGCTACCAGGGCTTTGACCCGGTTTTCTTTCAGGGCGCTTTCGGCCTCGCGCCGTTCGTCGGGGTCGGTTTTACCGGTATAGGCCAGCACCTCGTAGCCGGCGGCTCGCAGGGCTGTGGCGGTATCTTCAGCCGCTGAGACGGTCAGGGTGTAGACAATGCCAGAGCCCGGCAGTCTGGCAAGGTGGGTGGCTAGCCAGCCCAGGCGGTCG
Organism: Rothia sp. 11273D007AR; assembly: GCF_053547255.1. Lineage (NCBI taxonomy): Bacteria > Bacillati > Actinomycetota > Actinomycetes > Micrococcales > Micrococcaceae > Rothia > Rothia sp. 11273D007AR. The sequence goes on along the minus strand of NZ_JBPPWJ010000013.1, from coordinate 79,069 downwards.
CTGGCGGTAGGTAGGGTAAGGACGCCCAGGCGTAACGAGTCGCGGGACAGCGGGCCCCGCAGAATAAACACGTCGTCAGCGGAGCCCGCGCTACCCTGCTGCCGGGTGCCGAGCTGCTCGGCGACGTCCTGCACCACCCGCTCGTTAGCGGTTGCGGTGGTAGCCAGCACGGGGACGCCGGTGGGCAGGGCAGCAATCAGGTCGCGGATACGGCGGTAGTCGGGGCGGAAGTCGTGCCCCCAGTCAGAGATGCAGTGGGCCTCGTCGATGACCAGCAGGCCGCAGGTGCGCACCAGCTCGGGCAGCCAGTCTGATCGGAAGGAGGGGTTATTGAGCCGCTCAGGGCCCACCAACAGCACATCGAGTTCACCGGCAGCGAGCTGGGCGCGCACGGCGTCCCACTCGGTCACGTTCGACGAGTTGACCATAGCTGCCCGCACCCCGGCGCGGGCAGCGGCCTCTACCTGATCGCGCATAAGAGCCAGCAGGGGTGAGACGATGAGGGCGGGTCCGCTCCCCCGCCTGCGCAGGAGCAGGGCAGAGAGGAAGTAGACCGCCGACTTACCCCAGCCGGTTCGCTGAATCACCAGGGCCCGGCGGCGCTGCTGCACCAGGGCTTCAATAGCCTCAAACTGGCCGGGGTGGAAGGCGGCGGCCGGGTTGCCGGTCAGGCGGGCAAGGAGCTCGGTAGCCTCGGCCCGCAGGCTCCCGGGCGAAAGGACGCCGCCCGCCACCGGGTCTGGCTGTTGGGGCAGGGGCACTAGCGCTGGCCCCGGTCAGCACCCAGGTAGGCCTGCTGCAGCTTCCACTGCTGGTAGGCCTTGATCTGACGCATGTAGGTTGAGACGGGGTTCTTCCAGACGAAGACCAAAAAGACGATAGCTAGCACACCAGCGAGCAGGTCTACCAGCATGGTCCAGTGGAAGACCAGAAGCAGGGTCAGCGCGCCCATGAGCAGGTTCAGAGCCTGGATGCTCGCCACGACGGTCAGAACGATACGGGCCCAGTTATGACCCTTGTTCATCATGATGGTGAAGAAGACGAGCAGGGCAGACCAGATAAGACCAAAGACCAGACCCATAATGAGACCGGCGGTGGCGAAACCTGTATCTGTGCTCGCAGTTATCTCAGCCTCCGCCGCAGCGATGTCTTCTTCGGTCATCATCCCGCTGAAGAGGGAGAGGATGCTGTTGCTCGTTGCTTGCTGAATCTCCTGGTAGAAGATAGTGCCCAGAATAGACCCCAGAACACCCAGACCAATCATCACGTACATGATGAGGCTGGCGGTTTTGAGGGCCTGCGGGCGCTCGGGGGCATCCATGTGGGCGGGTAGGCCCTGGCCGTAAGCCTGGGCGTAGCCAGCGTAGGCTCCCTGCTCGGTATAGTGACCGGGCTGGCTTGCCGAGTAGGCCGGGGGCTGGGCCTGGTTGGGGTAGGTGGGGGGCTGCTGGGGCTGGTAGTTACCGGTGGTGTTGTCGTTGCCGGGGTACTGGCTCACGGGGTCCTCCTGGTCAGTGGGTGGCCGATGCTTATTTTAAGCCTACCGGCCAATAGCCCCGCTCACCAGGGTTTACGCGATTTCGAAGATGCCGCGGGCCCGGTCTTTTTTGACGGCTGAAGCGGGGAAGATACGGCCGCTCATCGAAATGTAGACGCCGGGTTCGAGCAGGTTGAGGGCGGCGACGGCTGCACCCAGGTTGAAGCTGGCGTCGGACTTTCGCATAGACGCCGGCTGCATGGCCCCGGTGAGCACAACTACCTTGTTGCCGAGGGTGGCGTTGGCTTCGAGGTAGCGGGCGGTTTCGGGCATGGTGTCGGTGCCGTGGGTGATGATGACATGGTCGTTCTGCACGGCGTCGAGGGCCTCGGTCAGCACGGCGCGGTCAGCATCAACCATATCGAGGCTGTCGAGCTTGAGCACGCTTTGAACCTCAAAAGCGGTGTCGGTGAGCACGAAGCTCAGCAGTTCGGGCACCGAGGGCTCACCGATTTCGAGTTCACCGGCGACGGAGTAGACCTTATCGAAGGTGCCGCCGGTGGTCAGGATGGTAACGGTTTCTGCGTTGTTGATGGGCATGGCTTCCTTGAGGGGTTGGGGTACTTGTTTCTAAGTCTAGTGGAGGGCAAGCGGACGCCCGTGGCCAGCTCAGTGGGCGAAACGGTAGCTCAGCACCCCACAACTTTCACCGATAGCGAACGGGGTCATGCGAGGGTTCGGTAAACACGCGGTAAACACCAGAGAAAGTAAGGTGGGCCACAAAATTTTACCCCGAAAACGTCAAGTCTATACAACCTTAAAGTCGTCACAACTTTAAGGGACAAACCCACCCTTCTTTGAAGAAAATCCAGCAATATTTCAAACACTAAATAAACCCGCCCACCATCAAAGTCAAGACCCCGCACCCACCCCAAGCAAGGGCGTCCTAACCTGCGATATAAGTGCGCCAAAACCCGCTCCTAGAATGACTCGTAAGCCCCCCAGCGGCCCACCCACACACCACCTCACCCTAGGAGCAAACCATGAAGCTCGCACCCAAAGTAGCAGCAACCCTCTCAGCAGCTGCACTCGCCTTCTCCATGGCGTCCGCACCCGCCACCGCCGCCGAAAGCGCCAGCGCGGGCAACGGCACCATCATCAACACCTACCCCGAAACCCCGGCCCTCAACGCCACCCTGCCCATCGTGGAGACCTACCACAAGAGCGACTCCCTCAAGGCCAACATCCTCAACGCCCGCCCCGTCTGCAACGCCTGGGAAGACTACCGCACCGTGGTCTACAAGGTCACCGACAACTTCACCCCCGTCGGTACCATCTCAACCACCAACAGCACCTCAGCCCCCGTCAACCTCACCCAGAACCTCTCCAAGACCCAGACCGTCACCATGAGCGTCAACGGGTCAAAGACCGAAACCGCCTCCTTCAACCTGGGCGGCACCCAGAACCTCGATAAGGGCAGCATCAACGCCGGCATCGCCTACTCCATCGCCAAGACCGTAGGCGGCGACGCCTCCTACTCCCTCTCCTGGAGCGTCGGCCAGACCATCGGCCCCTACGAAGTACCCGCAGGCTACACAGGCGAAGCCACCTACGGCTTCCGCACCATCGCCATGACCGGCACCCAGCAGTACTGCATGCTCAACGGCACCTGGTCCAACCCCGTCGCCTGGCGCGCCAACGTCCCCATCAAGAACCAGGTCACCGTCAAGCTCTACAGCAACCCCGCTGACTCCTACTAAACCGCCCCGTCTTTGAGAGAAGGTACCACCATGCAGACCGCTATCACCCGTCGCACCGCCCTCACCTCCCTAGCCCTGGGCACCGCTTCCCTAGCCTTTGCCGCCTCAGCCCATGCAGCCACCCCCGCCTACGACCTGGAACCGGTACTCACCGTCTCATCCTGGAAGGCTGAAGGCTACGCTGGCCTGGTCGCCCTGCGCCTCAAGAACGTGGGCACTGAGCGCTACTACGGTGACTTCCCCGTGGTCTCCTTCCGCATCGACGTGAAGACCGCATCGGGCCCCACCGGCGTTGACCGTCTCATTACCCCCGGCTGGTTCAACGGCGCCTACACCCGCGATCTGGGCTTCGACACCGCTACCTCAACCCGCAGTTTCCTGGTCACCCTGGCCAACCCCATCAAGGCAGGTGAAACCCAGCTGGTCGCCAACCTCAACTTCGGTGATGGCCTCACCTCCGAAGGCCGCCTGCGCAACTACATCACCGTCACCCAGGTCGGCCGTATCGCCGGCGATACCTCAACCGGTAACGACCAGAACCGCGATTCCCGAGAAATCACCCTGACCGATACCGGCCGCAAGGCAAGCGGCATCTTCTAAGCCGCCCGGCCTCCAGGCCTCGATTACCCGGTTACTGCACCCCGGCGTCCTTCTGCTCCCCGCATGAGGACGCCGGGGCGCAGCCTTTCGCGGGTAGCGGCAGAGTCAGTAGCATGGGAGGGTAACAATCCCCCGTGAAAGGCTGATGATGCCCGAAACTTCCACCATTGACCTGCGCTTCCCCATCGTGGGAGCCCAGTGGCTGGCAGCCAATATTGCCGCCCCGAACCTGGTCATCCTGGACGCCTCCGTCGGCGAGTTCGCCGGCGCTAGCACCGGCATACCCGGTGCCCGCCGCTTTGATATCGACGGTGAGTTCAGCGCCCCCGAGGGCGTGCACACCATGCTGAGCGCCGAGGACTTTGAAGCTAAGGTCCGTGCTCTCGGCATCAGCAAGGACGCGACCATCGTGGTCTACGACCGCCAGGGCATGTTCTCTGCCGCCCGCGGCTGGTTCATGTTTGTGGCTATGGGGCACGATAACGTCGCCGTGCTCGACGGGGGCCTGCCCGCCTGGGAGGCAGCCGGTTTCAACCAGCTCCCCCTCAACGAGGGCCCTTTTACTCCCGGTTCATTCGTGGCAGAAGACCGCGGCCTCTTCGTTGACGCGCTCACCACCAAGGCCTTTGCAGAGCGGGAGGACGCCGCCGTCATTGACGCCCGCAGCGCCGAACGCTTTGCCGGCACCGCACCCGAACCCCGCCCGGGTCTGCGGGCTGGCCATATTCCCGGCTCCGTCAACCTGCCCTTCACCTCCCTGCTCGATGAGCAGGGGCGCTTCCGGGCCCCCGAAGAAGTCAAGGCAGCCGTGGATGCAGTGGCAGGGGATGCTGAAACCCTGATTTTCTCCTGCGGCTCCGGCGTGACCGCCTGCATTGACGCCCTCGCAGCCTATGTATCGGGCTATACCGAGCTGGCTGTCTACGACGGTTCCTGGGCCGAGTGGGGCGCAGAGGACCCGGCGGGCCTGCGCCCCGTTGAGCGATAGCGCTACTGGTCGAAGTTTTCGGTCCAGTAGTCGTTGGCTCCGGTGATGTTGCCGTCCTCGTCGTAGAGGTAGAAGCCCTTGCGGTCGGCAACACCACTGAAGCCAGCTTCGAGAGCTTCCTTGAGTTTGACACCGAACTCGCGGACGGTTTCATCATCGCTTGCCGAGGCAATGTGTGAGGCGACGTTGAAGCCCACGGTGTCATAGGCAGCGAAGGGGCCTGCCTTGGTACCGGTAGCGATGGTCCAGGCCTTATCGATTTCTTCAGGGGTGCCTACGCCATTGACGTAGAGCTTTGCGCCGGCATCGAGCCAGGGAATGAGCAGGGAGTTCAGCAGGTAGCCGGGCTGCTCCTTGCGGACGTAGACAGGGACCATGCCGGTTTCTTCGGCGTAGCGGATGGCGTCCTTGATGTTCTCTTCGTCGGTCTTGGCGGTGCCCATAATCTCTGCGGTGTTGCGGATCCAGACGCGGTTGGCGTAGTGGATAGCCAGGAAGCGGTCGGTGTGGCCGCTGGCGTCTGCAAAGTCAGAGGGCAGCAGGGACGAGGTGTTGGTGGCAAGCAGGGTGCGCTCATCAGCTAGCTCCCCCACCTTGGCCCAGGTTTCGCGCTTGAGGTCGAGGTTCTCAGGCACGGCCTCGATGACGATATCGACGTCGCTGACCGCTTCTTTGAGGTCGCTGGTGGGGACGATGCGGGCGATGGCTTCGTCGAACTTTTCGGGGGTGTAGTCGGGAAGATCCTGTTCGTAGCCCTGACGGATCCAGGCCCAGCGGTCGGTTAGTTTTTCGAGGGCTTCGGGGAAGGCGTCGTAGGCAAATACCTTCTTGCCGTGCCAGGCTGCCTGCATGATGATTTGAGACCCCAGGACGCCGGTACCCAGAACAGCTACGGTCTTGAATTCGCGTGACATGGTCATCTTCTCCTTCGAAGTTGCGTTTCATTGATGTAATAAATACTACGCCTACTTATTCCGAAAGGGAAGCTTTACAGGGAAAATATTAAGAAGTGTGTCGGGCACTATCGAACACAGATTGCCACCAGCCCCACGACCCACGGATTAAAAGTTTTCGCCTTGGTTGCCTCCAGAAACCTGAACAAGGATTCACTGCGCATGCTGGTTACTTTGCTAAAACAGTAACCCCGGCGATGTGCAAAGAGCAGGGATCGTTCCGGGGTTTTCACTCTTCAGTGTAATACTAGAAACCATGGGAGACACTTTTCTGCCTATAACCCTCAAACGATGGCTTCAGGAAAAATAAAACCCCGCTAGTTCCTTGTAAACATAGGGAACCAACGGGGCTATAAGATGTGCGCCCTGTGGGGCTCGAACCCACGACCCACGGATTAAAAGTTCCAATCTACAGCCAGGCAGCCCTAGCAACCTTCCTGATCCAAAGAAGCCTAGACAACACCTACAAAGACCCTAACAATCAGACCTGCAGCTGCCGCAGCCAGGATGCCGATCATCAGTAACCCGGTGGGGAAGAAGACGGTTTTCTGGTTATCCCGGAAGACCACAACACCGAGGAAGGTCATCGTGCTGCCCGGTGGGCGGTCTGCAGCAACTCTGCCCACCTGGGCACTCAACCCTGCTGTGGGGTTACTCGTAGCGAAGCGAGCTGACCATCCCGGCTTCCATGTGATAGGCGTTATGGCAATGAAATGCCCACTCACCGGGGTTCTCAGCGATCAGGTCGGCGATTATGGTTTCACCCGGGCGGAGAAGGACGGTGTCCTTGCGTAGCCCGCCGCTGCCGGGCAGCGCCCACGTGTGGCCGTGGATGTGCATGGGATGGGGCATCATGGTCCTGTTGCGCATGACCATCCGCAGGCGCTGGCCCTCCTGCACGGTCGCGGAGGAGGATTGGCCGTCGGTGAGAATGCTCCATTCATACGGCATCATCTGCCCGCCCAGGTCGATGCTGACTTCTCGGTCTGGTGTGCCCTCGGGCAAGAGTGCACGGTCTGCTGGCTTCAGGGAGGACAGAAGCAGTCCGGTGGACGACAACTCGGGGAAGTCGACATCGGGGCGGGGGGCCTGACCGCCGGCGGTGCGGATGACAGCGAAGGCGCGGTCGTCCTTACCCACCGCCAAAGCCGTGAGCGGGAAGACGCCGTCGCCGAGGATGACCTCGACGTCGACACGCTCGCCCATGGACAGATAGATCGATTCGGTCTCCCAGGGCTGGACAGGGAAGCCGTCGGTGTGGGTGACGGTCATGCGGTGACCACCGAGGGCCACCTTGAAGATGGTGTCACCGCCGGAGTTGATAAACCGCAGGCGGGCCTTGTCGCCCGGGCGAGCCTTGAAGGTCCGGTGAGCACGGGGGATACGTCCGTTGATGAGGTAGTGCGGATACATCACATCGCCGGCATCCCCGCCAAGTACCTGATCCGGGGTGCCGTGCATCATCTGGTCGTTACCTCCCATTCCCATTCCCATTCCCATTCCCCCGTTATGGTCGCCCGAACCCATTCCGGTGAGCTTGTCGAGCTCATCGTCGGGAGTGCCCTGAATGCCATCGACCCAGTCGTCGAGCACGATGGTCCACTCGACGTCCTGGTCCTCAGCGTCTTGCGGGTCACGGATAATCAGTGGGGCGTGGAGGCCGCGATCAAGCTGCAGGCCGGTGTGGGAATGGTAGAAGTAGGTGCCACCGTGGGGGACTTCAAAAACATAGGAGAAAGACTCGCCAGGTTCAATGGGGTTCTGAGTCATGCCGGGCACACCGTCGGCTGCGTTGTGGAGTGCGATGCCATGCCAGTGGATGGAGGTACTCTCAGGCAGTTCATTGGTGATATCGACCTGGAGGACGTCGCCAGCGGTGGCCTCAATGGCCGCATCCCCGGTGTCAGAGACGTACCCCCACGTCTTGGCTTCGATGCCGCCGATATCCAGGGATAGGGGCCGGGCGGTCAGTGTCCGGCGCACCGTCGGCTCACCGAGCGCAGTGGGGGTGGGAATGGGGCGAAGGGAGGGACCTGATCCCGAGGCAGCGGGTCCAGGGGCGCTGGTGCAGGCGGTCAGGGCCCCGGTGCCGGCGAGGACGAGCCCGCCGAGCAGAAACTGTCGTCGGGAAGACGCGTTTGTCATGATTTAACCTTTCTTGGTGCAAGATTTCAGTGATACGGGAGACAGGTACAGGTGAGGACCCTGCTGAGCCATCACGTCAGGCGCAGGTCTGTGACACAGGTGGCACCGTCGTCGGTGGTGGAAAACTCCGTGGTGCCGGTACGCCCCTGGTAGCTGACCTTAATCAGGCCGGTGGTATCATCAGGAAGCCAGAAGCCAATAAACCCATTGTCGAAGGTGGTTGTCGCCTCGTCCACCAGCACCTCACCGGTCGCCTCATCGGTGATCGTGACCTGGATATCCTCATTGTCGAGTTCCCCCAGGCAGGTCGTGAGGCTGTGGTAGAAGCAGTCGTGGGTGGAGGTGAGATAGGGTGCGATCGAGACATACGTCTGATTGTCGGGAAGATCGACCACGACTTCCTGGTCATCGCTCGAGAGCAGCAGTTCATCGGCACGCACTGAGGCGATCAGATCCGTGGGACGCTCAGTGACCTTCTGCCGGTCGAGGTGATCAATGATCTCCACCGCGTCCATGTCGGCCAGGCCATGGGTAGTCAGGAATGTATCCTGGGACACTGTCCCGTCGGCGGTGGGTTCCGGGTCGGCGGCCGAACACCCCGTGAGGGCGAGGGCAAGGGCGGCGGCTGCGATCACTGCTCGTTTCACGTCAATCTCCTTGGATCGTGGTAAGACCGTGAGAAGACACCGTCTCAAGGTCGATGCCATACCTTATGTCTAACACGGGTGCCTGACGGACTAGAAAACAAAAACCCTGCTCACAGCACTATGACAGGGCGAAAAGGGGGTGAATTCGGTGGGCTGGGTCACCACCGGGTCACCACCCCACAACCGTGGGCGATGTCCTTCTACCCGCCCCGGGTATGCGGTGCAGGCAGTGAAATCCCTGGTGGCACCTGCTGAACCGGCCAGTGGAGGCGATGCCGCCGGCCCGGGGTGGGGCACAGGGGTGACGGCGGTCGAAGGGTGATGTTTGAAGATTTGATGAAGATTTCCCCGCCGGGCACTGAGCGAGGGTGGTATTCCCCCCTGGCCGGAGCGATACTGGGGTCTATGGCTGACTACACACCGACCACCGCCACGCCCCCGGGGCGGGTGCTGGTCGTCGATGATGAACAACCCCTGGCTCAGATGGTGGCCTCCTACCTCATCCGGGCCGGCTTCGATACCCGCCAGGCTCACACCGGCACCCAGGCCGTGGACGAGGCCCGTCGCTTTTCCCCCGATGTTGTGGTGCTGGATCTGGGGCTACCCGAACTCGACGGCCTGGAGGTGTGCCGACGGATTCGCACCTTCTCGGACTGCTACATCCTCATGCTCACCGCGCGTGGCAGCGAGGACGACAAGATCAGCGGTTTGACCCTGGGGGCGGATGACTACATCACCAAACCTTTTAGCATCCGGGAACTGGTGACCCGGGTGCATGCGGTGCTGCGCCGCCCGCGCACCAGCACCACCCCACCGCAGGTGACCACCCCCTTGATCGTTGGTGACCTCATCCTTGACCCCGTCGCCCATCAGGTGCGGGTGGGGGAGACGACCGTGGAGCTCACCCGCACGGAGTTCGAGCTGCTGGTTGCCCTGGCTCTGCGCCCCGGCCAGGTGCTGACCCGCCACGACCTGGTCACCGAGGTCTGGGACACCACCTGGGTCGGTGATGAACGCATCGTCGATGTCCACATCGGCAACTTGCGTCGCAAGCTCGGCACCGACACCCGGGGCCGGGGGTTTATCGACACCGTGCGTGGCGTGGGCTACCGGGTGGGGCAGCCATGAATCACGGACCCGGCCTGACCTTCCGCTTCCTGGCCGCCCAGGTGTTGGTCGTGGTGATTAGCCTGCTGGTGGCTGCGGCCGTGGCCACGATGGTGGGCCCGACCCTGTTCCATGATCATATGTTGATGACCGACCAGGAGGACCCCTCGCTGGAGCTGTTCCATGCCGAGCAGGCCTACCGGGACGCCAGCCTGATCACCCTGGCCGTCGCCCTGCCCACCGCCTTGATCAGCGCCCTGCTGGCCAGCCTGTGGTTGTCGCGTCGCCTGCGCACCCCCCTGCAGAATCTCACCCGCGCCGCTACCAGCCTGACGGCCGGCAACTACCGTATCCACGTGCCCGCCGGAGAAGCAGGCCCCGAGGTCACCACCCTGGCGCATGCCTTCAACACCATGGCCGACCGGCTGGAACACACCGAACAGGTCCGCCGCCAGATGCTCTCTGATCTGGCCCACGAAATGGGCACCCCCTTATCGGTGCTCACGGTCTACCTCGATGGCCTCCAGGACGGGGTTGTGGACTGGAATAATGCCACCCACACGATCATGGCTGATCAACTCGCCCGCCTGACCCGGTTGATGGAAGACATCGACGATGTCTCCCGGGCCCAGGAACACCGGATCGATTTGGACCTGGCGGAGGAAGGGCTCGGGGATCTGCTCCATACCGCCGCTGCTGCCGCGGGGGAAGCTTATGCTGACAAAGGCGTCGATTTACAGGTCGAGACCATTACGGACACCGCCCGGGTGCTCGTGGACCGGCAACGCTTCGGCCAGGTGATGAGCAATCTCCTGTCGAACGCGCTACGGCACACCCCGGCCGGCGGGCAGGTCCGGATCAGCGTCCACCGACAGGAGGCATCCACCGCGCTCATCCACGTCGCCGATGACGGCGAGGGCATCCCACCTGGCCAGCTCGGACACATCTTCGAACGCTTCTACCGGGGGGATGCTGCCCGTAGCCGGGACAACGGCGGGGCCGGTATCGGTCTGACCATCTCCAAGGCATTGATCGAGGCCCACGGCGGCACTCTCACCGCCACCTCCCCCGGACCCGGTCGCGGAGCGGTGTTTACCCTCCGCCTCCCGCTGTCCCCTCCCGACAGTGAGGAGGCTGCTCGGTGACCGTACCCTGCCCCGCGTGAGGGCCGTACCCTCCACCCCTTCCAAATATACCCCCCTGGGGTATATGCTAGAGAGTAGCATCGCCGCATCCCGCCAACCCGTAGGAGCTTTCCCATGACCACCTCCCCGCCCCGCCTCTTGCCGATGGCTTCCCACGGCTGCAGCTGTTGCGGGCCTGCCTCACGTACCGGCACCGCCTCCATCCCTGCCGCCAGCGACTCGTCAGCAGGAGGGTCCTCCCCTAGCTACCAGGTCACCGGTCTGACCTGCGGGCACTGCGCGAAAAGCGTGATCCAGGCCCTTCAGGCTCTTCCCCAGGTCGACGACGTCCAGGTTGATCTCGCTACTGGTGGTGTTTCCACCGTCACGGTCACCGGTGTCGTACCTCCGGAGATGGTTCGCCGGGCCATCGAGGAGGCCGGCTACGCCGTCTTATCCTGATCAGTTTTACCAATCACCTCAGCCCCGACCGGGTTGAGCGGAAGGAACCTAATGAGCACTCCCCACCATTCCGGTAATCACCATGGTGATCACCCCGCTCCGGAAACAGACCACACCCACCACCCGGATTATGCCAGCCACGAGCACCACGCAGATGCTGACACCCATGGCCAGGCGATGCCTCACGATCACCCGCACTCCGTCCTGGACGAAGACCACCACGTTCATGGTCACGGCGAACACGCCGGGCACAGTACCGCAATGTTTCGGGACCGCTTCTGGTGGTCACTGATTCTGTCCATTCCCGTCGTTATTTTCAGCCCCATGGTCGCCCACCTGCTCGGCTACCACCTCCCGGCATTCCCCGGATCCACCTGGATCCCCCCGGTACTGGGCACGATTATCTTCGTCTACGGCGGAACGCCTTTCCTCAAGGGCGGATGGACGGAACTGAAATCCCGCCAACCCGGGATGATGCTCCTGATTGCCATGGCCATCACCGTGGCGTTTGTCGCCTCCTGGGTCACCACTCTGGGGCTGGGCGGTTTTGACATGGACTTCTGGTGGGAGCTGGCCCTGCTGGTGACCATCATGCTGCTGGGCCACTGGCTGGAGATGCGCGCTCTCGGGGCCGCGTCCTCCGCGCTTGACGCGCTGGCTGCCCTGCTGCCGGATGAGGCCGAGAAAGTCATCGACGGGACCACCCGCACCGTGGCCATCTCCGAGCTGGTCGTCGACGACGTCGTGCTGGTGAGGGCCGGTGCCCGGGTGCCGGCCGACGGAACCATCCTCGACGGAGCCGCCGAATTCGATGAGGCGATGATCACCGGCGAATCCCGCCCCGTCTTCCGCGACACCGGTGACAAGGTGGTTGCCGGTACCGTGGCCACCGACAACTCCGTCCGCATCCGTGTGGAGGCTACCGGCGGGGACACCACCCTGGCCGGGATCCAACGCATGGTTGCCGACGCCCAGGAGTCCTCCTCCCGGGCCCAGGCCCTGGCGGATCGGGCGGCGGCATTGTTGTTCTGGTTCGCGCTGATCTCCGCTCTGATCACCGCGGTGGTGTGGACCATCATCGGCAGCCCGGACGATGCCGTGGTGCGCACGGTCACGGTGCTGGTCATCGCCTGTCCGCACGCCCTGGGCCTGGCGATTCCGCTGGTCATTGCGATCTCCAGCGAGCGGGCCGCGAAATCTGGGGTGCTCATCAAGGACCGGATGGCGCTCGAGCGGATGCGCACCATCGACGTGGTGCTCTTCGACAAAACCGGCACCCTGACCGAGGGTGCGCACGCGGTCACCGGTGTCGCGGCAGCTGTCGGCGTTACCGAGGGCGAGCTGCTGGCCCTGGCCGCCGCCGCGGAGGCCGACAGCGAGCACCCCGTGGCCCGCGCCATCGTGGCGGCCGCGGCCACCCATCCCGAGGCCTCCCGTCGGCAAATCCGTGCAACTGGTTTCAGCGCCGCCTCCGGCCGGGGGGTCCGAGCCACTGTCGATGGCGCTGAGATTCGCGTGGGCGGGCCGAACATGCTGCGCGAGTTCAACCTCACCGCCCCGGCCGAACTCACCGACACCACCAGCGCCTGGACCGGGCGCGGGGCCGGTGTGCTCCATATTGTCCGCGACGGTCAGATCATCGGCGCGGTGGCCGTCGAGGACAAGATCCGCCCCGAATCCCGCGCCGCCGTGCAAGCCCTGCAGGACCGCGGGGTGAAGGTCGCGATGATCACCGGTGACGCGCAGCAGGTGGCCCAGGCAGTTGGCCAGGACCTGGGGATCGATGAGGTCTTCGCCGAGGTCCTGCCCCAGGACAAGGACACCAAGGTCACCCAGTTACAGGAGCGTGGCCTGAGCGTGGCCATGGTCGGCGACGGTGTCAACGACGCCCCGGCCCTGGCCCGCGCCGAGGTCGGCATCGCCATCGGGGCCGGCACGGATGTGGCGATGGAATCCGCCGGAGTGGTCCTGGCCAGTGACGATCCCCGGGCAGTGTTGTCAATGATTGAGCTCTCGCGGGCCAGCTACCGCAAGATGATCCAGAACCTGATCTGGGCCTCTGGCTACAACATCCTCGCCGTGCCGCTGGCCGCCGGAGTGCTCGCCTCGATCGGGTTCGTGCTGTCCCCGGCCGTGGGCGCGATCTTGATGTCTGCCTCGACCATCGTGGTGGCCCTGAACGCCCAGCTGTTGCGCCGGATTGATCTGGACCCGGCCCACCTGGCTCCCACCAGTCCGAAGGAGGAACACACCACGCCTACTCCGGCATCCACTGCCGTCCACTGATTCACCACTTCTCTCCACTGCCCCATATGACGCTGAAAGGCTCCACCATGAAGCGCACCCTTGTTCTTTCCACTCTCGCCGTGGCCTCCACCCTGGCGCTGGCCGCCTGCGGTGAGGCCACCGACGCCACCACCGACGCCACCACCTCTGCCACCAGCACTGCAACGACTACACCTGAGACGACTGAGACCACCACGGCGACGACTGAGGCGGACGGGGAGATTTCCGCCGATCACAACGACGCGGACATCATGTTTGCCCAGATGATGATCCCCCATCACCAGCAGGCCGTGGAGATGAGTGAGATGCTCCTGGCCAAGGAGGGTATCCCCGCCCAGGTCGTGGAGTTTGCCCAGGGGGTTATTGACGCCCAGGGACCGGAGATTGACCGGATGAACGCCATGCTCGAGGCCTGGGACCAGCAGCCGGTCACCGACTCTGGTGGCATGGATCATGGCAAGATGGGTGGCATAGATCACGGCGAGATGGGCGGCATGAGCGGGATGATGAGCCAGGAGGACATGATAGCCCTTGAGGAAGCCCAAGGCACCGAGGCTGCCCGCCTCTACCTGGAGCAGATGACCGCCCACCACGAAGGTGCGGTCGACATGGCCCGTGACGAGGTTGCTGACGGCCAGAATCCCCATGCAGTCACCCTGGCCGAACAAGTTATCAGCGACCAGGAGGCCGAGATCGCCCAGATGCAGCAGATGCTCACTGACCTATGACAGGTGCCCGTCTTTTTCTGATCCCGAGGACAGGAATCTGAAAAAGAGGGATAACCGTGACGATTGCCACCTGCTGCGGGCGATGGGTCGTTGTCACCGCAGCAGGTGCACCGGGGTGGATGTTTCTTCTCCCTCTGGTCGCACCACTGAGGAAAGGGGTAAGCTCCTGTGTCCAGACTCTTGGAGGACTAGGACTATAAAGAAGAATCCGCGTCTTTGATTCTTCGGTAGAGCGTCGCACGGGACATCCCCATATCCTTGGCAACTTGGGTTGCAGGTTCGCTGGCTTGGATGAGTTTGAATGCGGTGCGGATTTGGGATTCGGCGAAGGTGGAGCGTCGGCCACCGGGGTCGCCGCCGGTGGTGCGGCGTTTGGTGACGGAGTCGGTGATGCGTTCGCGTTTGATCTCTAGTTCCATTTGGGCCAGGGCTGCCATGACGGTGAAGACCATGGCGCCCATGGGTGTTTTAGTATCCACATCACCACCACCCAGGTTGAGCACGCGCAATCCGATATTTCGTTCGCGTAGTTCCTCGGCCAGTTCGAGCATTTTCTGGGTGGAGCGCCCGAGCCGACCCAAAGTGGTGATCACGAACTTGTCACCCGGATGCAGTGCGGTCAGTGCTTTATCCAAGCCGGGTCGTTTGGCCAGTGCGCCGGAGAGACTATGGTCGGTGTAGAGGTCATCGCGCCGTAGGGAGGCATGATGCCTAAGACATGGACAAGTGGCCCTGTTTCTGAATTTGAACTAGCTGTTGCAGGGGAGGTAAAGGCCTAGATGGGAAGACGTGGACTAAGTGCCCGTCAACTGGCAGACAAAATAGGCATGGCCCACTCTGCTTTGTCAAAGAGACTTCGAGGAGTAAGCGCGTTTACCATCAACGACTTAGGTGTGATTGCGGCACATATGGGAATCACCCTCGAACAGCTTCTTGGTCCTGTAGTTGATGTACCTCTCACCGGTGAAGATACAGAAAACCCCGCCCCGGCATCGCCGGAACGGGGTGAATCTGATGAAGATGTGCGCCCTGTGGGGCTCGAACCCACGACCCACGGATTAAAAGTCCGATGCTCTACCAACTGAGCTAAAGGCGCATCCACTGAGTAAACTCAGCGCCTTCCACTATACACCCCGTGACGCAAAGCTCCAAAAACCCGGCCTCAACGGGCGTCCGCGCCGCCACCGTGCTCTAATAGCTGTGTGACCGCCCTACTGAACAGCCCCCTCACCCACTACGCCGCAGCCCTCCTGCTCTTCGTCGGCCTCACCGCGGCCCTGCTCGCTGCCCAAAAGATTCAGCTCCGCTGGTAGCCCTATATCGTTATCCTGCGGGCCTGCCTGCAACTCGCCGTCATCGCCCTGATGCTCACCAGCGTCATCACGCGCACCCGAGTTTTACCTCTCAGCGCATAGCCTTTCCCTCGTCCCGTAGCAGTTCTACACTGGTAGGCATGCCTTCTGACGCCCGCTTTCACCGCCCCGTCCGCCTCTCCACCGAAAAATTCGAACGCTACCAGGGTGCTGGCAGCCCAGAAGACCTAGCTGCCGCCGCCCAGGCGTCCGCCCGTGCCCTGCTAGCCCGCGGACGCGCCAACGAAGACCCCTCCGTCACCAAGCGCCTGGTGCACTACACCGACGAGTTCGGTATCGAGGCCGTAGCTGAACTCTGGTCGCGGGCAGCCCCCGTGACCGTTGCCGGGGCCCTCTGGCGTATCTATGCCCTGCGCGGCGTCATTCGTGCTAACTCCCAGCTCATGAGCCACTACTACGAGCGCGGCATGCACTCCAGCTACCTGGCTCAGGCCCTGGCCGGGGTGCCCTCGCCACCTACCGCCGACGAAATCTGTGCCACCGTCGACGCTATTCTGGCAGGTGCCTACACCGGCGACTTCGACGTTGCCCTCAACCGCTTTGCGGCTTTCTGCCGCGTGCTGGCTTTGGGGCAGGACGACGTCGCCCTGGAGCTGAGGCACGGCCAGCGGGTCTCACCCCGGGGCGGGCACCCCGATGAGGTGACCGAGCTACACCGCCCCTCAGCCGAAGTGCGCGACGAGGCCGCTGCGCGGGCCGTCCGCCTGCGAACCGCTGCCCGCAGGCTCACCGGAACCGCACGCGAGCTCGAAGAAGCCGCCCTCAACTGGCGGGCTGGAACCCTGGACTAATATAGGCCCAATAGCAAAAACTCGGCCCCTCTTCGATCTGGAAGAGGGGCCGAGTCTTGTTTCAACAGGTCTTGCTAGAAACCTAGCTACAGGACCCAGATGAAGTTTTCACCACCGACCTTAGCGGGGAGAAACATTCTGGTCGAAACGGTAGAGGAAGGCAGCCATTGCATCACGGGCGATGGGGGTAACGGGACGGAAAGTACCGTCAGCCCAACCGGTGGTTACACCAGACTCAGCCAGCCAAGAAATTTCCTTGTAGAACTGGGTGTCGGGAGCAACGTCAGAGAACTGGCCACCCTGGGGTGCCACATATTCAGGCTCACCTGCGAAACGGTAGAAGAAGGCAGCCATAGCGTCACGGTTGACGGAATCATGGGGACGGAAGGTGCCATCTGCCCAACCGGTGCTGATACCAGAAGCGTGCATCCAGGCAATTTCCTTGTAGAACTGGTGGTCAGTAGCTACGTCCTTGAAGGGAGACTCGCTCGGAGCGGTGAACTGGGGGCTACCGGCCAAGCGGTAGAAGAAGGCAGCCATAGCGCCACGCTCTACATTATCTAGGGGCTTGAAGGTGCCGTCGGGGTAGCCGGTGGTGATACCGCGCTCAGCCAGCCAAGCGATTTCCTTGTAGAACTGATCGTCAGGGCTGACGTCCTTGAAACGGGGGTTCTGAATCTTTTCTTCCTGAACCAGTGATACGATTTCAGCCTTGCCGCCGTCTTCACCGGCTTTGACGCCACTCAGGTCGCCAGTACCGTTATGCATGTGCAGGAGCAGGGCCTGAGCATCCTTGACGTTGACGCTGCCACGGTTAACCGTGATATCAGCCTCGGGGGCGTCAATGAACAAACCGCTTGCGTCAGACGCAGTGCCTTCGAACCACAGGTTGGGGCTGTGGGGATTGAAGGAAACCCAGTCAGTTGCATCGGTATGGCGGCCGTTCTCGTACCAGGAGTAGGTGTCTACCTTGTAGCGCAGGTCGCCAGCGTTATCAGCGGTAATACCCATCTTGGATAGCTGTACAGGTAGGGCTAGGACGTTGCTGTCGAAGGTGTTGGTATCAACGCTACCGAAAGCCCCATTGATGGGCTGGTGGTCCAGGGCGGTCAGCTTACCATTGACATAGCCAACCAGGGTTGCAACGGGGTAGTCAAGACCAGCAACACGGTTAGTGTAGACGTAGTAGTCTGCGCGGTTATTGCCATCAACATCGAAAGCTACTTCAATGCTGGTGGGGTTAGTGAGGTTCTCCCAGTTGGACCAGGTGGAGACACCAATGCTCATCATGCCGTCCTTGGCAATATCTCCGCCAGCTGCCTTCAAGGCAGGAACGTTAGTAGAAGCACCGACGTACTGAAGGTCAACGCGCTGGCTGGTGACAGCACCCAGAGTAGAGGTCTTCTTGCGGTCAGAAACAGCACCGAGCTCGAAGGCGCCAACCAGGGACTTGTAACCGCCCTGATCAACAGGAGTGCCCTCAAGGTCGATGGTGCTCTTAAGGCTGTACTCTCCGAACTCGATGGTGCTTGCGGCAGCCTTCATATCTGATACCGGCTTGGGTGCAATCTGCAGGGGCAGACGCATCTCGTTGCCGTTTTCAGTCAGCAACAGGCGACCAGACTCGATGCTCAGGAACTGGCGGTCGTGGCCCAGCTGCTGGGCTGAGCTGGCCGATTCAAGCTTCTTTTCCAGCTTGGAGGGGTCAACGGTGACGGTAACAACGAAGGTGGTCTTTCCACCAGCCTCAACAGATACGGTCTTAGGAGCCGATACCTCAACACCGGGCAGGTCGGAGGAAGCAGCGAATGAAACCTCGTAGGTATGAGCCTTGTTGTCTGAGTTATCGACGGTGAGTTTGCGGGTAAAGGTCTGAACACCAGCATCGGGGAGAACTTCAATCACGCCGAAGCTTTCAGAGACCTGATCGGGGTGATCAGCGCTGTAGGTCAGAACCTTCTGGTTGACAGCCTTCAGGGCGTCAACACGGCCGGAGCCCACACGCTCTACAGAGTGGATAGCGCCGTCTTCAGTCGTCAGGTCATGAACAGCTGAGTTCATGATAGCGGCCTTGACCTGGGGAGCTGAGTAGCTCTGGTTGGCTTCATAGACCAGGGCTGCAATACCTGCGACATGGGGAGAAGCCATGGAGGTACCGGACATTACAGCCTTATCAGAGCCGCCAGCAACGGCAGCTGAGCCGATGCCGGTACCGGGGGCGGCAACGTCCGGCTTGGTGTAACCGACGGTGCCGTGAACACCACGGCCGGTTGAAGTATTGACCTGGTCAAAGAGACCGTGCTCAACCAGAACGGAGGAAATCCATTCGTTCTTCAGCTCAATCTTGACTTCTTCACCGGCATCGAGAGCAGCACGAACCTTTTCAGCATCCTGAGCAACCAGACGGATGCCAGGGATGGTTGAGTTACCTGCGATACCAATCGTCTCGTAATCCAGGTTGGAGGCAAGGATTACACCCTTACCGCCTGCCTTTTCAATGTTGTTGAAGCGGACAGCCGAGCCACAAGGGAAGGTTTCAAAGTTATCGGTCCAGTCAATGAAAACCCATTTACCGCCGAAGTCTGTGCCCTCGGGGTAGGCCTCACAACCGAAGGGGTTCTCGGGGGTGCTCTTGACGACCTCACCAATCAGCTGCTCAGGGGTAGCAGCTGAGTAATCGAAGCTGACAGAGTAGTCACCGCTGAGGTCACCGGCAAGACCTGCAGGGGAATGAGCCTTAGCCTTGTCGATAGCGGCGGTAGAACCGATGGAGTTAGCAACAGCCAGAGCTGAGCGGGCATTAGCCGGGTTACCGGAAATAGAGTAGGTATCGCCGTTGCCGTTAGCCGCACGGGAGTTGCCAGCTGCAGCGACAGAGAGGACACCCTGGCGGGTCAGGGCGTCAACAATGACGTTTTCGGGGTCGTCGGTAGCACCGTAGTCAGAGCCCAGGGACATGTTAACTACATCAACGCGGTCGTCATACTTACCGTCGTTGTTGGGGTCTAGGGCGCGGTCGAGGGCCTGGCCAGTGAGGTCGGTGGACCCTTCACAGCCAAAGACACGGAAGTCAACGATCTGGGCGCCCGGAGCTGAACCAGCACCGATCTTCATGCCCTTCATCTCTTCTTCGGTGATCTTGGTGTAATCGCCCTTGAAGGTGCTGCCGTCAGCGTTGACGGCGTAGCCCGCTGCGGTACCTGCAACGTGGGTACCGTGCCCTGCAAAGCGGCAGTCAAGCGGGTTATTATCAGGCTGAGGCAAGGCATCAGCAGCGTCGCTAGCTGAGTCGTAGTTGTCGCCGGCAAGGTCATAGCCACCGAGGTACTTTTCGGGGTCGTATAGGCCAGAGTCAGCGGCCGGCATATCGGTCATCTTGGAAGCCTTTTCGTAGGCTTCAGCGGTACCTGGGCCACCGAACTGGGTGTGGGTGTAGTCAACACCGGTGTCAATAATAGCGATCTTGACGCCCTTACCGGTGTAGCCGGTCTGCTGCCAGCTGGTGATGGCTTGGGTATCGATGACGGTGCCGGTATTGGACGGAGTCTTCGACACGATGGGGGAAATCATAACAACATCGCTGCGAGAAGCCAGTTCACGAATCTTCTCAGCGTCACCGCGAATTGCTACACCACGGACAGAGTTATGGGCGGTGTAGAGGACGCTTGCGCCAGTTTCAGCAGCCACTGCTCGCCCCTGACGCTCAACGGCCGCAGCAATGGCCTGAACTTCTGCCTGGGCATCGACAGGAGCCTGCTTACCTTGCAGGACGGCGGCAGGCTGGGTGCTCTCATAGGCACCCTTGCCTTTGAACTGGACAAATACGCTAACGGTACCCTCAGCCGCTTTCATGGAAGGAGTGAGCACCTGTTCATTCATGGTCTGAGTAGCACTTTGGAACAGGTCAGCATCGGTCAGAGAGTTAGCCGCAGGCAGGCCCATAGAGAGAGCCATACCGAGGCCAAGCAGGGAGGCCGCACCGCTGCGGGCTACCTTCTTGGGTGTGTATTTTTTCGTCATGGAAGGATTTCCTTTATCCAAGTGATCCGTTGTGGTGTATACCGCTAAATTTACGAGTGCTTCAACCATGACTCACATCACAACTGCTGGTCAATACCCAACCCGGATTTTGCTCGAAATTTTTATATAACTTGTCACAATATGAGATATCCATCTATGTCAACTCAAAGTCTCTTCAAGGAAACCATTTTCATACCCAGGGTTGACATCCCACTCCAACAGGAGAATGATGGATACCAAGATGTCAGGCTGCTAATAGGTAGCCCCGGGCTCCAAATCTTTAGCCGCTTCGAGCGGCCTTCCGCCGAGAGGCGCTCCCAGCCTGACATCGCTAAACTTCATATCGCGGTGCCGGGCTCCGCCTCTCTTTCCACGAGGCAGGTAGCTCGGCACTTGCGTCCGCACCGGGAATCTCACCGAGCTCTCCCCCGTTAACCTTGGCGCGGTACCATAAGCTCAGCACCTGCCCACCCGCCCACACCCAGGAGAGCTGGCCCATGCTCCAACGCATGTTCCCCCAAGAGAACACCTCGCTGACCGCCCTAGCCACACTCTCAGAGCAGGTTACAGGTGCTGCAGCCCTGCTCTCAGAAATGGTGGGCTCCCCCGAAGACCGCTACCCCGAGCTACTCGAGCGCACTCTCACCCACGAAGCTGCCACCCTCGACATGCTGCACACCACCATGACCGCTGTGCGCAGCTCCTTCTCAACTCCTATCCCCCGCGAAGACATCTACACCCTGGCTGTCTCACTCAACAACGTCGTTGAGAAGCTGACCTCAGCCGCCAACATTCTGCACCTCTACCACATCGTGCGGTTCTCACCCAAGGCAGCGACCCTGCTCGACCTCATCCAGCGCCAGGCAGTGCTGACCACCGAAATCATCCCCAAACTCAGCACCCTGCGCGACCTGGACGACTACTGGATTACTATGCTCCGCATCGCCAAGCAGGCCGTACGCATAGCTGAAGAATACGACGCCGACATTCAGGACCGCTACAAGCAGACCCGCTACCTGCAAACCACCCAGTTCGTGCGTAAGCTCATCGAGGCTTCCGAAGCTATGCGTACCGTTGCCACCGAAATCGGCCGCATTATCGTGCAGGAGTCCTAGTGACTCTTGCCCTCTTTACCCTCGGCTGCCTAGCACTGATTGCCTTTACCTTCGTCACCGGCTTTCGAGACGCCCCCAACGCCACCGCCATACCCGTGAAAACCAGGGCCCTCACCCCCAAAATCGCCCTACGCACCAGCGCCCTCTTTAACGCCGTCGGCATGGCCATGACCGGCATCATGCTAGGCTCAGTCACCACCCACTGGCTCACCGTCCCCCACAACAACACTGGCCTGGGTCTGGTACTCACCGCCCTCATCTCAGCGGTAGCCTGGGGCATTATCACCTGGTGGTTTCGCATCCCGTCCTCTTCTACCCACGCCCTCATCGGCGGACTAGCCGGAGCAGCATGGGCCGCACGCTCAACCGATCTAGGCAGCTTCAGCCCCTTCTCTGAGCCCCTTGCCACCTTCCTTTTCGTGCCCCTCGTGCTGGCCCCCATCGTCCTCTTCGTTCTGGCCTGGGCGGCAGTTTTCCCCTTCTACGGTCTGCTCCAACGCTCCTACCCCTCAACCGTCAACCGCTTCTCCCGCAGCGTCCTCTCCCTAGCCAACTCCCTCATCTCCCTCATCCACGGCATTCAAACCGGCCAACGAGCCGTCGTTATTTACGCCGTGCTTTTGCTTTCTGCCGGACTCGAAGTTCATCCCACCACCTACATCATCTCCGCCCTCTTCCTTGCCATGGTATTAGGTTTCGGCACAGCCCGAGGTAGCTCCCGCATCGGCTACACCTTCGCCCACCAAATGGTTAAAGTTGACCCCTTCCGCGGGGCCGTTGCACAAAGCTCAACCGCACTGGCCATGGTGCTCCTGCAGTTCTTCCTCAACACCCCGGTCTCGTCCTCCCATCTGGCAGCCTCCGCAGTACTCGGCTCAGGAGTCAACCAGCGCTTCGCCGCGGTACGCCACAAAATCGTGCTCCGTATCATCCTCACCTGGTTTATCACCATGCCAGCCTGTTTTCTGCTCGCCGCTGTTCTCTTCCTGGCACTCTCCCCCCTGCTGTAGCGCTCCTACCTGCTCCGGCGCGCTCTCGGCAAGAAAGCCACCTCTTCGATATATTGGGGACTAAGACTACGCACCGTCCACGTGAAAGAGCAGCATGCCTACAGTTTCAATCATTGTTCGCACAAAAGACCGCCCCATCTTCCTCCAGCGAGCCCTAGCTAACATCGCGGAACAAACATTTACCGATTATGTTGTTGCGGTAGTGAATGACGGTGGCAACCAACAAGCCGTAGAGCGCGTCATAGCCCAAGAACCCCGTATCAAAGAGCTGCTGACTATTCACAATGAAGAGTCACGAGGCATGGAGGCCGCCTCAAACCAAGGCATTCAAGCTACACAGTCCACCTACATCGCCATCCATGATGACGATGACCTATGGGAACCCACCTTCCTCGAAACAACCGTTCACCGCCTCGAAGAAACCGGGGAAAACATGGTAACGGTACGCACTGACGAATACTTTGAACGCATTACCGACAACGGAACATTCGAGTTCATCGACTCACGCCCTTTCTGGGCAATTCTTAAGGACATCACAGTTCAAGATTTGACCCGTATCAACCGCGCCGTTCCTATCTCAATCCTGCACCGCCGGTCCCTCCACGATGAACTTGGTTTCTATAATGAGAACCTACCCGTGGTAGGCGACTGGGAATTCAATCTACGCGTCGCGGCCCGATACCCCATTCTGTTTATCGACGAGCTACTTGCTCACTGGTCGCAACGCCCTGACCAGACAGAGGGTGCACTCGCTAATAGCGTTCATGCGGGCAAAGTTCTGCACGGAATCTACGACGGGCGTGTGCGGGCGCAGGCTATTCGTGATGATTTAGCAAACAACGGCCACCTCGGTTCCTACCTCTACCAGGCTCATCTCGCAAACCAGGTTGATGGCAGCGTGGGGCATAACATCGACCTCACCCACCGTGTTCTTGACGAGCTGAGGACGATTAGTGTCAAACTAGACCGTATAGAAGAAACCACTCGCACCACCTCAGAGCGGCTCGAACGCATCGAGCGGGCGTTGTCTCTCAAGTCTCGCCTCACACGCTTTGTGAAAGGAAACCGCTAATCATGCCTCGCATTCTTGTGCTCGCAGACCTAGGGCAGTCTGTGTACCACGTTGGCGACGAAGCTATGGGCATCGCAACCGCCGCTGAGCTCACCCGCCGCGGCTACGAAGTCTATATC
The DNA here is from genome assembly GCF_053547255.1 of Rothia sp. 11273D007AR. Taxonomy (NCBI): domain Bacteria; kingdom Bacillati; phylum Actinomycetota; class Actinomycetes; order Micrococcales; family Micrococcaceae; genus Rothia; species Rothia sp. 11273D007AR. The sequence goes on along the minus strand of NZ_JBPPWJ010000013.1, from coordinate 55,292 downwards.
GCTACCCGCTCTGTTGAGCACTCCCAGGCCTACATTGGTTCCGCTACTGGCTACATTAAAACCCTCGAATTCCCCTGGCCGCCTGCAGAGCGCGAAATTTTTTTGGGCGACCTCAAGGCCTACCTCGCCGGTGACAGTGCCCGCCCTGAAATAGCTGATTTTGTGCGCCAGGTTGCCGATATGGACGGCATCGTAATCGCCGGTGGCGGCAATATGAACTCAACCTACGGCTGGCTCCTATATGAGCGGGCAGCCTATGCACTCATCGCCCGTCAGCATGAGATTCCCCTGGTGATTTCTGGCCAGTCGGTGGGGCCGGTACTTACAGAGGCCGATGCCGATACCCTGCGTGACATGCTTTCTTCTGCCCAGCTTGTGGGTATGCGGGAAAAATCCTCCTATACCTGGGCTACCCAGCAGGGCGTTCAAGCCCACCTGATTGTGGATGACGCCACCTTCTACCAGCATCAGAAGCGCTCCCTACCGGGCCGTCCAGTCGTTGATCTGCCCGAACACTACATTTGCGCTACTTTCTCAGGTCTCGCCCCGGGGCAGGCCCGGGTCATCGGTCAGCTGCTTGACGATATGCACCGCGAATACGGCCTGCGCACCGTCTTCCTGCCCCACATGGGCGAGCCCCTGACCGACCAGGGCGATGTGGCGGTGCACGCCGAGATTGCCTCGCACATGTTCTCCAATCCCGTGCAGCTACCCATGGTGCACGCGGACGACGCCGTGCAGGTTCACCGCGGTGCCTTCATCGCGGTCTCTACCCGCTACCACCCCGGCGTCTTCTCCCTCTCAGCGGGTGTTCCCTTTGTGGCCCTGTTGCCCGATGCCTTCACCGATATGCGGGTGCGCGGCATGATGGAACAGTACGGGGCTGAAAACTACGCTATTCCCCTGGCTCTGCTCAACTCTGATGCCCCGGCTGAAGCCCTGCACGAGGTCATTCAGCTGCGCAATGAACTCTCTGAAACCCTGCTGGCGCGAGCCGAACAGCTCCGCGGTTTCTCCGCCAGCTGGTGGGACGCCGCCTCCCACGTCCTCCTGCACGGAGCAGAGCAGGCTGCCCCGGCCGTCCGCGAGCTGGGCAACACCCCCACCATCTTTACCGGCGAGTGGAACATAACCAATCTGCTAGTGCGCGACGATATTGCCGAGATTTCACTGGCGGCTGCCCGTGCCAGTGCAGAGACCGACCGGGCCCTCTCCTGGGACTACCAGCGTCTACTCCAGCGCGACCGGGCCCAGGCTCGTGCCGATGAGCTAGAGCGTCGTAACGCCGAGCTGGCTGACTCCCTCATTGAGGCCGAAGAAAACGCCACCCTGCGCGGCTGGATGCGCCGCAAGATGCGCGGCGAATAGCCACGCACCGGCAGACAAGATGCACCCCGGTGTAAGCCGGGGTGCCAGACTAAAAAGCCGCCCGACCTCGTCCTTTCCAGCAGCGAAAGGAGTTAGGGGCCGGGCGGCACACACATTCCCATGGTGTTCCCTCCCCCGCACAGCTACGGGTGAGGGAAGTTTTGTTATGCCCGCATAAAGCGGGCGATAGCGGGGCGCTAGGCTTAGCCGAAGCGACCTGAGACGTAGTCTTCGGTGGCCTTCTGGCTGGGGTTGTTGAAGATTTCCTGGGTGGGGGCGTACTCGATGAGCTTGCCTGGCTTGCCGGTGCCCGCGATGTTGAAGAAGGCGGTCTTGTCTGAGACGCGGGCTGCCTGCTGCATATTGTGGGTCACGATGACGACGGTGAAGTTTTCCTTGAGTTCGTTGATGAGGTCTTCAACGGCCAGGGTTGAGATGGGGTCGAGAGCGGAGCAGGGCTCGTCCATGAGGATCACGTCGGGCTTAACCGCGATGGAACGGGCGATGCACAGACGCTGCTGCTGACCACCGGAGAGGCCAGAACCGGGCTTGTCGAGGCGGTCCTTGACCTCGTTCCAGAGATTAGCGCCGCGCAGGGAGGATTCGACCAGCTCATCCGCGTCGGTCTTGGAGATTTTGCGGTTGTTGAGCTTCACACCCGCTAGCACGTTCTCGCGGATGGACATGGTGGGGAAGGGGTTGGGGCGCTGGAAGACCATACCGATCTGGGAGCGGACAACCACGGGGTCAACGCCCTTGCCGTAGAGGTTTTCGCCGTCGAGCAGCACTTTACCTTCAACGCGGGCACCGGGGATTACCTCGTGCATGCGGTTGAGGGTGCGCAGGAAGGTTGACTTGCCGCAACCTGAGGGGCCGATGAAGGCGGTGACGGTGCGGGGTTCAATTTCCATGGAGATGTCTTCTACCGCGAGGAAGTCGCCGTAGTACACGTTCAGGTTTTCAACGTCGATGCGCTTTGACATGGGGTTTCCTTTTTCTAAAAGTCTTGGGGCCGGGTAAAGCTCATAGGCTTTTCGTGGGTCTTATCGGCCGGTCTTGGGGGCGAAGATCTTGGCGATAGTACGGGCAATGAGGTTCAGCACCATCACGATGATGATGAGGATGAGCGCGGCGGCCCAGGCGCGGGTCTCGGAGACGGACGCGGCGGTGGGGCTGGTGGGCGTCATGATCTGGTAGTAGATGTAGGTGGGCAGGGTTGCCATCCAGCCGCTGAAGGCATTCCAGTTGATGGAGGTGACGAAACCTGCGGTGACCAGAATCGGAGCGGTTTCACCGATGACGCGGGCGATCGCCAAGGTCACACCTGAGGCGATACCTGAGATAGCGGTAGGGATAACTACCTTCATAATAGTGCGCCACTTGCGCACCCCCAGGGCGTAGGAGGCCTCACGCAGCTCGTTGGGTACGATACGCAGCATTTCTTCGGCGTTACGCACCACGGTAGGAATCATGAGGACGGACAAGGCCACGGCTGCTACCAGGCCCATGCGGTTCATGGGGTTGCCCGATACCAGGGCAAAGAAGGAAGCTGCGAAAAGACCCGCCACGATGGAAGGGATGCCGGTCATGACGTCTACGAAGAAGGTGATGGCCTTGGAGAGCCATTTGCCCTGGCCGTATTCCACCAGGTAGATAGCGGTCAGCAGACCAATGGGTACCGAGATGACGGTGGCCAGCAGGGTGATTTCCAGGGTACCGATGATGGCGTGGTAGATACCGCCGAATACGGGGCCTTCACCGGCGGCTGCGGCGTTGTCGTGGACGCCGGTGACGCCCTTCATGGAGGTGCTCAGAAAGCTGCCTGAGAGGCCAGGAATACCCTTAGAGAGTACGGTGTAGAGCACCGACACCAGGGGGATGAGGGCGATGAGGAAGGTGCCGTAGACCAGGTAGCGGGCAAAAGCGTCCTGTCCCTTGCGCTTACCTTCGAATGAGGTGACGGCCAGGGGGCCGGCGATGACGAAGATGAGGCCGGCGAAGAGGGCGAAGGTGGCGATGGTAAAGCCGGTCAGCGCACTGGCGGCGGCACCCAGGATCAGGGCGCCTGCACCGACAGCCAGGGGGAGCCATTTGGGGGCCTGGCGGCTGGCGAAACGGGATGAGGTGGTAGCTACAGACATTAGTTAGCTCCTGAGAAGTCCTTGTAGCGGGCCACGATCATGCGGGCCAGGATGTTGACGATGAGGGTGATAACGAAGAGCACCAGGCCGGCTGCAATCAGCTCAGACATGCGCAGGCCGTAGGCTTCGGGGAAGTTGAGGGCAATTTCTGAGGCGAAGGTCTGGTTACCGGACTTGATGAGGGAGGCGGTGAGCGGGCCGGACGCCAGCACCAGGGTCACTGCCATGGTTTCGCCCAGGGCGCGCCCCAGGGCCAGCATAACGGAAGAGATGATACCGGTGCGGGCGAAGGGGAAGACGGTCATGCGAATCATTTCCCAGCGGGTCGCGCCCAGACCCAGAGCTGCCTCTTCCTGCAGGGTAGGGGTCTGGATGAAGATTTCGCGGCACATGGAGGTGATAATCGGCAGAATCATAATGCCCAGCACGATGCCCGCAGTCAGAATGGTTTTACCGGTTTGTGAGGCGGGGCCTTCGAAGATAGGGATGAAGCCCAGGTAGGCGGCGAGCCAGTCGTAGAAGGGCACGATCTTGGGGGCCAGTACCGAAGCGCCCCAGGCACCGAAGATAACGGAGGGGATGGCGGCCAGCAGGTCGATGACGTAGCCGATACCCTTAGCCAGCTTGCGGGGGGCGTAGTGGGAGATGAACAGAGCCACGCCGATGCCGATGGGGGTTGCCAGGAGCAGGGCGATAGTCGAGGCGATGAGGGTGCCGATAGTCAGCGGGATGATGTACTGAATAAAGCTGCCGCTGGTGAGGTCTGCTGGGTCTGCGGTGAAAACCGGCAGGGCCTGGGCGACCAGGAAGATAGCGACAGCTGCCAGGACGATAAGAATAAGGACGCCGGCGCCGAGGGAGATACCCGAGAAGATTTTATCTGCCGCCGGGTTTCCTACATCGGGAAGGTCCTTGGTTTTCGCGCGGGCGCTGCTGGTGCCCGACTGCGGTGCTGCTGTGGTTGACATGGGAATGTGAAACCTTTGTCGTTTTGACGCGGGTCAAGGTGCGACCGGGTGGGAAACCTGGCCGCACCTTGATGAACGCGGTGTTACTGGGTAACGGTGATGGATTCGATAGCCTTCTGAGCATCAGCGATGAGGGCGCTGGTCAGGGGGGCTGACTGGGCTGCATCGGCGGCGTCCTGCTGACCCTGCTCGGAGACTACGTAGTTCTCGTAGGCTTTGACCAGGGTGACGTCGTCTTCTGAGGAGTAGCCGGAGCAGACGATGTGGTAGGAGACCAGAACAACGGGGTAGGCGGTGGAGTCATTGGGGGTGCGGTTGATGTTGATCGCCATGTCGTTCTCGTTCATGCCGCCGACGCGCTCTGAGAGTTCAACGGTCTTGGCAGCGGCATCTGCTGAGAGTTCAACGTAGGAGTCACCGACCTTGACGTTGACCTTGCCCAGGTCGCCGATGGCTGAGGCGTCCGCGTAAGTGATAGCACCCTCGGTGGATGAGGTGGTGGAGACAACACCGGAGGTACCCTTGTTGGATTCACCGGCGTACTGGGAGGGCCAGTTGCCGTCTGCCTCTACGTCCCAGGCGCCGTTAGAGGCGGCAGCCAGGTACTCGGTGAAGTTCTGGGTGGTGCCGGAGTCATCCGAGCGGTGGACAACGGTAATCTTAGTGTCGGGCAGGGTAACGCCTTCGTTCTGTGAGGCGATAGCTGCATCGTTCCAGGTGGTGATTTCGCCCTTGAAGATCTTGGCGATGGTTTCGCCGTCCAGGTTCAGGGATGAGACGCCCGGCAGGTTGAAGGCTACGGCTACGGGGGAGATGTAGACGGGGATGTTGATGGCGCCGCCGTCACCGCAGACTGCCTTTGATTCTTCCCATTCGGTGGCCTTGAGAGCGCGGTCTGAGCCGGCGAACTTAGCGCCACCAGCGAGCAGGGCCTCGCGGCCTGCACCGGAGCCGTCCGGTGAGTACTGTACGGTGCCGCCCAGGTTAGCGAAACCGGTTTCCCAAGCGGTGATTGCTGCCTGCTGGGATGAGGCGCCGACGCCGGTCAGGGGGGTGGAGGGCAGGGAAGCTGCGCTGGAGCCTGCGTCTGAGGAGGTGGCGGTGCCGGTTGCATTGTCTGAACCGCAAGCGGTGAATGCGAGTGCGCCTACAGCTGCAAGTGAGCCCCAACGAGCAAGTGACTTAGCCTTCACAGGTGATTTCCTTTGAGTTTGTGTGCCCTACCCTGTCTCGTGTGAGAACTGTGTGAGACGGTGAGTAGGAAGGGAACGGTGTCTAACGCATCTGACTTTAGGAGCGTTAGGTAGCAGGTGGGCTAGCAGTGGGTGAACGGTGGGTGAACAGGGGGCGCACAGTTAGGGTTAAGGACGCTGGCGGTCGGGTTGAGGCCGCAGGTTTAGAATGGTGGGTATGGGTTTTGGTCAGCAGGTTGAAAGTTTAAAGAAGCGAGCTCGGAATCATAGTCGCCTGGGCTGGCAGCGTATGAAGGACGGCTTTTTCCAGTCTCTTCAGATTGTGGTCTCGGGTATCGGGGCCTATCTTTTTGCGGAGAAGGTGCTGGGGCATACCGAACCAATTTTTGCGGCAACCGCTGCCATTGTTTCTCTGGGTTATATCACCGGCGCTACCCATGCCCGCCGCATCCTAGAGGTGTCGTTTGGTGTGACCCTGGGCATCTTGATGGGTGATATGATGATGCTCGCCCTGGGTCGGGGCATCTGGCAGGCAGGGCTTGTGATGTTCCTGTCTGTTATGCTGGCCCGTTTTTTGGATAACGGTATTATTTTCACGATTCAGATGGGTCTGCAGTCCTGCCTGGTGGTCTTGCTCCCGCCGAATATTGACGGGCCTTTTGCCCGAAGCCTAGACGGTATTGTCGGTGGCCTGTGCGCTTTTTTGCTCATGTTCCTCTTCCCGAAAGACCCGCGTCGCACCCCGCGTGAGAACGCTAAAACCATGATGGGTTCTTTTGCTGCGGTCTTCCGCGATGCAGGTGAGGCCATGGAGCACTACGACGGCAAGGAGGCCTGGCATGCCCTGGCGTCTGCCCGTCGTCTACAGCCTCTCTATAACACCTGTGAGAAAGACATTATTACCTCAAAGGGCATGGCCCAGCTGGCCTGGACGGGCCGGTCTCATATGAAGGAGCTCGACCGCTATTCCCAGGCCCTGAGCAAGATTGACTACGCTATCCGCAACACCCGGGTGCTCAACCGCCGACTCGCTTCAACCATCAATAACGTGCAGATTTCGCAGGAGGCTATCACTTCTATCGCTGAGGCCCTCAAGAGCATTGGTGGTGCGGTGGAGGTGCTGGGTGAGGGTATGTCTGCCCCTGATGCGAGCGTCCGTAATGAGCGCAAGGTCAAGGCCCGCCAGGACCTATCGCAGCTGGCTGGGCAGCTAGAGCCGCACCTGATGGGTGTGCGCACGATGGAGGCCGAAGCCCTGGTGCTGATGCTTCGCCCCCTGGTGGTTGATCTTTTGGAGGCTTCGGGGCTGACCCACCAGCAGGCAGTGGATATGCTGGTACCCCTGGGGGATTCCATGACGGAGCACGCCCCCGCCACGACCATTCTGCCGGTGCAGGCAGGTGCGGACGCCGGTGGTCAGCAGGGCTCTCACCAGCAGCGGGTGGAGCAGAAGCATCGAGACGACACCCGTCAGCTCACCACGGTGCTGCGAGCCAAAGACCGGGCTCCGATTCGGGAGATTCGGGAGGCCTCGGTGAGGGACCCCCGCAGTATGCCAGCCGTACCGCCGGCAGGAAACGGGGCGGACGCGTCCGCCGGGCTACGTGAGAGCGCCGCTAGAGTCGAGAAGCAGCAGGCTCTGAACACGGCCCAGCTGACCGTGATCGAACAGAACCTCAAGAAGGAGAAGGGCAACTAGCCCTGACCGGGGAAGAGCAGAGCCAGGGCCTCCCCCAGCGAGGCGACCTCGCGCACCGATACTCCGGCGGGCACGTCACCCACACCGGCAGGTGATGCGGGCACAATCACGTGGGTGAAGCCCAGGCGGCCGACCTCGGCAATCCGCTGGCGGATGCCGGGAACAGCTCGTACCTCACCCGCTAGACCGACCTCGCCAAAGACCGCCAGCTTGCGGGGCAGAGGCTTGTCTTGGGCGGCGGAGGCCAGGGCGATGACGCAGGCCAGGTCGGCGGACGGCTCAGAAATCTTAGCCCCGCCCACCGTTGAGATATAGCAGTCTAGCTTGCCCACGTTGAACCCGGCCCGCTTCTGGAGCACAGCCAGCAGCATAGAGATGCGGGAGCTGTCGAGACCGCTGGTGGTTCTTCGGGGCTGCGGGGTGGCGCTGGTGTCGAGCAGGGCCTGAACCTCGGCGAGCAGGGGGCGGCGGCCCTCCATGGTGACGGTAACGCAGGTGCCCGAGACCGGGTGCGGGGTGCGGGAGACAAAGAGACCCGAGGGGTCGGTGACGGGGGCGATGCCGTCCTCGTGCATATCGAAACAGCCCACCTCGTCAGTGGGGCCAAAGCGGTTCTTGATAGCCCGCAGCATACGAATAGGGGTGTGCTTATCGCCCTCGAACTGGCAGACAACATCGACCAGGTGCTCCAGCAGGCGGGGGCCAGCGATAGTGCCCTCCTTCGTCACGTGGCCCACCAGCAGGGTGCACATGTTGCGGCGTTTAGCGGCGGCAATCAGCGAGGCGGCCACCTCTCGCACCTGGGTGACGCCACCGGCGCTCCCCTCGACCTCAGATGAGGCCAGGGTCTGCACCGAGTCCACAATTAGCAGGTCAGGGTTGACCTGTTCGATATGGGCCAGGGCGGTGCCGAGATCGGTTTCGCTGGTCAGGTAGAGGGTATCGGCCAGGGCACCAATGCGGTCGGCGCGGAGCTTGACCTGGGCCGCAGACTCTTCGCCGGTCACATACAGGACGTTGTGGGGCTTTCCCGTTGACTCACCGCGGGCAAAGGTAGCGGCTACATCGAGCAGTAGGGTGGACTTACCGACGCCGGGTTCACCGGCCATGAGAATCACTGCCCCGGGCACCAGGCCGCCGCCTAAGACACGGTCGAACTCCGGGTTGCAGGTGCTCATGTAGTGAGCCACGGTGGAATCAACCCGCCCAATGGGCTGGGCGGGCGTCTGCACACTCGATGCCACGGTGGTTTTCGCGGCGACCGGTCCGACGGCTTCTTCTACGGTGCCCCAGGACTGGCATTCGCCGCAACGCCCCACCCATTTAGCGGTGGTCCAGCCGCATTCGGTGCAGCGGTAGGCGTTAGCGGAGCGTGAGCGGGTTGTTTTACGGGTAGCCATATCAACAGCATAAGGCCGGTGGCTGACACTTTAAGCACGGCTAGCTACCGCCAGTAGCCAAAGCCTACATAAATCTCTCTAAGAGCGAGCTTTCGGCCATGCGGGAGAGGGATTCTCGAATCACGCGGGCGCGCTGTTCACCGATGCCCTCAACAGCCCGCAGGTCATCGAGGCTGGCGGCCATGAGCGACTGCAGGCCGTCAAAGCGGTCGACCAGGCGGTCAGCAACCGCCCCGGGCATGGACTTGATACCGGCCAGTAGGCGATGGCCGTGGGGGTGTAGCGGTGCATCCAGCTCTTCGCCCAGCCCCGCGGTACGGGCGATGGTCAGGGGGTCAATGATTTCCTTATCATCGAGCTGAATCAGGGCATCTACAGCAGCCTGAAGTTCCTCAGGGGTTGTATCTGCTGGGAGGTAGTCGCGCAGTACAACCCAGGTGGCGGGCAGGTTATGGGTCGTCAGTTCTTCCAGTTGCAGGGCAACCAGGCGACCCACGTTGCCCAGCTCCACCACGTAGTGGCCCGCTTCAACGGTGATTCTACGAACCATCTCCATGCGCTGCAGGGTGCTCGCTACATCACGCAGGGTCACGTTGGCTTCGATTTCTAGGGAAGAGAGCTGATGGAGCACCTGTTCTAGGCGTTCAGTGTAGCTATCAAGGGTACGAATCGCCTGGTTGGCACGGCTCATGAGCGACTGGGTATCTTCAACCGTGTAACGGATTCCCTCAGTGTAGACCGAAATCAGGGACATAGACGCGCTCACCGCGATGACGGGGAAGCCGGTTTGTTTTGCCACACGTTCTGCGGTGCGGTGGCGGGTACCCGACTCATTGGTATCGATGGACGGGTCGGGTAGCAGCTGCACTCCTGCCGCCAGCAGGGTGGAAGCGTCCTTGTCGCAAACAATCGCGCCGTCCATCTTGGCGAGCTCCCGAACGCGGGTGGCAGAGAATTCGGTGTTGATAGCAAACCCGCCCGATGACATCTGCGCTACGGTCTTATCGCTGCCCAGCACAATCAGCGCACCGGTGCGGCCGCGCAAGATTCGTTCCAGGCCCTCGCGGAGTTCGGTACCGGGGGCGATTTGGGCGATTGTTTTCAGCAGAGATTCACTATAAACCGTTAGCACTCCACCAATTTTAGTGCACAGAGGGGCTAGAAACGGCACCGCCCCGGCACGCGCAGGGCGGGCCGGGACGGTAGCGGTCTGTGAGGCTAAGGTTCTTAGCCGGTGACGATGATACGGACGGGCTGTGAGGTCACGCCGTTGACGGTTGCGGTTGCCCAGTAGTAGCCGGGCTGGATGGTTGCTGAGGTGTTGCAGCCCAGGACGTTGAGGGAGCGGTTCCAGGTCAGGGCGGTGGTGTTGGTGGCACCTGCGGCAACTTCGGCGTCTTCTACGGGGTTGGCGTAGCACTGGGCGTAGTTGTAGACCTGGGCGGGGCCGGAGGTGATGTTAACGTCTACGTTGTTGGCGCCGCCGGTCACGATGCAGGGGTTACCCGAGGTGTTGGTGTAGGTAACGGCCAGGGCAGGGTTCTGGCCCGCTGCGTAGCTGTTGCGGTCGGCGGTTAGGCTTACCTGTAGGTCGGCTGCGGTGCAGGCGGCCGCAACAACCTCGGTGGGTGAGGCGGACGCAGTGGGTTCAGCTGATTCGCTGGGCTCAGCGGACGCGGTGGGCTCGGCTGATTCGGTAGCCTCTGCGCTGGCGGTGGCTGATTCATTTGCGTCGGCTGACGCTGATTCGGTGGCGCTTGCGGAGTCGCTGGGCTCAGCGCTTTCTGAGGGGGTCGCTGATTCGGTAGCGCGCTGACTAAAGTCGCTGAAGGCTTCAGCGCTGGTGGAGGTACTTGCTGTGGCGGTTGCGTTGTCGGAGCTGTTACCGCGACCTGCTAACCAGCTGATGAGGCCGATAATGAGGAGCAGAACTAGGACCAGAATAAGCAGGGCAACAATGCGGCGGCGGCGGTAGACCTCGGGTGAGACCTCTTCCACCTGTGAATCAACGTTTTCAGACATACATCTAGAGTACCTTTTTCTATGCCGCCTGCGGAACTTTTGCGCCGTATTAGCTTGCGTGAAGGCCGGTGCTTTAGAGTGTTGGGGTGTCTTTTACTTTGCCGCTGAGCCAGCTGACTCCCCAGGAACTTGAGAACCTGCACACCGAGATTAACGGGTGGTATTTAGAGAACCGCCGTGACCTGCCCTGGCGCACCGGGAGCAATACTCCCTGGGAGGTGATGGTCAGCGAATTTATGCTGCAGCAGACTCCGGTTAAGCGGGTCTTGCCGGTCTGGGAAACTTGGTTAGAGCGCTGGCCCTCCCCGGCTGATTTGGCGGCTGAAGATTCGGGCGAGGCTGTGCGTGCCTGGGGACGCCTGGGCTACCCCCGCCGAGCCCTGCGGCTGCATGCTGCGGCCCAGGCTATCGTTCAGAAGCACGGTGGCCAAGTACCCGGCAGCTACGAGGAGCTGCTGGCTTTACCCGGTGTAGGTTCATATACCGCTGCGGCTATATCTGTGTTTGCCTTTGGGGCGCGGGCCACGGTGATTGATACTAATATTCGCCGGGTCCATGCCCGCCTTATCTCGGGCAAGGCGCTGCCGTCTAAGGCACTCACAGCAGCCGAAACCCGTTTAGCTGACGAGCTCATGCCCGCCGATCTGGCGGCGTCCTGCCTGTGGAATGTATCGGTCATGGAGCTGGGAGCGCTCGTCTGCACCGCTAAATCCCCGAGCTGCGAGCGCTGCCCGGTGGTGGATTCCTGTGCCTGGGTTGCGGCAGGACGCCCCGAGGCCGATTATGTACCTAAGGGCCAGGCCTGGGCCGGTACCGACCGCCAGTTGCGGGGTGCCATGATGGGCGTGCTGCGCGCCGCCCAGGAGCCGGTGCCGGCCCAGCTGCTGACCAGTGTGGGGCGGGTAGATATGGTTGTTCCCGAGGGCCTTGTTCCTGCTGTTGCGAAGCTGCGGGCGCTCACTCCCCCGCCGGAGCAGGTTGAGCGCTGCTTCTCGGGGCTCCTGGCGGACGGCCTCGCCCGGCAGGTTGAGGGCGGCAGGGTCAGCCTCTAGCTGGTTCTTAAATTCACTACGCCGCACTTCCCAAGAGAATCGCTGCGAAGGGGATAACCACTCCGGCGATGAAGGAGAAGAGGAAGTAGCCTCGCTTGAAGACCCCGTGCTGGCGGGGGTAGCGCACCCCGTTTGCGTATGTGCCTGCGATGAGCAGAATAAGAGACAAGAGTTGAGCGGAGGGAATAAGGAGCACAAAGACCAGTACCGGGTACCAGGGCTGGGCGAAGAAGCCCGGCCGGTAGTTGAGGTAGACCTGACGGCCGGTGGTGTCGTAGTGGGTGTCTGTTCTCTTTAGCATGTCAGTCTCGCTTCTGCGGTGCCCTCGCTGTCAATGGAAAAGTTCACGCAACGGGTGTAGCCATAGCTGTTGAGGCTGGTGCGGTTGAACTCCCGCACCACCGATACCCGGGCTGTCGAACCCTTTTCTTCCCATATCTCAGGCTCCCTGTCGTAGACCGAGTTATCGCCAAGCAGGGAGAAGCTGGATGAGGTGTAGGTGAGGTTGCTCAGGTAGGTGATGGCAGAGCCGTCGGTACACCAGCCCAGGGAGAAAACAGTGGTGGTCAGGTCAGAACCCAGCAGGTTTTCTTCTGTCACCGGGGTGCTCGCCTGCCAGCACTGATGGTCTGCATAGAGAGCGGCTTCTTTTTCGGTGATCTTATCGCGAGTTGATCCCGTCACCAGGTTGCTGACGCTCCAGGAGTTCACCGATACAAGTAGGGCACCGTCATTATTCTGCATTTGGTCCCAGTTCTTCATTTGCTGGCTAGAGACAAGCCAGCCCAGCAAGAGGGGCAGAATAATCAACACGGCGGTACATACCCGCCCTAGCAGGATGGTGTGATGCCTCGTTTTCATGATTCTCCTCGCTTTCTCTCCGAGGCTAGGGGCGCGCGTCCGTCACGCTCACCCCGGTCGCTAAAGTGAGCACCAGGTGCACCACGGGCAGGAGGGCCACAAGCACCACCGAAAGATAGAAGTAGACCGGGTAAAAGACCTCATAGACCCTGGGGTAGCGCACCCCGTGGGCATAAACACCAGCGGCTAGCACCAGCCACAGGGCTAGGGGCTGATTTACGAGCAAAAGCAGGAGCAGGGTCAGAGGATAAACCCAGGTCGCAAAGAGGCCGGGTACTGTCTGCAAAAAGACCGGGCGACCATTCTCAGCCAGAACCGTGCCGGGTACCTGCTCTAGGTCTAGTTGGGGACGCACGAGAGCTCTCCTTCCGCTGTACCCTCAGCGTCGAGGGTAAAGGCCACGCACCGTTCGAAACCGTAGCTCGGCAGGCCGCTACTGTTATTCACCATACGGCTAATAACCGTGCGGTATGACTCGGGGGAATCCAGCTCATAGGCCAGTGAATAATCGGGGTTAGCAGGCGGGTCTGAGCGCATGTTAGGGCCCTCGTAGTCAACCGTGGTGGCATCCTGCTGGTAGACGATGCCGCCGTCCTTCGCGCACCAGATAACGGAGAATTTATGGGCCAGAAGCTCCTTGCCCAGAATATTCGTTTCGGCCACGCGGGTGAAGGCCTGCCAGCACTGGGCGTCAGAATAGCCGGGTACTGCTGCCTTGCGGGTCACCGTAATGTGTTCAATAGGCTCACTGCTCGGTGAGCGCCCTAACGTTGAAGTTCCCGCCAGGAAAAACGAGGCAACAACGGCGAGCAAGAGGCTCAAGCCGAGTGCGGCGCCAGTAACAATGCCGGGTCGCTTTTTCTGACGGTATGTTCCCTGTAAATCCTGATGATTCATGGTTCACACCTTTCAGAAGTTGTGAACTAGATTACCTTAAAAGCCGGGCATATTCTAGACCTATAGAAGGAAAACCTCCAACCCAGCCCCCTAGATTTCCAGAATCATCCGGGTATTTCCTAGAGTATTGGGCTTCACCCGGGCAAGGTCAAGAAACTCCGCCACACCCTCATCGTGCGACCGCAGCAGCTCCATAAAAGTCTCAGAATCAATCTGATCCTGGTTCTCCATCACCCTAAACCCCTGCCGTCTAAAGAAATCAACCTCAAAAGTCAGGCAGAAAACACTGGCTACGCCAAGCTGCCTAGCCCGCTCTACCAGCGCAGCGACCAGGGCGTGCCCCACTCCCCGACCGCGTGCCGCGGGAGCTGCCGCCAGCGTCCTAATTTCAGCGATATTCTGCCACATCACGTGCAGGGCCCCGCAGCCAAGAACCTGCCCGGCGGCGTCCTCAACAATAAGGAACTCCTGGATAGCCTCATAGTAGGCCACAGCTTCTTTATCAAGCAGGATCCCCTCAAGTGCCAGCGGGCGCACCAGGGCTTGGATAGCGGGTACATCGTGCACGGTGGCGGGGCGGACGGTCACATCTGTCATTCCTCAAGGCTACTGCCCTGCCCACCCGGGAGCCAAAGCCCCGTGAGACGCAAAACCGCTTAAACAATAAATCAGCCCCCGACCGCCAACCGGCGCGGGAGCTGATTTACATCATTACACACACATACACACAAGAGTCTTCTTGTCCTAAAGTTGCCCCACACACCGGGGCTTTATCGCTTCAGGGGCTCTGTCGAACCGTATGACTTAAGTATGGCAAGCCAGCCTTGAGCGCAAGCCTTAAAGAGCTGGGCGCAAGCTGAAAGGTTGGTCAAGCTTTGGTTACATTTTTGACCGCCCATCACAAAAGCATCACAGAACCAGCCAGCGCACCACAAAACTACCCGGTGTAGCGCAAAGCCGCCTGCGGCGTCCTTAGTATCAGGACGCCGCAGACGGCTTGCGCTTGCAGAAGCGGCTTAGCGCTCGTCGGCCTCGCGGGCCTCTTCAGCCTCGAAACGCTGCTCGGCAGTCTCGTTAGCTACCTCAGCTTCGGGGATTGCGGGGAGTTCCGTCTCGTCCTCGCCAAAGGCCTTGTCGAAGGCCTCGGCATCCAGCTCACCCAGGGGAGCTGACGAGAAGGTGAACTTGGCCAGGTCGCCCTCGCCCTCAACGTCCACGGTGATCTTCTCGCCGGACTTGATCTCACCGAAGAGGATCTTCTCAGAGAGCGGGTCTTCCAGGTTGCGCTGCATCTCGCGGCGTAGCGGGCGGGCGCCCATGGAGGGGTCGTAGCCCTTAGCTGCCATGAGAGCCTTAGCCTTATCGGTCAGCTCGATTGACATATCCTGCTCGGCCAGGCGCTTGGCCAGGCGGGCAACGAAGAGGTCAACAATCTGCAGAATCTCAGACTCGGAGAGCTGGGGGAAGACGATGATGTCGTCCACGCGGTTGAGGAACTCGGGGCGGAAGTGCTCCTTGAGGGATTCCATCACGCGGCCCTGCATACGCTCGTAGGAGCCCTGGTCGTCGCCGACCTGCTGGAAGCCCACGGGTACACGGCGGGCCATTTCGCGGGAGCCCAGGTTGGTGGTCATGATGATGACGGTGTTCTTGAAGTCCACCACGCGACCCTGGGAGTCGGTCAGGCGGCCGTCTTCCAGAATCTGTAGCAGGGAGTTGAAGAGGTCGGCGTGAGCCTTTTCAACCTCGTCAAAGAGCACAACGGAGAAGGGCTTACGGCGGACCTTCTCGGTCAGCTGGCCACCCTCCTCGTAGCCAACGTAGCCGGGAGGGGCACCGAAGAGGCGGGACACGGTGTGCTTCTCCTGGTACTCCGACATATCCAGGGTGATGAGGGCGTCCTCGTCCCCAAAGAGGAACTCAGCCAGGGCCTTAGCCAGCTCGGTCTTACCGACACCGGTGGGGCCGGCGAAGATGAAGGAGCCACCAGGACGCTTGGGGTCCTTGAGGCCCGCACGGGTACGGCGGATTGAACGGGAGAGAGCCTTGATAGCGTTCTCCTGGCCAATGACGCGCTTATGCAGCTCCTCTTCCATCTTGAGCAGACGGCCGGACTCTTCCTCGGTGATCTTGTAGACCGGAACACCGGTGGAGAAGGCCAGGACGTCGGCGATAACCTCGGGGGTTACCTCACCGAAAGCATCGCCGGCATTGCGCCACTGCTGCTCGGCTTCTTCCTTCTCAGCGGCCAGCTTCTGCTCCTTGTCGCGCAGGTCAGCTGCTTTCTCGAACTCGTTAGCCGCGATGGCCTCTTCCTTCTCGCCTTTGAGCTTGGCGATGCGCTCTTCGAGCACCTTAATTTCGGGTGGAGCGGTCATGCGCTTGATACGCAGGCGGGCACCGGCCTCGTCAATCAGGTCAACAGCCTTATCGGGCAGGAAGCGGTCAGAGATGTAGCGGTGGGCCAGGTTAACGGCGGTTTCCAGAGCCTCATCTGAGATGGTCACGCGGTGGTGGGCTTCGTACTTATCGCGCAGACCCTTGAGAATCTCAACAGCCAGCTCGGGGCTGGGCTCATCGACCTGGATGGGCTGGAAACGACGCTCCAGGGCGGGGTCCTTCTCAATGTGCTTGCGGTACTCATCGAGGGTGGTTGCACCGATAGTCTGCAGCTCACCGCGGGCCAGCATGGGCTTCAGAATTGAGGCAGCGTCGATAGCGCCCTCAGCGGCACCTGCACCGACCAGGGTGTGAATCTCATCGATGAAAAGGATGATGTCGCCGCGGTTGCGAATCTCCTTCAGCACCTTCTTCATGCGCTCTTCGAAGTCACCGCGGTAGCGGGAACCCGCCACCATAGAGCCCAAATCCAGGGTGTAAAGGTGCTTGTCCTTCAGAGTTTCAGGCACATCACCGTGCACAATCGCCTGGGCCAGGCCCTCAGCAACAGCGGTCTTACCCACACCGGGCTCACCAATCAGCACGGGGTTGTTCTTAGTACGGCGAGAGAGCACCTGCATAACGCGCTCCATCTCCTTATGGCGACCAATCACGGGGTCAAGCTTGCCCTCGCGCGCCGCAGCCGTGAGATTGCGTCCGAACTGGTCAAGAATGGCAGACCCAGCCGGGGTACCCTCGCGGGAGTTACCCGCACCCACACCGGCGGTCTCCTTACCCCCCTCACCGTTGTTATTACCGGGGTAGCCAGAAATCAGATCCATCACGGTCTGACGAACCTTAGCCGGCTCAGCACCCAGCTTGGTCAGAATCTGGTTACCCACACCCTCATTAGCGCGCACCATACCCAGCAGAATGTGCTCGGTACCAATGTAGCCGTGGTTCAGCTGAATAGCCTCGCGCATCGACAGCTCAAGAACCTTCTTAGCGCGCGGGGTAAAGGGAATATGACCGCTGGACGCCTGGGGGCCAGAACCGATGATGTCCTGCACCTGGTCACGCACGGCAGTGAGATTAATACCGAGCGACTCAAGAGCACGAGCCGCAATACCCTCACCCTCGTGAATCAGACCGAGCAGAATGTGTTCGGTGCCGATGTAGTTGTGGTTCAGCATACGTGCTTCTTCTTGGGCAAGCACGATGACGCGACGGGCGCGGTCGGTAAACCGTTCAAACATTGAACACTCCTTGGAAACTTACTATTACCCAAAAGATTACGCGCGTTTCTGCGCCCGCGGGGCCCTGTTCGCCACGGAATGAATGGTGTTCGCAGGGAGGGAAAGCTCCCGCGTCTCAGGCCGATAAGAGGGCTGGCATTGAGTCAGTTGCGCGGCTCTAAGGTTGCTCTACTTTTTGTCTAGATACACCTCTATATTTACCGGCCAAAGGCGCCTGGAATTTATCTATCATTTCCTCCGTGCCTGAACTTTATAGACTGCTTATAAATAATGAGGCGGAACCCGCTCAACGGGTTCCGCCTCATAGAGACAAGAAGAAGATTATTTACTTGCTTTCTTTGCCCATAGCTGCGTAGTAGGCGTCCTGAATGTTCTGGTGAATACGGCCACGGCTAGAAACCTCGTAGCCGTTTTCCTGGGCCCACTTACGAATTTCAGCGATTTCGGGATTGCGCTTAGCGGTGGTGCGTGAACCTGCGGGGCGGCCGGGGGTGCGCTGGGCACCCTGAACGCGGCGGGCCTTAGCGGCGAAAGGACGGATGGCGTCGCGCAGGCGGGCAGCGTTAGCGCTAGAAAGATCGATTTCGAACTGGCCGCCGTCGAGACCGAAACGTACGGTTTCTTCTGCGGGGCCGCCGTCGAGATCGTCTTCAAGAATAATCTTGACCTTCTGAGCCATTATTTTCTCCTTGGATGAGGCTGTTTAGGGAATATGAACTCAACCGCGTTTTTGGGCAGGGAGACGTATAGGGAATATCCGCCTTCTACCCTTTTCTGTGGGGTACGCAATCGAGTTAGTCACCCTTGATGACTAAAATAAATAGTACATATTCTTTTCTCAAAAAGGAAATAAAGTCACGCTTCAGAGAACAAAAAGACTTTTATTTAGTTTCTGATGTTCCAAAAGGGTCCCGGGTTCCGTCCGCGTTTTTTACAGAGCGGTACCAGGCTTCGGCGTCCTTTTCGATATCCCGGCGGGCAGCACGCTCGGTGCGGTCAGCACGATTCATCCAGCGCAAAATAAAATAAAGCACCAGGCCCGCGCCTATGGAGGGAACCAGGCCAATCAGGAATTCCATCTCTTCTCTACCTTTCTCGGGTTTATGCTCCCTCCAATCTACCCTAGGCGGCGGTGTAGAGGGGCTGGCAAACAAAATGCCCGCCTGGCAGGCTGCCAGGCGGGCACAAGAGCGTTAGGACGCTTTACTCGGCTTCGGGCTTCATCAGCGGGAAGAGAATGGTCTCGCGGATACCTACGCCGGTGAAGAGCATAATCAGGCGGTCGATGCCCAGGCCCAGGCCGCCCATGGGGGGCGCACCGTATTCAAGGGCGCGCAGGAAGTCGTCGTCGAGCTGCATGGCTTCGTCATCACCACCGGCAGCCAGCTTGGACTGCTCAGTGAGGCGCTCACGCTGAATCACGGGGTCAATGAGCTCGGAGAAGGCGGTGCCTCGCTCCATACCGCCGATAATCAGGTCCCAGGCCTCAATCAGGTTGGCCTCGGAGCGGTGCTGGCGGGCCAGTGGCTGGGCTGAGGGCGGGTAGTCGTAGACGAAGGTGGGGTTAATCAGGGTGGGCTCCACGATTTCGCCAAAGAGCTCAACAACCAGCTTCTCGGCGTCCCACTTGGGGTCAACGGGAACCTCGTGCTTCTCAGCGATAACGCGCAGTTCTTCTGCGGTGGTGGCGGGGGTGACCTCAACGCCTACAGCTTCAGAGAGACCGGGGTAGACACCCAGCCACTTCCACTCGCCGGTGAGGTCGATGGTACCTGCTTCGGTTTCAATCTTGTGTACGCCTACGGCGTCAGCGCAGGCCATGATAATTTCCTGCATACGCTTGGCCATGACGAACTGGTCGGCGTAGGCCTCGTAGCATTCCAGGGTGGTGAATTCGGGGCTGTGGGTGGAGTCTACGCCCTCGTTGCGGAAGACACGGCCGATTTCGTAGACGCGTTCCAGGCCGCCCACTTCGGCGCGCTTGAGGAAGAGCTCGGTGGCGATGCGCAGGGTCATGGGCTGGTCAAAGGCGTTCAGGTGGGTTTCGAAGGGGCGGGCTGCCGCACCACCGTGAATGAGCTGCAGGATGGGGGTTTCCAGCTCGATGTAGCCATGATCGTTCAGCACGTTACGCACGGTCTGGGTGATCTTGGCACGCTTGATGACCAGGTCGCGGGCTTCGTCGCGCACCATCAGGTCGAGGTAGCGCTGGCGGACGCGGGTCTCTTCGTTCAGGTCGGAGTGCAAGTTGGGCATGGGGCGTAGGGCCTTGGACGCCATCTGCCATTCGTCCGCCATGATGGAAAGCTCGCCGCGGCGGGATGAGATAACCTCGCCCTTGACGAAGACGTGGTCGCCCAGGTCAACCAGGGCCTTCCAGTCAGCCAGGGATTCTTCGCCCACGCTGGCCAGTGAAATCATGGCCTGGATGCGGGTGCCGTTACCCTGCTGCAGGGAGGCGAAGCAGAGCTTGCCGGTGTTGCGAACGAATACGACGCGTCCGGCCACACCAACGATGTCACCGGTGGTCTGGTCTGCTTCGAGCTTGCCGTCGTACTTCTCACGGATTTCGGTGATGGTGTGGGTGACGGGGACGCCCACGGGGTAGGCTTCACGGCCAGATTCAAGCAGCTTGGCGCGCTTTTCGAGGCGAATCTGCATCTGCTCTGAGACGCCGTGGTCGAAAGCGGTGGTTTCGGCGGGGGTGTTGCCCTGTTCAGTCAATGATGTACCTGTTCTTAGGTTGGGTATAGAGGTCTTAGTTGATTTCCATGTTATCGATGAGGCGGGTGGAGCCCACGTAGGCTGCCACGAGCGCTAGCACACGTGCCTGTTCGCTCTGGGGGGGCTCAAAGGTGTCGGTATCGACGACTTCGAGGTAGTCCAGGCGCACTCCTTCGGTGCTGTCGATGGTGGTACGGGCCTGGGCGATGTCCTCTGCGCTCAAGCTGCCGGTGATGTACTTTTCGCGCAGGGTTGCCAGGGTGCGAGAAAGCACCAGGGCCGCTTCGCGTTCTTCAGCGCTCAGGTACTGGTTGCGCGAGGAGAGGGCAAGGCCGTCGTCCGCACGTACCACGGGCACAGGCTTGATGGTTACCTCGTGGTTGAAGTCCTTAACCATGCGCTGAATGAGGGCCAGCTGCTGGGCGTCCTTCTGCCCGAAGTAGGCGTTAAGGGTGCCTTCCCCTACCAGGGGCTTCAGAATGTTGAAGAACTTATTGACCACGGTCAGCACGCCGTCGAAGTGGCCGGGGCGGGTCTTGCCCTCAAAGAGGGTGCCCAGCTTGCCTGAGACAACGGTGATTTTGGGGTCGCCACCGGGGTACATTTCTTCAACGGTGGGGGCAAAGATGACGTCGACGCCCGCTTGGGTCGCCAGGGCGGCGTCCGCTTCAAGAGTGCGGGGGTAGCGGTCGTAGTCTTCGTTGGGCCCGAACTGGAGGGGGTTCACGAAGATAGAGAGCACCACAACATCGTTCTGTTCGCGGGCACGGCGAATCAGGGTGGCGTGCCCGTCGTGCAGAGCGCCCATGGTGGCTACATAGCCTACGGTGAGGGGCTTCTCTGCGGCGGGGGTTTCACCGGTGTCTCGGCGGCGACTGGCGGTGGTGAGGGCCAGGAGCATTTCGTTGCCGAGGTCGGTGATGGTGTGTGCGATGGGGGTTTGACTCGTCACGGTAGTGAGGGGTCCTTTCGTGTTTTGCGCCCTCCTAGTTTACCCGGCGAGCGCTTTAAGCACAGCCTGGTAGCTCTCATCGGTGAGGGCGCCGCGGCTGTGGGCTCGTTCGGCGGTGGCGCGGGCCAGGGCTAGGTAGGCGGCGGGGACGTCGTCGGTGTTTTCTTCCAGTGCGTAGCTGGCTAGGGTTTGGGCGTGGGCGGCTACGGTGTGGGCGTCTCCGCGGGCGACGGGGCCGGTGAGGGCGCTATCGCCGTTGGCGAGGGCGTTGTCGAGGGATGCTCTGAGCAGGGGCTCTATGTAGCGGGCTGGGTTTTCGATGCCGATGGAGGCCAGGATTTGGAGGGCCTGGCCGATGATGGTAACCAGGTGGTTGGAGCCGTGGGCAAGGGCAGCGTGGTAGAGGGGGCGGTCGCCTTCGGCTATCAGTACGGGCTCTCCCCCCATCTCAACGACCAGGGCCTGAGCGATGGGGGTGAAGGGGCCTGGGCCGGTGACGCCGAAACTGGTGTTGGCTAGGCGGGGCAGGTCGAGGGAAAGGCCGGTGAAGGTCATGGCCGGGTGGATGGCTAGGCCGATAGCTCCCTGGACCGTGGCGGGGGCAAGGACGGAGGTGCCGTGCCGCCCTGAGGTGTGGATGAGGATTTGCCCGGGGCGCCAGCCATCGGTTTCGGCTATACCTTTAACTAGATCAGGCAGGGCATCATCGGGCACGGCAAGGAGCACCACTTCACTGGTGGTAATGATCTCTGGGATGGTGGAGACGGGGACGCCGGGGAGCAGAGCCTCAGCCCGGGTACGGGAGGCTTCTGAGACGGCATGGACGCCGGTAATCAGGTGCCCAGCGGCACGGAGGGCTGCGCCGAGCACGGCCCCTACCTTACCTGCTGAGATTACGCCGATGCCCAGGCGGGCGGGCTTAAGATGGTTGCTGGTTTGCACGGGGCACCTTTCTGTCTGCGTCCTGCCTGCTTAGTTTACCGGGGCACCGTGCTGCTCACTCCCTAAGACCCTACTCCTTCTCTCTTTACCCTAGAGTTTGTCTCAGGGTGAAGAGAGAAAGAATAGGGTGATTCAGGCGCAGCCCCCATCTGGGCCAGGCGGACGGTCAGGGCGCGGGCGACCTCGGCGTCCGCATTATGCACGGAGGAGGACAGGGTTCCCCCGGCGACCCGCAAGGACAGGTGGGCCAGCCCGGCTTTCTTCTGCAGGGGCCCCTGGGCCAGCTCAAAACTCTGCACCTTACGGTGCGGCACAAAGGTTAGACGGCGCACCCAGCGACCCGAGCGGACCAAGAGAAGCAGAGGGGTCACCGCAAAACCGTTGCGACGGTAGGTGAACGGGTCAAACCAGCGGGCAGACGCCGGGGACACCGTAAAGCCCTGATCTGTGCCGCTTCCCGCCAGGCCAGCTAAGAGCTGGTCAGGTGACACGCCACCGTCCTGCTGGGCAGGGAGTACCAGGGGTAGCACCCGCATCACGTCATCAAGGGTGCCCACCGGGAGCAGCTCCCCAGCAAACTCGCCCTGGTCGCCGGTCTTGCCCAGCAGGGTCACCTTGACCCGGTACCAGCCGGTTATACGCCAGAGCAGGGGCTGCTCCACCGAAATACGCTGAATACGGCCCTCGGGCAGGGTCTGGGTGGTGGTGTCGGTAAAGCCGAACCGGGTTTTCAGGCCGTCCGGGCTGGTGGAAAGCGAAAAATTGAAGCCGGTGTTAAAGCGCTTCCAGGCGCTCGAAACGATAGTCAGGATAACCGCCACGTTCGAAGCGAAAATAGCCCCCAGGGACATCTCTGCCCAGAACATCAGCCCGCCCATGCCCAAGAGGAAAAGCAGGCCCACAGCCCATCCCAGGCTCAGCACCATCGACCCCAACAGCCGCGCAACCGGCACCTTGACGATAAGCTGCTCACCGGCGTCCTTAACCCCCAGAAAATTCTCGGTGAGATGGTCGCTCAGGCGGTCTGCCATGTCGCGGTGGGCGGGCTGGTCGGCAGGAGCGGACGCCGGCGCCGGGGAATCTGCCGCATCGGCTTTGAGGGTGCGCACCCGGGCTAGAAGCTGCTCGCGCAGGGCACGGGCATCGGCGTACTTGAGGAACTGCACCCGCAGGGCAGAAGAATCACCGTCTGCCACGTCGAATTTAAGCTCTGCCAGGCCCAGCAGGCGGGCCATCAGGGGGCGGTTGACGTCGATAGACTGCACGCGGTCTAACCGGGCCTTGCGCTCGGTTTTGAAGAGCATGCCGCTCTTGATGTAGACATTGTGGTCATCGACCGCAAACCGGTAAAAGAACCAGGTTGAGAGGAAGGGCAGCAGCAAGAGCAGGAAGAAGACGGCCAGTACTCCCAGGAACCAGAAGCCCCCGAAGATGCTCGTCCAGGAGAGGAAGACGGTGTCTGGCGGGCCGCTCTGCCCGAGTTCGCGCAGGTCAAGGGGTTCTTCGCCGGTGAAGAGGTCGTCGACCAGGTTGTTAGCGATGGTGTAGACGAACACGACGATAATCAGCCAGGCCCTCACCAGGGGCGAGAGCGGGTGGGCACGACGCCAGGTGAGGGCTGCTTCTTCGCGGGCGGTGATATCGGTGGAAACCGCCGGGGATTCTGAGGTGGGTACCTGTTCACTCATTTAGAGACCTGCCATTCTGGCGTCCGACAGGTCGGTGAGAACCTCACGCAGCTGGTCAGCGTCGCTCTTAGCCAGGCCCGGAATAGTAATGCTGTTGGCCGCGGTTTTTACCTCGACGCTGGCCAGTGAGAGCGCATTTTCGAGCGGCCCAGAGGACACATCGACGTACTGGATACGCCCGTAGGGAACAGCGGTGAGCGAACGGAAGAGCAGGCCGGAGCGCTTGAGCAGGTGGTCAGCGCGTTCACTGTAGCCGATAGCCTGCACCCGACGCTTGACCAGTATCAGCGCCCACAGCCGCCAGATGAGCACCAGACCGAACAGGCCCCAGTAGGCCCAAGGGGCCCAGTTCCAGCTCTCCACCACAAGCGTCATGATAAGCGGTAGGGACGCCAGCCCCAACAGAATGAGAGACCAGATCAAAGAGGTAATGAGCTTAACCCGAACGTACTTGGGCGAGACCCGCTTCCAGCTGACCTCGGGCAGATCTATAGTCTGCTTGCCCAGGCCATCCAGGTTGAGCGGGGGCAGGGTAGGTGTAAATTGCGGCTCGTTCATGGTGCTCTCTCGTTACGTATAAGGCTTATTCATAAAAGTAGGTAGGCAGGCTCACAGCGAAGCTGCTGGCTCGGGGCTGGCGTGAATCGCCTTGTGAGCGCTAGCGAACCAGCGAGAGGGTCGGCAGCGAGCGTGAGCCTGGCATACCTTATAAAAACCCTCTATATGCTTCAAATGTGGTCTACACCATTATGGCACGGAGGGAAAGCCTGTCTAAACCTTACCGGCTAGGAAGAAGAGTCCGACTTATTGCGAGCCAGGGGACCGGTCTGCGGACTGACCTCACCGACCCCACCACCGGCGTCCTCATCCCCCGGAGGCACCTTGCACCAGTTCTCGGCGACGATACCGGCAACCAGCATCACCAGGCCGCCTGCAAGGGCAAGCAGGCTCTCGATGAGGGGTTGGGCGGTGGCACGGGCGGACGCCAGCCCCACCTGGTAGACCAGGATAGCCACCTGCCAGCCGGTCACCAGGGCACCGGTGAGGGCAAGAGCCTGAGCGAAGACCGCTACACGGGCGGCCATGAGGGGGTTCATGGAACCGGCATTCTTACGAGTCTCAACCCGGCTGAATTTGAGCACCTGCCGGGCGAAGTAGAGGGCCAGGGAGCCGAGAATCAGAGCCGCTACTACGGTCAAGGCGGGCAGGGAGAGCTCCGGCCCGCCAGAGCTCACGCTCAGGAAGTTCAGTACAGCACCGCTTGCAACCCCGACAGCCGCTAGGAGGGCAAGGGCTCGGCTTCGCAGTTTCACGCGCAGACCACCGGGGCGGGGTGGAACTCGCGGATGCCACCGGCGTCCGCAGCATCATCTGCCAGCTGGCGCACCGATAAACCCAAAAGGAGGGCAGCGGGGTCCATACGGGCCCAGGGTTCCAGCACAAAGGCCCGTTCAGCAGCCCGCGGGTGGGGCAGGGTGAGATCGGGGTCGTCCATCTCCAGGGAGGCGATGTCAATAATGTCGATATCCAGGGTACGCGGGCCCCAGCGAACATCGCGGGTACGGTGGTGCTTCTGCTCAATCTGCTGGGTATATTCCAGTAGTATGAAGGGCCGCAGGCTGGTCTCAATCTCAACCACCATGTTGGCGTAATCGGGCTGGCCGACAGGGCCGCCCACGGGAGCTGTGATAGCGATAGGGGAAATCTTGGTCACCGCGATTTTCTCGTGGGAGCAGATATCGCCAATTGCCTTAATCAGGGTGTCTTCGCTATTGCCCAGGTTAGAGCCCAGGGCAAGAATGGCTTTAACCGGCATGCTTCTCCCTAAAAATCGTCACCGACACATCGGCAAAGGTCACCTCGATAGGGGCCTTGGGCTTATGTACGGTCAGCTCAACCGCCAGCAGGGGGAACTTCTCGAGCACAGCGGTAGCGATACGCTCAGCCAGGGTTTCGATGAGATCCAGGGATTCACCGGTGACGATTTCGCGGATGACCTCAGCTACTTCGGCGTAGTTGACGGTGTGCGCCACATCGTCAGTGGCAGCGGCCCGGGTAAAGTCGGTGAACATGGTGATATCGACGAAGAAGGGCTGGCCGGTCTGCTTTTCCGAGTCGAGCACCCCGTGGTAGCCCACGCTACCCACACCTGTGAGTGTTATGCGGTCAGCGCGCGAGTAGTCTCGCGTATCTGCCGATGAGCTGTGATCGTGCATGGTCACCTTTCACCGAGTCTGGTCACCGGTGGGAGTTCAGAGTTGAAGCGCCGGTGCTTTGTAGCCATTATCCACGCAGCGGGAGCAACCGTTAGTGACCGTTATGTGTGCCCTTCGACATGCCGAAAGATAGTCTCACCCGGGTATTTGCTGGGAAGGGTAGTACTTAAGCGGGCCTAAAGTACCACCTCTAAAGCGCTTAAAGTCACAAAGACATTTTCATTTATGACGCTTCTGTTTCATGGCTACCTGCGCCACCTAGTTTGAGAGAGCGGACGCTCGCCGCCAGGCTGCGCGCACGGCCAGGGCATCGGCGGTCGCCTGCACATTATGGACGCGCACGGCCCAGGCTCCTGCCTCAGCTGCCATCACCGAAAGGGCTGCGCTGGCAACATCCCGTTCAGTAGCCGGGCGCTCAGTAACCTGTTCTGCCGGCAGGCCGGAGGCTGCGGCGTCCTGCTCCTGCAAAAGCCGGGCGATAAAGCGCTTGCGGGAACCAGCCACCAACACCCGGTGCCCCTCAGCTGTCAGGGCCTGCAGACCCGCTAAAATTTGCCAGTTTTGCTCCCCCTGCTTAGCAAAGCCGGGGCCGGGGTCAAGAATAATCTGCTTGGGTGCCACTCCCCCGGCAAGCAGTCGCTCGCGCAGGGTAAAGAGCTCGCTAAAGACCTCACCGGCAACATCGGTGTAGACGGCCTGGGAGTCCATGGTGATGGAGGTACCGCGCGAGTGCATGAGAATGTAGGGCACGCCCAGCTCAGCGACAGTCTCAATCATGTCTTCGCGCAGGCTCATGCCAGCAACGTCGTTGATGATGTGGGCGCCAGCTGCGACGGCGGCACGGGCGGTTTCGGGGTTGAGGGTATCAACCGACATGACGATGTTCTCAGCAGCTAAAGCTTCAATAACAGGCAGGACGCGGCGCTGCTCCTCAGCCAGGTCAACACGGGTGGCACCGGGGCGGGTTGATTCGCCCCCCACATCAATAATGTCTGCCCCCTGGGCAACCAGGGTCTTGGCGTGCGCAACTGCCGTGGCGGCGTCCGCGTGCAAGCCACCATCTGAGAAGGAATCGGGGGTGACGTTGAGAATCCCCATGATCAGGGTGCGGTCGGTGGGCAGGTTGGCGAAGGAACCGTGGGCGTGAGGAAGGGTCATGCACCCAGGCTAGCACTCGCTTACCTGCTCGCCTGAGCTAAGGGGACCGCAAAACCAAAAAAGGACCGCATATTATGCGGTCCTTTTTTAGAAATCAGGTCCCCTTGGGAGAAATCAGGAGGCGTTGATCAGGCTCATCGCCTCGGCACGGGTAGCGGGATCGCGCAGGGCCCCGCGGACGGCGCTCGTCACCGTCTTGGTTCCCGGCTTCCGCACCCCGCGCATGGACATGCACATGTGCTCAGCCTGCATCACCACAATCGCACCGGTGGGCTGCAAATGCTCTTCGAGAGCCTCAATCACCTGGGTAGTCAGACGCTCCTGCACCTGGGGGCGCTTGGCGTAGACGTCCACCAGGCGGGCCAACTTGGAGAGACCGGTGACCTTACCGTCACCACCGGGAATGTAGCCGATGTGGGCGTGCCCGAAGAAGGGCACCAGGTGGTGCTCGCAGGTCGAGTAGAAGGGAATATCCTTGACCAAAACCAGCTCGGAATGGTCAATGTCGAAAGTGGTTCCCAGAATATCGCCGGCGCTCTGGTGCAGACCGGCAAACATCTCATCGTAGGCACGGGCCACACGGGCCGGAGTATCGAGTAGGCCGTCACGGTCCGGGTCTTCGCCGATAGCCAGCAGAATCTCGCGAATAGCGGCCTCGATACGGGGCTGGTCAACTGCCATTAACGGGGCCCTCCCAGGGGGTCAACATCGGGGTTACCTGCGGGGCCTGCGGCACCGGGGTGGGGGTTACCGGGATCCATGGGGTCAACGGTGGGCTGCTGAACGATCGGCTCTTCAGCGGCAGGAGCCTCATCAGCTTCTGCCTTAGCCACCTTAACCGGGGGAAGAGCAGAGGGCTCGCGGTTGGACTTGGAGTACCAGTGGTCGCGTTCGGGGCGCTTGCGCACGCCCGCGAAGATTTCTGCCAGGTCGTTCTCGAGCAGGGTTTCCTTCTCGAGCAGGGCTAGGGAGAGGGCATCGAGTACATCGCGGTTATCGCGCAGAATCTCGTAGGCCTCATCGTGGGCCTGCTCCAGCAGGGCTGCGACTTCCTGGTCAACAAGGTAGGCCATCTCGTCGGAGAAGTTGTTGCCGCCGCCAGCACCACCGCCCAGGAAGGGGTCGGATTCCTTGGCAGCTAGACGTACTGAGCCGACCTTGGCGCTCATGCCGTATTCGGTGACCATCTTGCGGGCAGTGTCGGTTGCCTTCTGAATGTCGTTGGATGCGCCGGTTGAGGGATCGTGGAAGATCAGCTCTTCGGCTGCGCGGCCGCCCATGGCGTAGGCCATCTGGTCCAGCAGTTCGTGGCGGGTGGTGGAGTACTTGTCGTCCTGAGGCATGACCATGGTGTAGCCAAGGGCACGGCCACGCGGCAGAATCGTAATCTTGGTGACGGGTGCTGAGTTGCGCAGGGCAGCTGCAACCAGGGCGTGACCGCCTTCGTGGTAGGCGGTGACGGTGCGCTCGTGCTCGCTCATGATGCGGGAGGAGCGCTGGGGGCCTGCCATGACGCGGTCGATTGCCTCGTCGATAGCGCGTTCGTCGATGACGTTACCGCCGTCGCGGGCGGTCAGCAGAGCCGCTTCGTTCATGACGTTGGCCAGGTCAGCACCGGTGAAGCCGGGGGTGCGCTTGGCAACGGAGGCTAGGTCAACGCGGCGGTCGATGGGTTTGCCGGTTGCGTGCACCTCGAGGATGCGCTGGCGGCCCTTGAGGTCGGGAGCGTCTACACCGACCTGGCGGTCGAAGCGGCCAGGACGCAGCAGGGCCGGGTCAAGCACGTCGGGGCGGTTGGTTGCCGCGATAACGATGATGTTAGAGGTGCCGTCAAAGCCGTCCATCTCAACCAGCAGCTGGTTGAGGGTCTGCTCGCGCTCGTCGTTACCGCCGCCCATGCCGACGCCACGCTGACGACCGACGGCGTCAATTTCGTCGACGAAAATGATAGCGGCCTTGTTGGACTTAGCTTCCTTGAAGAGGTCGCGCACGCGGGAGGCACCCACGCCCACGAACATTTCAACGAAGTCGGAGCCGGAGATGGAGTAGAAGGGGACGCCCGCTTCACCGGCTACAGCCTTAGCTAGCAGGGTCTTACCGGTGCCGGGAGGGCCGTAGAGCAGTACGCCCTTAGGGATCTTGGCGCCCAGGCGGGTGAACTTCTCGGGTTCAGCCAGGAATTCGCGGACTTCTTCGAGTTCAGCTAGAGCCTCGTCAACACCGGCGACATCAGCAAAACGCACGGTGGGGTTGTCTTTGTTGAACTTCTTGGCGCGGGACTTGGAGAAGTTCATAATCTGGTTGCTGCCGCCGCCCATGCGTGACATGAGGAACCAGAAGAGGGCCACCAGGATCACGAAAGGCAGGATGAAGGACAGCATGGAGGTGAACCAGTTGGTCTGCACCGGCTGATCGGTGTAGGACTCAAGGTTGGCATTGTCCATGGCCGCGACAACGTCGGTAGCGCGGGGCTGTACGTAGTAGAAGCTCACGTTCTTGCCCTGGTTCTCACCGGCGGCGTTCACGTAGTCTTCCTTGAGTTCCAGGTCTACGCGCTGGTCGCCGTCGAAGATTTTGGCGCTGACGACTTTCTCGTCATTCAGCAGGCTAATACCCACGTTGGTATCAACGCGGGTTGAGGCTGCTAGGGAGTTTGCGAAGATCATGGGCACGGCAATGAGAACTGCCAGCAAGACCCAGAACCAGGGCCCTGAGATGAGCTTGCCGAAGAACCCCTTTTTCTTGGGGTCGGGGGTATTATCCGTATTCTGCACAGCCGCGCCTTCCACAAAAATAACGGGGCGGGGCGCCGTGTGCGCCCCGCACAAAGGTAGCCCCAGCACCCGGCAGTGGGTGCAGTTGGGCCTAGACCTATCTAATGTACCTAAAGTTGCTGAGTGCTTGCTTGATACCTCAAGGTTTTCACCTCAGGGCTAAAGGACCAACGAAGCATGGCCCTGGTAGGCTCCCCGTAGCCGACTGGCTGGGTCTGGCATGAATTACGACGAGCCTCCAGGCGAGGAGCAAGAAGGTTAGTCGGCGGAGGGGAGTCTGCCAGGGCTCTCTGACAGGTGCTCGGTGTTTAGGAGTAGACGTGCGGTGCCAGGGTGACGATGCAGTCCAGGTTGCGGTAGCGCTCGGCGAAGTCCAGGCCGTAGCCCACTACGAATTCGGGTTCGATGTCCCAGCCGACGTACTTGACCTCAACGTCGGTCTTGACGCTCTTGGGCTTGCGCAGCAGGGTGCAGATTTCGACCGAGTTGGCGCCGCGGGATACCAGGTTCTGCTGGAGCCACTTGAGGGTCAGGCCGGAGTCGATGATGTCTTCGACGATGAGCACGTCGCGGCCGGTCAGGTCGGTGTCGAGGTCCTTGAGGATGCGGACGACGCCGGATGACTTGGTGCCTGAACCGTAGGATGAGACGGCCATCCAGTCCATGGTGTAGTGGGCCTTGAGGGCGCGGGAGAGGTCGGCTACGACCATGATGGCGCCCTTGAGTACGCCGACCAGCAGTACGTCGCGGCCTTCGTAGTCCTTGTCGATTTGGGCGGCAAGTTCCTTAATCTTGGCGTCGATTTCTTCTTTGCTGAAGAGAACGTGCTTGATGTCGTTCTGTACGTCGAGTGCGTCCACGGTTGATCGCTTTCTGCTGGTTCAAAGGGTGTGCGCCCTGCCCTGTTGGGTAGGGCAAAGCGCGTGTTCACCTTTAAGTATGGTTTATGGGGCGGTGTTGAGTAAAACGATGAGGCCGGTTTTCTTGAGGTTGTAGCTCTGACCTGCCCGGGTGATGGTGGTACCGGGGCGGCGGCGGTAGGCAGAAATATGGCCGGGCAGCTGGAGGGGGCCGGCAGTCGAGTGGTCGCCAGCGAAAGCATCGAGGGCGGCAAGACGCTCGAAGCCCGGGGCGATGCCGCCGGCTTGTTCGAGAGCTAGGGCCAGGACGCGGGTGCGCAGGGCCGGGTGCAGGGCGGCGAGCGCGGCGCGGTTGAGCAGAACCATGTCCCTGCTGGGCTCCACCCCGAGCAGACCCGCGACATCGGTGCCTGCGGGGGCGAGGGCGTCCGCGTCCACCAGTATGTCATTCAGGGCCTGGCGGGCGGCGGACGCCAGGTAGTCGGCGTCCGCACCGGCAATGGTCGCGGTGCGGGCCAGGGATACAGCTACGCCGCCGCCCAGGTGTTCTTCAAGGTAGGGCAGGACGCTGTGGCGCACGCGGGCGCGCATGAGCGACTGGTCGGTGTTGGTGGGGTCCTGCCAGGGGGTGAGGCCCGCATCAGCGCAGATCTCTTCGATGTCTGACCTGCGCAGGGTGAGCAGGGGGCGGATGACCCGTACAGGGCCGGCGGGGTGGTCTTCGGTGCGGTCCACGGGCATACCCGCCAGGGAACGGGTGCCAGAGCCCCGAGCCAGGCCCAGCAGTACGGTTTCGGCCTGGTCGTCGAGGGTGTGGCCCAGGGCAACGGCGTCCGCCCCGGTTGCGGCCAGCGCCCGGGCGAAAGCACCGTATCGGGCGGTTCGAGCGGCCATTTCGGGCCCCTCCTTACCCTCTTCAACGGTCACGGTTTCTACCAGCACCGGGCTAAGACCCAGCTCCCGCAGAATCTGGGCGGTGCGCTCGGCCACCTGGGCTGACCCCTCCTGGAGCTGGTGGTCCACCACAACCGCCCCCACGCGCACGTCCTGCCGCCGGTTGAAGTGGGCCAACAGAACCGCTAAGGCCAAGGAGTCGGGGCCACCCGATACGGCAGCCAGCACCAGGGGAACCTGCCCTGCTTCTGGGCCTGCGCCCGGGCGTCCTGACGAACCGGTGGGAGCAACCGTACCTGCCCCAAATACCTGCTCCAGCACACCGGCGACCTCGCGGCGGGCAGCTCCCACCAGGGGGTTCAGACGGGTTTTACGCTGCTGCACTAGTTCTTCTCTTCCTCTAGGTCTGCGCCCAGTACCCGCTCAATCCAGCGGGAAGGGGTGTGAATTTCGGCTACGGTGGGTAGGTTCTCGGGGGCCTGCCAGATACGGTTGAACCGCTCCATGCCTACCTCGTCGATGATGGCCTGCACGAACTTTTGGCCGTTCTTGTACTGGGCCATCTTGGCGTCCATGCCCAGAAGTTTGCTCATAAAGCGGGGGAAGAAACCCTGGGTTTGGCTGCGGCGCTCAAAACGGCGGCGGATGGTTTTAACGGAAGGGACGATTGAGGAATCAACGGCGTCCATCACCACGTTGGCGTGGCCCTCGAGCAGGCTCATCACACCGGTGATGCGGTCGAGCAGGTCCTTGCCCTCATCGCTGAGCAGCAGGGCAGCACCAGCGGGGCGGGCTGCCTCAGCGCTCTCCCCCGGCGCTTCCTGCTTCTTCATACCGCGCACAGCGCCACTGGCAGCTGCGGCGATACGCTCCGGTAGGTTATCGGTGGTCTCCCCCAGCTCCCGACCCAGCCGGTGCATCAGGTCAAGCAGGTAGTCGCGCAACCAGGGGGCAGCGGCAAACTGTACCCGGTGGGTCTGCTCGTGCAGGGCCACCCAGAGACGAAAGTCAGCCGGGTCGAGGTTCAGCTCTTCTTCCAGCTTCATCAGGTTGGGAGCCACAATCATTAGGCGGCCGCCGGGTGCCCCGTGGCCGGCAAGCGCCGCATAGGGGTCGTACTGGCCCAGGACGCGGGTAGACAGGAAGGCCAGCACACCCCCAATTTCTGCCGCCCCGCCAATCTCAGTCACAGCGTGCTCGGCATCAGACAGCTGAGCCAGGCGCTGACCCAGCACCTCTTGGGCAATAGGGCCTAGCATCACGTCAAATGACTGGGTATTAGCCTTCACCCAGGTAGCCCTATCAACAATCAGCAGTTCAGAGTCGTGCAGGTTCTCAGCTGCCGCCAGCTGCGTAATAGCGTGCACGTGATCAACCGCGGCAGTAGCCGCATAGCGCATCTCTTCAACGGCCCGGCGCTTAGCCGCAGCCTCAGCGCGGGGGCCAGCCGGAGCCAGCACACCGGCAATCTTATGGGCTAAAGAAAAATTCAGGGGCAAGGATGAAGAGCTCATGGCACCCCACTCTACCGGCTCCTAACCGCTCCGGCCTACCTCAGCCAACCGGCGGCGTCCGCGCCTTTAAAGGGGAAAAGGCCGGGCCCCGTGCAGAGCCCAGCCTTCTTTCCCGGTGGGGGCACTAGTTAGCTTTCGCTACCCCACCAAGTCTTTAGTTATCGTCTGCTTCAGCTTCAGCAGCGGACTCGTAGTGAGACTTCTCAAAACGAACCTGAGCCTCAGCTACCAGCTTCTCAGCGAAGGCGCGGTCTTCCCAGCCCTCACCCTTAACCCACTTACCGGGCTCCAGATCCTTGTAACGCTCGAAGAAGTGCTTGATTTCTTCCTTGAGCTGGTCGGCAACGTCACCGATTTCCTGGATGTGGTCGTAGCGCTTGTCTGCGGGAACGCAGAGAACCTTGTCGTCGCCGCCAGCCTCGTCGGTCATGCGGAAAACGCCGATGGGGCGAGCTTCAACCAGGACGCCGGGGACAACGTCAACATCGAGAATAACCATGGCGTCGAGGGGGTCGCCGTCTTCGCCCAGGGTGTCCTCAAAGTAGCCGTAAGCGGTGGGGTACTGCATGGAGGTGAACAGCACGCGGTCTAGACGCAGGCGACCGGTTTCGTGGTCAATTTCGTACTTGACGCGTGAGCCGCGGTTAATTTCAATCGTGACGTCGAGTTCCAAGGGGAACCTCCTGGTTGAGTGGTGTGTTTGACTCGCGCTGCGCGCGAGTGGTTCGGCATATTAGTCTAACCGAGAACCGGCAGGCTGCACCCCTTTTACAGGGCAGGCGCGCCAGTGTCACACGTATTACATGCCTCTGCTTCCAAGGTCAGGCATATACCCTATATAGAAGGACCCCTTCGCCCGAGAGCTAACCTGTGGAGGTTTCATGGCCACTTCTCACCGACGCCCCCTGACCGCCTGGGTGGTTACTGCCCTGCTCGCAGCCGGGTGTGCAGTAGCAGGAGCCTGGGCTGTACCGGCCTGGCAGGAGTCCCAGGACCTCCGCGAATCCTCGGTAGCCCCTGATATCACGGCCTCGCCGGTTGCGGTGACAGAAGCAAGCGCCGGTGCTGCCCTCGATTCAGCGGCCCTGAGCGCAGAGCTCGATAGCGTCCTTGACGGTTTAGGCCAGGGGGTTTTCTCAGCCCAGGTTCTTGATGCAGAAACCGGTCAGAGCCTCTACTCCCGTGAGGCCCAAGCGAGCCGAACCCCGGCGTCCAACATGAAGCTGCTCGTGGACTACGCCCTGCTGACCACTGCACCGCAAGCCCGCTTCACCACGTCCGTCGACCTCAACGACGACTCAACCCTTACCCTGGTTGCCGGCGGCGATACCCTACTGGTGCCTGGGCACTCCGACCCCACAGCTGTGATGGGGTACGCCGGCATCGAGACCCTAGCAGAACGCACCATCGAGGGCCTTAAAGAGCAGGGCATCAGCGGCAAGGCCCTTACCCTCAACCTGGACACCACTATCTTTTCCGGCAGCTCCCTTAACCCCGAGTGGGCCCAGGAAGATATCGACTCCGGCTTCATCAGTGCTGTTACCCCCCTCGCCTTTTACTCCCACTACTCCCCCACCAGCGACGGAACCGCATCAAGCGGCAGCCGCCCCAGCAACGCCCCGGCAGAAGTGCAGCAGGTGCTGGTAGAGGCTCTCAATAGGTTAGGAACGGACGCCGGGCTCACCTTCACCGCGGGCGAGCAGCTCACAGCCCCCAGCAGCGGACGCGAGATTGCGGCCGTGCAGTCAGCCACCGCCGCAGAGCAATCGGCCCTCATGATGCAGGAAACGGATAATTCGCTGGCTGAGACCCTAGGCCGAAACCTTTCTGCCCTCACAGGCGGCGATGGCTCTACCCAAGGGGCAGTTACCGCCGTACGCGAGGCTCTCTCTACCGCCGGCCTACCCACCAACTACACCCAGGTTGACCTCAGCGGTCTTTCCATGAACAACAAGGTCAGCAACGAACTGCTCACCAGCATTGCCCTGCGCGCGGTCAAGGGAAACACCAGCGAACGCCTCACCCTGCAGGGCCTGCCGGTAGCCGGCTACAGCGGAACCTTGGGCCTCGCCAGCCGCTTCAACGACGCTGACGAAACCGGTGGGCGCGGGGTCGTCCGCGCTAAAACCGGAACCCTGAACTCCGTGCTGTCACTCACCGGCTACACCGTCACAGAATCCGGGCGGGTAGTAGTCTTCTCGATTATCATGAACGACCTTGAAGACACCGGTGCCGCCAAGAACACTATCGATCGGTTTGCAGCTACTCTCAGTAACCAGTAAACATAGATAGCTATAAAGGCGGCGGCTCCACAGGTGTGGAGCCGCCGTTCGTGTCGGTGTCTAGGTGTCTGAACCTAGAAGATGGTAGTTAGCTTACCCAGGTACCGCGAGCCTGGGTCCAGTTAATGGTGGTACCGCTGGAAAAAGTCACACGGGTTACCCCATCAACCCAACGGATCTCGTCGGTTACAGGGAAGCCCAGCACTGCGGGGCCGCCCAGGGCGTACCAGCGAGCTGAAATAGCACCGGTTCCAACGATAACGCGGGCACCCGTGGAGGGGGTCCAGTAAACAGACATGATGCCATTCCCCTTGATGAAGTCCTGGCGCATCCCCCCCGAGAAGGCATGTTCAGAATTCATGGGGTAGCCCCAGTTACGCTCAAAGTTGCTGCCCGCATAACGGCCACCGATAGCGCCAGGCCAGTAAACATTGTGAGCACCGGTTGATGCGGTCCAGTAGATGGTGCGCCCCTTATCAAAGTTCTGAATAATGCCACCGTTAACTGAGGCAAAAGGATTACCTGTAGGTAAGCCAAAGGTATCCGCACCACCGTTAGCGTAGTAGTGGTCAGAAAGTTTATCGCTAATCGCATAGGCGCTTACTTCAGAAAACGCATTAGACAGGGTGTTGACGCTTGAGATGGTAGAGACATAGTCATTGGGCCCCTTACCTGCTTCGTAGCGGTAGATACCAACGTTGCCGAGTACGCGCCAGGGCAGGGAGGTACCGTGACCGTAGCAGAAGCCGATACCAATGACATTTGCCTGGGGAGCCAAGATGGCTGCACGGTGGGGAGGGGAGCTCTTCCAGAAGTTGAGAAGCTGGTTGAGGTCGTCATTGTAGGAAAGAGCGATAACTTCGCGAACGAAGCTGTAGCCCTGCACCTTGGAGTTGTAGAGGAACTCGGTGCCGTGGGAATAATACCCGGCCTTGAACTGGCGGATAGCCTCACCCTCCATCACCGATGCGACAGTGGCTGAATGCTTAACAGCGCCTAGGCCATTCTGAGCACGGTAGGCGTTGATGAGGTTGAGCAGGGTCTGCTGGTCGGCGGCACGCTGGGCTGCTGAGACAGTGCGAATATCTGATGCGGCAGCAGTAGCAGCAGTCATAGCTGATGCGGTAGCCAGGCCGGTTAGAGTCAGGACAGCTGCCTGACGGCGAGTGGGCCGAACAGCTCGTGTGGTTTCAAGAAAACTCTTCATTTATGCTCCAGTTTTTCTGGTGGTAATGAGCAAGGGAATTTTGCTGAACACAACTTTATAGAACTGTGACCTATTTTTGATCATTTTGTGATGTTTTTTTGGGATTTAATTCAGGTCTGATGATCGACCGAGAGTTGCAGAATCTCCCATTCATTACATACCCGCAAGCCAATCGCAGCAAGCAAGCTCCGCGCAAAAAGA
The DNA here is from genome assembly GCF_053547255.1 of Rothia sp. 11273D007AR. NCBI lineage: Bacteria > Bacillati > Actinomycetota > Actinomycetes > Micrococcales > Micrococcaceae > Rothia > Rothia sp. 11273D007AR. The sequence continues at coordinate 18,644 of NZ_JBPPWJ010000013.1, read as the reverse complement.
GAGGGGTCTGATATGAGCAAAATTTGTATATATGATTCAGATTACATCTTCAAAGTTTTTGTTCTATACCTGATAGTAACTTATAGAATTTATGTTCTAAATACCTCAAATGGTACGGACCAATTATGCGTGGGGTGAGCGTCCCCTGAGCTCCCTAAAATGTCAGTCTCCCTTGCTAGCCTTGAAGACAGTAACCTCTAGGAGCCCCATGTTCTTCATCGATGCAGATTCCGCACCGTCGCCGCTAGCGTCTGGCCTTGAACCCCTTGGTAAATCGCTGGTCTACTCAGCCTCTGACCTGGTGCTCTCAGCCCAGTGCCAATTTGCCGCCCTCTATGCTCTTGACCAGGCGTTAGGCAGGGTGCCCCGCTTAGAGCGCATTGAAGACCCTCAGCTTCGCAGAGCTGCGGCCCTGGGAGAAGCGCATGAGCAACGTATCCTACAAAACTTTAGAGACACCTACGGCAGCTGGAGCCCTGCAACGGGGCAGGGGGTATATGAGGTGAATCCGCCTCAGGCTTACACCCGGCAGGCCCTTGAAGAGAAGCGGGTAGAGACCCTCGAAGCTCTGCATGCAGGAGCCGATGTTGTCTTCCAGGCCAGCTTCTTTGACGGTTCCTTTCACGGGCGTGCCGACTTCCTTGTAAAGCAGTCCGACGGGAGCTACCGGGTGGTTGACACTAAGCTGGCACGTACAGCCCGCGTCCCTGCTCTACTTCAGGTCGCTGCCTATGCCGACCAGCTCCACCGCGAGAGCATCCCCTGTGACCCTTACGTCTCGCTCATTTTGGGTAACAATATTGAGTCCCTGCACGAGCTTGCTACCCTCGCACCGGTCTTCGAGCAGAAGCGCCAACGCCTCGTAGAGCTCCTCACCGCCCATCGGGAGCCGGGGGCTGCCCCGGTGAGCTGGTTTGTAGAAGCCGATAGCCCAGAGATTACCCGGTGCGGGCGCTGCGACACCTGCCAGGTGATGGTGCGAGAGCATCGCGACATGCTGCTGACTGCCGGCATGACATCGCGGTCGCGGCAAGCTATTTACGAGCGCTGTGGTGTGCAAAGTATCGACGAGCTAGCTTCCTTAGCGGGCCAGCCCCAGCTCCCTGGGCTGGTGCGCCGCTATGCGGAGCAGGCAGCCCTACAGACCGGTGTGTCGGAGCCTGACGGGGCAGTGGTGGTTGAGAAAGAGGGGCAGGAATATACTGTCTCTTACAAGCTCCTGCCCCGGCACTCTTTACGTATGCTTCCGCGGGCGAGCGCGGGCGACCTTTTTATGAGTCTTCGGTCTGACCCGCTCTGGCGCGATGGGAAGGCAGCTCACCCTTCTCTTGCCTGGGGTTTAACCTATCTCGTGGGTGCTGTGCACCTGGCTGATCAGCCCAGCGAGGAGCCCCTCTTTAGCCAGTTTTGGGCGTCTGACCGGGCGGCGGAGGGGCGGCTGTTAGCCGATTTTCTCGGTATGCTGCACCATCAGCGTCAGCTGAACCCTGGCTTGCGGGTCTATTACTTTGGGGCGTCTGTTGTGGCTGCTCTTCAGCAGTTGGCGTCGGTGCACGGGGTTGGCGAAGCTTATCTCACCGATATGCAGCGGGAGGGTGTTTTTGTCGATCTTTCTGAGGTGCTGCGCCGGTCGATGCGTTTGAGCGAGGGCACCCGGGCACTGACCGCTATTGAGCCCCTCTACGCTCAGGGGCTTGAGCCTGACCTTGATATTCCGGTGACGGCCTTTGCTGATGTAGCCGAGGCAGAGAAGGAAGGGCGTGCTGAGCAGGCCGAAGCTATGCGCTCTGCACTTGCTCGTAGTCTGTATCGCACGGGTCTGTCTCTGTCTCAGTTGCGTGCCTGGTTGCTGGGGTTGGCGGGCCGGTCGGTCGATGATGAGCTGGTGCAGCCCGCTCCCCTGGCCGATCTGAATGAGCTGCTGGTGCAGGCGGGTAGGGCTGAAGACGAGACGGATACTGAGCGGGTTCTACGCCGGTTTGTTGAGGCTCTGGACGCCGGTGGCGAGTTGGAGCCGCAGAAGCAGGCTGTTGCTATGGTGGCTACGGCGACGGGCTACCATCGTCGCGAGCGCCGTCAGTTCTGGTGGGATCATTTCAATCGGCTTATGGCTCCCCGTGAGGATTGGGAGGACGCCCGCGATGTGGTTTTGCTGGGGCGATTGCAGGTGGTTGCCGATTGGCACCGTCCGGAGCGGGCACGATCCACGGTGCGTTTGCTGAGCGGGGTGGCGAGGGTCGCTCCGGGCTCGTCGGTGAAGGTGGGCGATAGCAACCTCTTTGCCATGTATGCTCGCCCTTTTCCGCCCTTTTTGGAGCGGGAGGCTCGGCAGCAGGCTTTAACCTATGCGGCTCTGCATGAGGGGGTACTGCCGGTGGAGGCCGAGCGGGCCGGCGCCTTTAATACCGAGATTGTGGAGCTGGAAGAGATTCCGGAGCATGAAGCGGGTCAGCCCAATCTGGTACGGATTACGGTACGGGAGAGTTTGAAGACCTCAGACGGTGAGCCAGCTGAGCCTTACTCGCATCTGCCGATGGCGCTCACTCCCGGGCAGCCTATTCCGACGCAGGCCCAGGAGCAGGCTCTACTTGAATTGGCGGCGCGTACCGCCCGGGTGCTACCTGAGTTACCGGCGTCGGCGGGTACCGATGTGATTCGTCGTGTTCCGCCGCGGCTGGTCGGGGGCGGTGTTTTGCCGCGTCCGCAGGATTTTGTAGAGACGCACGGTTCTCTTGCGACGGTGCAGGCTATTTATCAGGCGGTGAGCCAGCTCGATCGGTCGTATGTGGCGGTGCAGGGCCCTCCGGGGTCGGGTAAGACTTTCGTGGGTTCTCATGTGATTGGCCGTCTTGTGGCTGCGGGCTGGAAGGTGGGTATTGTGGCCCAGTCTCATGCGGTAGTTGAGAACATGCTGCTGGGCTGTATCAGTAATGGCCGCGTAGACCCTGACCAGATCGCTAAGGGGGCGGGCAAGAGCCAGACCCCGAATTTCCCCTGGCGCGAGGTTCGCAACCCCGATGTTTCCAGGTTCATGGATGAACCCGGTGGCCGTATTTTTGGCGGCACGGCCTGGGATTTTGCCTCTGACCGCAAGTTCCGGTTTGAGGGGCTTGATCTTCTGGTGATTGACGAGGCGGGTCAGTATTCCTTAGCCAATACACTGGCGGTGGCCCGTTCGGCCAAGAACCTGCTGCTCCTGGGCGACCCGGCCCAGCTACCCCAGGTCACGCAGGGCACCCACCCCTACCCGGTGGACGAGTCTGCCCTGGGCTGGCTTTCAGTGGGCCGTACGGTGCTGCCTGAAGAGTTTGGCTATTTTCTCGATGTCACCTGGCGTATGCACCCGGCCCTGTGCGCCCCGGTCTCGGCCCTATCGTATGAGGGGCGGCTGGCGTCCGCCCCCTCGGGCACCGAGAGGCACCTGGAGGGGTGGGAGCCCGGGGTCTACCTGCGCACGATAGAACACCGGGGTAACTCAACGGCTTCAGTCGAAGAGGCTGATGAGATTGTGGCTTTGGCCCGCGGCTTCCTGGGGCGCCTGTGGACTCCCCACCTGGCTGCCCCCGAGCAGGCAGCGCCCCTAGCACCCTCAGACATTATTGTGGTGGCAGCCTATAACGCCCAGGTTGATACGATTCGGGCGGCTCTGCTGGAGGCGGGGCTAGCGGACTCCGACGGCGGGGGTGTGCGCGTCGGTACGGTTGATAAGTTCCAGGGGCAGGAGGCTCCGGTGGTGCTGGTATCAATGGCTGCCTCGAGTGCCGGTGATAGCCCCCGCGGAACCGATTTTCTGCTCTCGCCCAACCGGTTGAATGTTGCCCTGTCCCGCGGCATGTGGGCGGCGGTGGTGGTGTGTTCAACCCGGTTTACCGACTTTCTGCCCACCAGCCCCGAGGCGCTAGCCCTGCTAGGTGCCTTTATCCGCCTTGAGCGGGCAGCCCTGCCCTTCCCCGATGAGGGGGAGGCGGGCGTCCGTCCCGATACCCCCACCGTTAGGAGTTAGCATGCCCCTCTCCCCCACCCACCGTAAGCGCTCCCCCTATCTCTTTCACTTTGATGGGCAGACCGTGGCCCTGGGCGAGCCCCGCTACTTGCAGCGTATCGACGAGCGTCTTCGCGAGCAGGGGTACGCCACCAGGCCCACCTACTGGGATCAGGCCTACCTAGCTGATTTGGCTGCGTCAAGCCCCGAGGATGCCGAGCACGGCCAGTTTGCGGCGCCGAGCGACCCGGCCCAGCTCAACAGCGTGGGGGTTTCGTGTAGCAGTAGCGAGTTCTGGTCTGCCATGTATGCCCGCAGTTTTGACGCTACGCCCTGGGGCGGGGAGGGAGACACCCTCTATATGCCCCAGCTACCCGACTGGCTAGAGCGCACCCGGGCCTGGACGCTTGACCCTCTAGCCCCGCAGGACGGCCCCGGCGACTTAGACCCGGCAGGGGGCTGGGTGCGGGTGCGGGATCAGTCCGGTGCGGGCGCACCCCTGGGGCTCTTCCAGCTCACGAGCCCCGATTATTTCTGGGTCTTTGGGTCGGCTCCCGACCTCAAACAGGTGGTGCACCTGTGCCGGGAGTTGGGGCGCGATTTATCCGGCTTCGACTCTGCCACCGCCTATCTGGGCTATGACCTGACCTGCAGTAGCGTCCGGCTGCCGATTGAGTGCGCCCAGCCGCTACAGGAGCAGCTCTTCCTTGCCGGGGTGGACGCCGAAACCCTGCTCTGGAGTGAGGGCTAGTTTTCTGCCCGGTGACTCTAGGGCATACTGAGAAGCATGTTTGTACTGACCTTCATTGCCCGCTCATCCCAGGGTTCGGTGCAGGAGCACCTCGCCGACCTGGAGAACCGTCTCGAGCAGCTGGCCCCCGCCGTTGCTTTTACCCGCACCTACCCCGATGAGGTGCAGGGGGCGTTTGATAATGCCCAGGACGCCCTGGCCGCCGCCCTGCTCGGGGCACGGTTTGCCCGGTTTTGGGTGGGTATCGGCGCCGGTGAGCTGGTGCGGCCGCGCTTCGCGGCGGCCCTGGGTGCGGTTTCTACCCCGGAGTGTTCGGGCTCTGCCTTGAGCCTGTCCCGGTCGGCGGTGGAGCAGGCCCGGACCGGTGCGCCACCGCGCGGTATCTGTGTACACGCTGAAGGGCAGGGCGTCCGGGCCGACCAGGTAACCGGCCTATTGCGCCTGCTCTACCGGGTGGCGTCCGCCCGTACCGAAGCCGAGTGGCGGGTGCTTGACCTGCTCGTGCCCGGTGTGCGCGGGCAGCAAAAGGCGGTAGCCCAGGCTCTGGGAATTACCTCCCAGGCGGTGAGCAAGACCCTGGTGCGGTCCTACTGGCATGAGGAGCTGGCTTCTCGCGAGCTCATCGCCGAGCTGCTTGAGGGCTTAGAGGGGCAGGAGCAATAGGCCGGGTACCGGCAAACTGTCAGTGCAAGAGGAGTGAAATCACCAGAATCACGGGCATGGCGCCCAGGGTGCTGAGCAGCACGATATCACGGGAGAGCGTGGTGGCTACGTTGTACCGCACCGCGTAGTTATACATGTTCTGGGCGCTGGGCAGGGCAGCAAGAATGGTGGCCGCGAAGATATCGCTCTCGCTGAGGTGGAAGATGTAGCGGGCCAGCAGGTAGGCAACCAGCGGCATTAGAAGGTTCTTAAAGCTGGCGGCAAGCACGGTTTCAAGGCGCTGGCCGGGGGTATCAAGCACCTTGGAGCCCCGAAGTGACATGCCGAAAGCTGCCAGGATCAGCGGTACGCCCGCGCCGCCCAAGATGCGGAAGGGCTCCATTACCACGTCGGGAACCTGCAGGTTGAACACGTTGACCAGCAGGCCCAGGGCTGAACCGATAATCAGCGGGTTTTTGATGGGCTGGGTGGCAACGGCTTTCATGGAAACCGAGCCGTGGGAGATAGCATCCAGGATTGAAAGCACGATGGGGGCGGCGATCAGGAGCTGGAAGAGCAGGATAGGGGCTACCTGGGCGGCGTCGCCCACGATGTAGGTTGCTACGGGCAGACCCATATTGTTGGCGTTGATATAGCCGCTGGCGGCGGCACCCACGGTGACGGTGCCGGCGTCCTTTTTGAGCAGGAACCTGGCGATGACGGCAAACAGCAGGGCGACCGTAGCGAAGCTCAAGATAGCCACGGGAAGGCGGCCGGAGAAGATAACGTGCAGGTCAGCCCCGGCCATGGTCACGAACATGAGCGGGGGCAGGGCTACGAAGAAGGCAAAACGGTTGAGGGAGAGCCCAGAGTTGGGCGGTAGAATGTCGAGGCGGGCGACCAGGTAGCCTACGCCCACCACTACCGCGATGATGGTAAAGCCTTCGAGGACTGCGAGCATGCTGGGCTTCTTTCTGCCGTCGAGCCGTTAGGGCTTGAGCTGGCAGGCGGTGGAGCGGTTGGTGGAGATTTGCAGGTAGACTCGCTCAGCCAGGGGGCGCAGCAGGGGGTTCTTCAGGGCGGACGCCGCCACCCGCGCGGGCGCGTACCGGCTGGTGGAAAGGGCTAGGGCGATGGCGAGCGCCCCGTAGGCCACCTGCCCGGTGGGGGTGATGAAGGGGATTTGGCGCATGAAGCGTTCGAGGTCGACGCCGTACCCTTGTAGGCGGTCGTAGTGCCCGGCCTGCACCCGGGCGTCTAGGCCCAGGTGGGTGAGTACTCGGGCGGCTTTTTGGCAGATGCCGCAGTCGGGGTCATAGAGTAGGACGCCGGTGGCGGGCAGGGAGTTGCTCACGGTGGGCCTTTCGGTGTGCTGGGACAGTAAACCAAGTACGAATGTGACTCTTGTTCCCGAGCGGGCGTTGTTTTAACGTACTTTCGGGAATATCAGTCGCATTCGAATCTGCTGAATTTTAGAGCAGGTCCCGCAGGATCGGCACCGTACCGTCCTCGTAGACCGAACCGGTGACATCCGTAGCCAGCTCCGCCACCTCGGGCAGGGCCTGGCCCATGGCAACGCCGCGGGCTGCCCAGTGGATCATTTCCTTGTCGTTCAGGCCGTCACCGATGGCGATGGTGTGGCGGGGGTCTACGCGTAGCTTGCGGCGGATTTGTTCCAGGGCGGTCGCCTTCGACACCCCGTGCGCAGCCACATCGAGCCAGGCGCTCCAGCCCACCGCGTAGTTCACCCCATGCAGGCCCGAATCGTAGATAGCACGCTTGAAATCATCAGGGGTGTCTGTGGGTGAGCAGACCACCACGCGCACAGCCGACTTCATCGCGGCCATCTCGGTGCGGGTGGTCTTCACAGTGTTGACGCCGAAGGACCAGTCCTCAAAGTTATCGGTGGCATAGACCGTTCCGTCGGGTGCTTCCAGGGCCAAGGACGCGTGCGGCAGCTTGGCCTTGAGCAGGGTGATGGCGTTGGAGGGGTCGAAGCTGACCTTGTCGATGATGCGGTAGCCAGCTTCTAGGGAGGGGTCGATGCTGAGGGTAACCGCGCCGTTGGAGCTCACCGCGTAGCCGCGCGTCAGCCCAATCATCTCAACGATGGGCAGGGTGGCGCCCAGGGAGCGTCCGGTGGAAATGACCACGTGGTGGCCCGCGTCCACAACATCCTGGGCTGCTTTTTTGACAGCCTCGCTCATGGCCCCGTCGTGGTTGACCAAGGTGCCATCAACGTCGATAGCAACCAGGTACTTGGCACCTTCTTCTTTCTGCCAGGTGGAGCGGCGCAGCGGCAGGGTCTGCATGTCTTTGATCTCTGAAATCATCGGTGTCTCTTTTCTCTCGTGTAGACCAGACTATACAAAAGCCGGGTTAAGGCAAGGTGAGCGCCGCGTGAAGCCTAGCGGTTAGGACGCCGCCCGCCGGGCACCTGCTCAATGCGCCTTGTGCAGATGTGGCGCTGCCCGCCAAATGTGGCAGTGCCGCCGCCACATTTGGGGATTAGTGCAACATGTTGCACCCACGAACAGGCTCGATAGCTTTGAATTGTCCCTAGACTAAGGCCTCTTGCTAAGAGCCCGTGGAATAAATGCTTGCCCCGCTAGCCAGGACGCCGCGACTGGATTAAGCGCATTGAGCAGACGTACTGCGCACCGGTGATAGTGCTGAAGTTCCCTGACATCGAGTAGAGGCTCAAGGTGCGAAGCTCGATTTCGCGCATATCGCAGATGCTGAGCCCAGTAATACACAACGTTGCGGTGCTTAGAAAAATATTTTGAAAGTTCCGTCTCCCAGATAGCTACTCGAATATTGTTACTTCCTGCATCGGGGTGCGGAAGTAGGCTAGTCCAGGTTCCAAAGGTCAGCCCCGCTACATAGTCATCGTGAGTGGGGTACGGCTTAGTGTTTTTATTATTAATGTCTTTCATCGAGGACCGACTTTTATCTTTGAGCGAGACTCGTCGAGCAGGGGCCACGATGTTTCTAATGCGTGGAGCTGGGTCTTCAATCCACTCTTGGCTGTAAGGCCCCTCTCGGCCAGGTTCAGCAGTGTAATCCTGTGCCGCGTTCCATGACTTTAGGGCCAAATCAACCGTGTTTCTTAGGTGCACTTCCACCATCGCGGTTGTTGATAAAACGGCAGCGGATGATTCAAGATTCCATAGATAAAGGGCTAGTGCTCTGCTACGGTCTCCCTGCGCCTGAGTGAGGTAGGTAGAGAGTCTGGCCGAACCTATTTGTGCAGCGATAATATTTTCAGTTGATTCCTTCATTGGCGTCTTTGCCTCCGGCAGGTCTTGCTGTTGATTTGAGCTCTATGGGATAATGGTAGGCATAAAACGGTTTAAAACCCGTATGCATTGAGGGCTACTGCTTAGTCATAAGCGGTAGCCCTTTTATTTATGTCCGTGTTATGACGCCCTCCGTGCTCGCGCAACCGCCAGCAGGCCGTGGTGCGGGGCGAAGAGGTAGGCCAGGCCGAAGAGGACGCCGAGGGCCAGCACCACGGTGCCGCCGGCTGAGACGTCGAGCAGGTAGCCCATGAAGAAGCCGGCAAGGGCAGCGGTCAGGGAGACCCCTGCCGAGATGAGCAGCATGGTGGTGAAGCGGTCGGTGAGCAGGCGGGCGGTTGCCCCCGGTATCACCAGCAGGGCTACAACCAGCACAACGCCCACAATCTGAAGAGCCAGCACAGAGGTCAGTGCCAGGGCAACCAGCAGTAGCCCTGAAAGCAGTTTGGGGCTGAGCCCGATGGCGTGAGTGTAGCCGGGGTCGAAGGCGTAGAGCACCAGGTCACGGCGCTTAATAAGCAGCACAGCAACAACTAGTACGGCCAGCAGGCCTATCTGCCAGACGTCCGCCCACGATACGCCCAGCACGTTGCCGAAGATGACCGAGTGCAAATCAACCTGGGAGGGGAAGGCCGAAAGGAGCACCAGCCCCAGGGCAAACATGACGGTGAAGACGATGCCGATGGCGGCGTCCTCGCGCACGCGCCCGCGGGCGGCAACCGACCCGATGAGGGCGACGGCCACCAGGGCGGCAATCAGGGCGCCCAGGGCGAAGGGGGCACCCAGAATGTAGGCCAGGGCCACGCCGGGAAGCACGGCATGGGAGATGCCGTCGCCCATGAGAGACCAGCCCATGAGCACCAGCCAGCAGGAGAGCAGGGCGCATACCAGGGCCGCCAGCACGGTCACCAGCAGGCCGCGCTGCATGAAGCCGTAGGTGAGCGGTTCGATGAAGAGTTCATACATTAGTTCTCCCCTGTCAGCGGGTTCATTCCGAAGGCTCGCACGATGTTTTCGGGGGCCAGCACGGTGGCGGGGTCGCCGGTGAGTAGCACTTCGTTGCGGAGCAGGACGGCAGTGTCGGCCAGGTCTGCCAGGTTGGCCAGGTCGTGGGTTGAGATGAGTATGCCAGCGCCGTCGGCGCGCAGCTCTTTGAAGAGGCTCACGAGCATGGCTTCGCTCTTTTTATCGACGCCGGCGAAGGGTTCGTCGAGCAGGAGCAGGCGGGCTCCCTGGGCTAGGCCACGGGCAACGAAGGCGCGTTTGCGCTGGCCGCCAGAAAGGTTGCCAATTTGCCGGTGGGCCAGGTCGGTGAGCCCGACCCGCTCCAGGGCGGTATCGACGGCGGCCCGGTCGGTGGCACCCAGGCGGCGGGTGATGCCCAGTCGGCTGTAGCGCCCCTGGCTGACCACGTCGCGCACCGAGACCGGGAAGGTGAAGTCGATGTCCTCGCTCTGGGGTACGTAGCTGACCAGGCCCTGTCTACGAGCCTCGCGCGGGGCGAGCCCGTCAATCCGGACGCTGCCCGATGCTGGCACCACGCCCATAATGGCCTTGAAGAGGGTGGACTTGCCAGAGCCGTTCATGCCGACCAGCCCGCAGATGTTCCCGGGGGCAACGTGCAGGGACGCCCGGTTCAGGGCGCGTACGGCCCCGGAGCCGGGTGCCCCGTAGGTGACAGTTACATCGGTGAGCTGGAGCAGCGGTGGTGCAGTCATAGAACCTCAGTTTAGGGCGGTTATTGGCTGAGGGCCTCAGCCATGAGGCGGGTATCGTAGCGGATTAAATCGAGATAGGTGGGCACGGGGCCGTCGGCGTCAGACAGGGAATCGACGTAGAGGGCTCCGGCGTAGGTTGCGCCGGTGTCGGTGGCGATTTGTTCCATGGTGCGGGTGGGCACGGTGGATTCGCAGAAGACAGCGGGCACGGCGCTGCCCGCTACCCGGTCGGAGAGTTCCATCATGCGGCGGGCACCGGTTTCGCCGTCGGAGTTCACTGCCCAAAGGTAGGCTTCATCGAGACCGGCGTCGGCGGCCAGGTAGGAGAAGGCGCCCTCGCAGGTCACCAGAAGCCGCTGGTGTTGGGGGAGATTACTGATGGCGGAGATGAGTTCTTGGTGTACCTGGCTGAGTTCCTGCTTGTAGGCTTCGGCATTGGCCCGGTAGCTGTCGGCGTGGGCCGGGTCGAGGTCGGCCAGGGCCGCCGCGATGTTATCGGCGTAGGTTTTGGCGGCGACCGGGCTCATCCAGGCGTGGGGGTTGGGGTAGCCCTCCCCCTCCCCTTCGGCGATGCCGAGGGGTGTAATTCCTTCGGTGACGGTGACAGCCGGGGCGTCGGCGTCCTGCAAAAATTGCTCAAGCCAGGCTTCGAGGTTGAGGCCGTTGGCGAGAATCAGGTCGGCGTCCGCTGCCTTGCGCACATCCGATGGGGTGGGCTCGTAGCCGTGGATTTCAGCCCCGGCTTTGGTGAGAGATTCAACCTCAACGTGCTCGCCGCCGATGGCGCTAGCCATGTCTGCGAGCACGGTGAAGGTGACAAGCACCCGGGGCTTTCCCTGGGTTGCGGTTTGCACGGACGCCTGCCCGGCGGCGTCCTGCCCGGCGGCGTCCTGCTCGGTAGCACCCGGGGCGCAGGCGGAAAGGACGCCTGCCACCAGCACCAGCATGCTGGCCAGTAGGGCGCGGGTACGGTTGGGCATGGGAGCTCCCTTCCTCGGTCACGCTTAAAAGCAGAAGGTACCATCTACGTCGGTTATACCCACAAACGAGGTGGTCTTTTCCGAAGTAGATGGTACCTTACGGGGTTAGGCCGCTACGGGGATAACCTCAAGGCCGCCCATGTAGGGGCGCAGGGCCTCGGGGATACGCACGGAGCCGTCTGCCTGCTGGTGGGTTTCAAGGATTGCAACCAGCCAGCGAGTGGTCGCCAGGGTACCGTTCAGGGTGGCAACGGTGCGGGTGCCGCCCTTCTTGGTCTTGCCGTCTGCGGTGACGGTGTCGGGCATGCGCTCACGCACGTTCAGACGGCGGGCCTGGTAGGTGGTGCAGTTGGAGGTTGAGGTCAGTTCGCGGAAGGCGCCCTGGGTGGGTACCCAGGCTTCACAGTCGAACTTGCGGGCGGCGGACGAGCCCAGGTCGCCCGCAGCGGTATCGATGACGCGGTAGGAGAGCTCGCACTTGGCCAGCATTTCTTCTTCCCAGGCCAGCATCTTGGCGTGCATGTCTTCTGCCTGCTCGACGGGGCAGTAGACGAACATTTCGGCCTTGTTGAACTGGTGCACGCGGATGATGCCGCGGGTGTCCTTACCTGCGGAGCCGGCTTCGCGGCGGTAGCAGGAGGACCAGCCCAGGTACTTCTTCGGGCCCTTCTCGAAGTCGATGATTTCGTCGGCGTGGTAGCCAGCGATAGCGACCTCGGAGGTGCCCACCAGGTAGAGGTCGTCGCGCTCGAGGCGGTAGATTTCGTCGTCGTGTTCGACGTTGAAGCCGGTGCCGTTCATGGTTTCGGGGCGCACCAGGGTGGGGGTGGTGAGCATGGTGAAGCCGTTGGCGGTGGCCTGGTCGAGGGCCATCCACATGAGGGCCTGTTCCAGGCGGGCTACATGGCCCTTGAGGAAGTAGAAGCGGGAGCCTGAGACCTTAGCGCCGCGCACCATGTCGATGCCGTCAACCAGCTCACCGATTTCAAGGTGGTCGCGGGGTTCAAAGCCGTCTGCTTCGAAGTTGCGGGGTTCACCGACGTGCTTGACGACCACGTAGTCGTCCTCGCCACCGGCAGGAATGCCGTCAATAATCAGGTTGCCTACGCCGGCGACCAGTTCTTCCTGGCGGGCGGCAGCGGCGTCGGCGGCAGCCTTGGCTTCTGAGACCTTCTGGGAGAGTTCCTTAACCTCAGCGAGCAGAGCCTGCTTTTCTTCCTTGGCGGCCTTGCCGATCTTCTTGGAGAAGACGTTCTGTTCGGCGCGTAGCTTCTCGAAGTCGTTGATGGAGGTGCGGCGGGTGGCGTCCGCTTCGAGAATCTGGTCGATGACGGTTTCGTCAGCGCCGCGAGCGCGCTGGGAGGCGCGGAAGGCGTCGGGGTTTTCACGCAGGAGGTTAATGTCAATCATGCCTCTAAATTTACCGTAGTTGCCGCTGCGATGTCAGGCGTGCGGACGCCGGGCGGTGGCACACGGTTTTCTTCAGTATGCTGGTGATATGGTTTCGCGTTCGACTCTCGGTGTATCCCTTACTGCTGCTTCTGCTCTAGCCCTGGGCGGAGTGGCTCTTTCTGTGCGGAGGGGCAGGCGGGAACGTCCTGATCTTTTCCCTGTCTACCGGCCCCTGCACCGTATGTTAGAGCCGGGTGATCCGAAGCAGGTTGCGGTGGTGTATAACCCCACCAAGGATCGGGCTGATTCGGTGATTCGCATGATTACAGCCGAGCTGGGCCTGGCTGATTGGCCTCGGGCTAGGTTCTATGAGACTGAGGCTAACGACCCCGGCTTTGGTATGGCCCAGCAGGCTGCGGCGGACGGGGCTGAGATTGTGCTGGCTGTCGGTGGTGACGGCACCGTACGCGCTGTAGCGGACGGTCTGGCGGGCACCACTGCCACCTTAGGCATTGTGCCCTTGGGCACGGGCAACCTACTGGCCCGCAACCTCGACATGGACGTCAATGACCTGCACGCCTGCATCAATATTGCCTTGCATGGGCAGAGCCGCACCATCGACATGATTCGCATGGAGATGCAGGGCGAGAAGGAGCTTCCACCGGTCAATTTTGTGGTCATGGGCGGGGCAGGTTTTGACGCCCAGATTATGACCGACACCCGAGAGGATTTGAAAGCCCGTATCGGCTGGTTGGCCTATGTTGAGGCTAGCACCCGGCACATGTTCACCCGCCGCCGCCCAGCGGTGATTACGGTGAATAACGGTGCGCCCGTTCGCCGCAAGATTCGGGCTGTGTTGGTTGCCAATACCGGCAAGATTCAGGGTGGGGTGAATCTTGCACAGACAGCTCAGCTCTCCGATGGGCAGCTTGAGGTGATTGTGCTGACCCCGCGCAACCTGGGTAGCTGGGTGCGCATGGCGGCTCAGTTTATTCTGCGCCCCACCCGGGTGCGCCACCCGGTTGTCGAGCACTTTGTGGGTACGGACGTCCGCGTCTACTTCCCCAATACCAGCTTGCCCGTTGAGGTGGACGGGGACGTTCTGGGTGAGGTGAGCGATTTTCATGCCCAGGTGCTCCCCGCCGCGATGAAGGTGCAAGTTTACCCTGATGACATGCAGATTCGTTCGCTCAGTGATTTTGTGAATGCCCGTGATGAGCTGGTAGAGCAGCAGCGCCTCTGGTGGCAGCGGCTACTGAGGCTCTAAAGGCTCTCGGCAGAGTCTGGAAACTCAGCTCATAGGGGGGGGTGACGCAGGCTCACGCTCGCTGCTGACCCTCTTGATCCTCGCGCTGGGGCGCTCGGATCAATTCACGCCAGCCCCGAGCCAGCAGCTTCGCTGTGAGCCTGCGTCATCCCCTAAGCCGGAAAGCTCCCGGTGGCAACGCAAAAGGTTTTATAGAATGTAAGGCAATCGTTCAGCCCACCTTCACTCTTGTGAAGTGCGGGCTGGATTTCTATACATTTCATTGACCTTAAAAGCCTTAGATATTGTGCTTAAGTTCCTCGGGGCGTCCGCCGGGGAAGAGGGTTTCGACCCAGTTGCGGGCGGCGGTGAAAGAAGCCTCGTCGTGTATGGGGTCTACCGCGGCTAGGCGCTTGTCGGCGCGGGGATAGGACCCCAGGTAGAGCACGCCGGGTGAGACTCGGTGGATGCCGCGCAGGGCATCGCGCACGCGGGCGTCGTAGAGGTGGCCATCAATATCGATGGAGAAGAAGTAGGCCCCCAGAAATTCGCCGGTGGGTCGGGACTCAATGCGGGAGAGATTGATTCCCCTGGTTGAGAACTGTTCGAGCAGGTCAAGCAGGGCGCCGGGGCGGTCCTGAGGCAGCGGGATGACCAGGGTGGTTTTGTCTGCGCCAGTGGGTGCGGGGGTTTCGGCATCGCGGGCAACCAGCACGAAACGGGTCACGGCGTTCTTGTTATCACCAATGTTGTGGGCCAGCACCTGCAGCTCGGGGTGAGCCTGGGCCACAGCGGGCGAGCAGATAGCGGCCTCGTAGCCGGGGTTCTCATTCAGCAGCCCCAGGGCAGCGCCCGCAGTGGACGAGCCCGGTAGGTAATTCACGCTGGGCTTGTTCTCAGCCACCCAGGAGCGCACCTGCGCCCAGGCGTGGGTATGCGTTGAAATGGTTTTGACGTTCTCTAGAGTGGTGCCGGGGCGGGCAACCAGCACGAAGGTGATGGGTACCAGCACTTCGCGGACGATACGCAGGGACCCATCGAGGGCTGCGATGGCGTCGAGGGTTGCGGTCACACCACCTTCAACAGAGTTTTCGATGGGCACCATGGCGGCATCGGCGGTGCCGTCGCGCAGGGCATCGAGGGCTGCGGGGACGGACGTTGCGGGTATGCGTTCGGCGTCGGGGGCACCGGGCACGGTGAGGAGGGCTGCTTCGGTGAAGGTTCCGGACGGGCCGAGGTAGGTGTAGCGCATGGGGTCTAGTTTAGCGGGTGGACGCGGCACCCCGGCTTCTTGCCGGAGGGTCAGTGGAGGTTTGCACCGGGGACTGCCCATATAGCGGGACCAGAAGATTGAAAGAGGTGAAACAGGCTTACGCTCGCTGCCGACCCTCTCACCCGGTTCGCTTCGCTCACGAGGTGATTCACGCCAGCCCCGAGCCAGCAGCTTCGCTGTAAGCCTGTTTCACCTCAGTTTTTTTGAATCACTCTCCCTAAAGGAACTCAGATTCATTGAGTAACTCAACCATGAGGGAACCCTTTATCCAATAATCCAGATTGTAGAAAGCATGTCCATTAATGACTAACGGTTTCTTCGATGAATCTCCGCTCGTGCCTTTGATAAAGATTTCATATTCTTTGGACTTAGGTAGGTTGTTCCCCATCTTTGGGAAACCGTTTTTGTTATAGATAACCGTTCCATCTTTTCGCAGAGCCAAGTGAGTGGTCATCTCCTGCTGAAGGTACATGCAACGCATTGTCTCCCAAACCTTCCGAGCAGATTCTTCAAACATGCCGTCTGAAAATTCAATAACCTTAACGCCCCTGAAGATATCTAGGCTTCTGTCCCTCCCCTGATGACGTTCAAAGACCCCGCATAAGAACCTGTGACTAAAAAGGTAATCAAAAAGTGTTGAATCTTCGAAAGCTGTATCGTCCTCAAATTCTGAGAATACGACCGGGGTAAGTTTAGAATCCTCCTTCTTATGACCGGTGTCCTTGATGGGTATTGCCTTAACGATGAAGCCAGCTTTAGCAAGCTCTTCGATAGAAGTAGCTTTAACGTAATCTCCAGTCAGCATGTATCCAAGTATGTAGTTAGTTGCCCCTTTGCTGATTCGGTCAGCAAGGGTAGAAGATTTAACTTCTTCCGCTTCTTTAGCGATATCCCCTAGCTTCATACCAACGTAAGGTGCTACAGACTTAGAAATCTGTTGGAGCAGATCTGAATAACCAGAAACCCCTGCCAATTTCTGCTGCGATGCTTTCGCGCTAAATATTTCCTTTGTCTTTACTTTGAAGTACGAGTTTTTTATAGCCAACCGGGCACGAGGAAATTTAGGAGCAACCTCTAAATACATCAGCCCACCAAGGGCAACGGATAGCTCTGCCCTCAGGGATCGACGTTCTTCGTCATCAGTTTGAGAGTCCTGAAGCTGTCTAATAACATACTGGCCACGCTCAGAGGCGAAAAAACCATGGACCTGTTCCCAATCTGACTTGATAATCTCTCTTTCTTCATCACTGAAGTGAAGATTTGAGTAGAGCAAGTACCGGAATTTTCTGTAGTCTTCAGTCGAGAGCGCACGGGTATCACCATACTGGTAGTACACCAGTAAGATATTCTGAATTTTCTCCCATAGGTGGGAGTCTAAGAAACTCTCTTGAACAACCCCAGAGTAACTCACATTAGTTATCGTAAGACGTTCCTTGGCATGGTACTCCGCATTCGCCCCTTCCCCACGTTTGTAGACCCCAGTTACCTTCAGCTCCGTTGGAGTCCCGTCAACTAAGAGGTCAGCTTTCTGGAGAGAATCTTTGGGGAGACCCAGGACAGATTGTTCGATGATATCGCCAGGAACCCCCTTGACCACACGGTCAGGACGGGTTTCCACATACCGATCAATAAGACGCTTGCTGTCAACTTCCCCCAGCGTCCTGCCCATAGCTACATCTAGGAGGGATTCCAAAGACTCCCTAGTGAACTCATTGGTCATTCTCTAAACTCTTTTCGCTCGACGAAAGCAGAAAGCAGAAAGCACCTAAATTATAGACGCTTATCACATAGAATTGATCAGAACACCTATTCTGATCTATACTCTTAAGACTTACAGTTCCAAGCGGGAGGTTCAACCGTGGCAGACCAGCCGATTCGCATCATCGAGCTCTTCGCGGGCGTCGGCGGCTTCCGCCTAGGCTTCGAAGGCTATAACAAAGACGGCTTCAGCCTACCTTCAGCTGGTAACTTTGAGACAGTCTGGGCCAACCAGTGGGAACCCCCAGGAACACCCACCAAACAGTTTGCTGCTCGCTGCTACGTTGCACGTTTTGGAGAAGAAAACTTCCTCAACGAAGACATCAACAAGGCCCTCGATATGGCTGAAAATGGTGAAATCACCATTCCAGAAGCAGATATGCTCGTTGGCGGCTTCCCCTGCCAGGACTACTCTGTCTCAAAACCCTTGTCTCAGTCACACGGCATTGAAGGCAAAAAGGGAGTGCTCTGGTGGGATATCTACCGTGCGCTAGACATGAAAAAGCCTCGTTACGTCGTCCTTGAAAATGTAGATCGCCTGCTCAAATCACCGTCAAAGCAACGGGGACGTGACTTCGCGATTATTCTTTCCTGCTTCTACTCGCTGGGGTATTCCGTTGAATGGCGAGTCATTAACGCGGCTGACTACGGCCACCCTCAGAAACGTAAACGCGTGTACATTTATGCAGAACTTACCGATATGACATGGGACTTGGAAGCTACCCTGCGTACCGAAGGAGTTTTTGCCGAAGCCTTCCCCATTACTCAGAGCCTAGCTCGCGAAGATAACTTCAGCATTAGTATTGACCCCTTTGAAGTAACTCAAAGCTTTGGTCTAGGTGCAAAAACTTCACGGTTCCAAGATGCCGGCGTAATGCAGCACGGTAAGATCTATACCGCGAAGCCAGAAGCTCTGTACACAGGCAAGTGTCTTACCCTCGGGGATATCGTGGTCGACGAGACCGAAGTACCAGACCAGTTCTTTATCGAACCTAGCAAAATCCAGGCCTGGGAATACCTAAAAGGTGGCAAAAAAGAAGAACGTATCAATAAAGCCAGTGGGTTCAAATATACCTACTCAGAAGGTAGCATGTCTTTCCCCGACCCCCTTGACCGCCCGGCACGTACCATTTTGACCGGCGAGGGCGGAGCTGGTGCCTCACGATTTAAACATGTTGTAAAGACAGAATCAGGCCGTCTACGCCGTCTTATTCCCGATGAACTAGACCAGATTCAGGGTTTTCCGAAGGGCTGGACCGATGCAGGCTTAACTGACGGGCATCGTGCTTTCTGCATGGGTAACGCATTGGTAGTGGGCATTCCCAACGCACTTGGGAAAGCTATCAATCGCCGCCACTACGGGCTAGAGCGCGAGAATGTGCCTCTCACCAATACGGCAGATGGTTCTTCCGACACCCTTTTCTAGCCAACACTCTAAATTGCTACAAGCGCTCCTCAGACCACCATATGAGGGGCGCTTTGCTCGTGATATTTTGAAGGGCCGCTAGATAGAGCAAGAGGACAAAGAGGGTTATTCATAAGGGGGTCAACACCCCCACCCCCCACCAACTAGACAACGGCCCCACCAGCGGCAAAAATAAAA
>NZ_JBPPWJ010000012.1:0-88260 GCF_053547255.1 Rothia sp. 11273D007AR | reverse complement strand
GCTAGCTTGTGGGGTTGGTTGCCTTGTGTTGATTGGGTTGTGGGGGTGTTGGGGACACACTTTTCTGCCTATAACCCTCATTGGCTGCACAAGCCCCGCGTCTTTCGCTAAACATGCGAGAATAGGGTACGTGCACAACGAATCAATCACTCCCGCTCTCACCGCAGTTCGCGATGCCCGCAATACCCTCTCTGCGGCGTCCTTCCCCCTGGTTACCGGCTCAGCCGACGCAGCGCGCAAAGAGGCGCGTACCGCCGTCACCCAGCTCGATGACTACATCCTGCCTAAGCTGGCTACCCTCGATGCCCCGCTGACCGTCGTGGTGGGTGGCTCTACCGGTGCCGGCAAGTCCACCTTGGTCAATACCCTGATGGGGGAGCCTGTCACCCGCTCCGGCGCGATCCGCCCCACCACCCGCCAGCCCGTCCTTCTGCACCGCCCTGAAGATGCGGACGCCTTCACCCCCGAGCGAATCCTGCCCCACCTGGTGCGGGTACCGGTAGCGCCCGGCGAAGCCCTGCCCGGGGCAAACCCCCACAGCGGCCAAGACGAGCTGGTGACCGTGCCCGTAGAGTCCCTGCCTGCCGGTATCGCCCTGATCGACGCCCCCGACTTTGACTCGGTCTCAGACGAGAACCGCCGCCTGGCCCAGCAGCTCCTGCGCGCCGCTGACCTTTGGCTCTTTGTCACCACGGCCAACCGCTACGCCGACGCCGTGCCCTGGGAAATCCTGCGCCAGGCAGCAGCCCGCGACATCACCATCGCTGTGGTGCTCAACCGCGTACCCGAGGGTGCCGAGGACGAAATTGAAGCCGACCTCACCCGCATGCTCACCGAAGCCGGTATCACCCCCGCCCTCATTCACTCTGTAACCGAACAGGAACGCGATGAGCGCGGCCTGCTGCCCTCGGTTGCCCTGACCCCGCTCATCTTCTGGTTACGCTCCCTGGGCGCTGACGTAGATGCTCGCTCAGATATCGCACGCCGAACCCTAGAAGGAGCCGTGCGCGGGGTAGCCCAGCAGGCTATTACCCTGGCCCAGGCCGCGGGGGAACAGCAGGACGCCGAGACCCGCCTGCGCGCGGACGTCACCACAGCCTTTGAACGCGCCTTGGCCAACCTGAATGAGGCCACCCAGGACGGGCAGATGCTCCGCGGCGAGGTGCTGACCCGCTGGCAGGACTTTGTGGGCACCGGCGAATTTTTCCGCCAGGTCGAAACCACCATTGGCAAGGTACGCGACCGGGTAGCCGGCTTCTTTAGGGGTACCCCGCCCACTCGTGCCGTTGAGGTGGAACAGGCCCTTGAAGTGGGCCTGCACTCGGTCATCATGGAAGAAGCGGCAGCGGCCGCCGAAACCGCCCAGCGCCGCTGGCTCGAAGACCGGGCAGGTCGTGCCCTGCTGAACGGGGACGACCTAGCCTCCCTCGGTGAGAACTTCTCCGAAGAAGTTGCTGAATCTATTCGCGCCTGGCAGCAGGATGTCATGGACATCATCGCCGCTGAAGGTGCCGGTAAGCGCCAAAAGGCCCGGTTCATGTCGCTGGGCATCAACGTCACCGCCGTAATTCTCATGGTCGCGGTTTTCTCCATGACCGGCGGCCTGACCGGCCTAGAGGTTGGCATCGCTGGCGGCTCAGGCGTCGTTGGCCAGAAGCTGCTGGAAGCAATTTTCGGTGAGGACGCCGTGCGCCGCATGGCAGCCGGTGCCCGCAGCCGCCTGGAAGAGCGCATACAGGAACTCCTCATCAGCCAGCAGGAACGCTTCACCCAGCGTCTTGATGAGACGACCGGGGCAGCTGACCCTGAAACCCCCTCGGCGGCTGACCTAACCGCAGCAGCCCAGGCCCTGACCAGAGCAGGTGAGCAGCTGGCGTCCGCCTCCACCACCAGCGATTCAGCATTCACCGGCACTGACACCGAGTAAGCGAGAGTAACCACCGTGACCACCACCGATACAGCTGTCGCAACCACAGCCCTAGCAAGCCGCGTCGATGCCCTCACCACCGCCCTGGAACTGGGCGAGGGGCGAGTAGACCCCGAAACCATCGAGACCGCCAGAGGGGTGCTCACCCGCGCAGCAGCCCGCCGTGAACTCTCCGCCGAACACACCGTCATCGGTTTCTTTGGCGCAACCGGTTCGGGCAAGTCAACCCTCTTCAACGCGGTCGTGGGCAAAGAAATCGCCAAGAGTGCTGCCCGCCGCCCCACTACATCTACCGCCCAGGCCGCTATCTGGGGCAGGGAAGGGGTAGAGCCCCTGCTGGACTGGCTGGGGGTAGATAACCGCACCTACATGGACGAAGACCCCGCCCAGGCAGCAGAGGCCCTCAACCGCGCCGATGTGCCGGTGACCGTGGGCATGTGGAACAAAATCCGCCGTTCGGTGGGAGCTGGGAAGACCGAACAGACCACCGGCGGGCTCGTGCTTCTTGACCTGCCCGACTTCGATTCGGTAGAGGCCTCCAATCGGGCAATCGTAGAGAAAATGGCCGAGTGCGTGGACGTGCTGGTCTGGGTCATGGACCCCCAAAAATACGCCGATGCCGTGATTCACCAGGACTTCATCCGGCCCCTAGCCGCCCACGGGGCAGTGACCCTGGCCGTGCTCAACCAGGTCGACCGCCTGGATGAAGCCGAAGTGCCCGCAGTCCTGGATTCCCTCAAGCTCTTACTGGCTCAGGACGGGCTCACCTCCACCCTTCTCGCTGATCCATTGGGGGTTTCTGCCCGCACCGGCTACCAGATACCCCGCCTGCGCGAGATTCTCGGCCAGGTGGCCGTCGCCAAGAACGCTGCGGTAGCCCGTATCGAAGCTGACCTGGCGGGCGTCCGCACAGATTTGGCTGGTCAGGACGGCGGGGGAGAGCCCGCGGGCATCACCGCTGCCGCAACCACCCGGCTTGAGGACGACTTCTACGCTGCTTCCGGTGCAGAAGCCCTGGTCAAGGCCGCGTCAGATTCTTATAAGCTGCACGCTGCTTCGTCTACCGGCTGGATTGCAACCCGCTGGCTGCTCAAAATCAAACGCGACCCCCTCAAACGCCTAGGCCTGCACAAGGAGCACGACGGGGCACCCATTTCTAAGTCATCCCTGCCACCGCTGGGAGCACCCCAGAAAGCGGCCCTCTCAACTTCCTTGCGCACCTTTGCCACCAGCGTTTCGCAGGGCGTCGAGGAGCCCTGGAGCCACTCCATCAGGAACGCTGCCCGCACCTATGAGAGCCACCTGCCCGGCGAGATTGAGCGGGCCGCCGCTACCGTGCATTACGATGCCCAGAAAAAACGCTGGTGGTGGCACCTGCTCAACGTCCTGCAATGGGTGGGGCTGGCAACGGCACTTGTGGGCCTGCTCTGGCTCACCGGCCTGGCTCTTGCTGGCTACTTCCAGATTGTGCTGCCCGATCCGCCCACAGTTGAGGGCTTCCCCCTGCCCGTCCCCACCCTGCTGGTGGTCACCGGCGTCCTGCTAGGCATACTGACAGCGGCCCTGGGACGGGGGCTGGCTGCGGTGGGGCACCGTATCTATGCCAAGAACATCCGCCGCCAGCTCGAAACCAACCTGGCTGATGTGGCGGCCCGCTGCGTCACTGCCCCTGTACAGGAAGAGCTAGCCCGCCTAGAGGGCTACCGCCAGGCCCTGCACGAGGCCCGATAAAACAAAAACTCCCCGCCCACCGACACCGGTGAGCGGGGAGTTTCTGTGTTTAAGCTGCTGAGTAAGGCTTTAGCTGCGCAGGGCCTCGGTCAGCGCAGCAGCAGCTTCGCACACTACTTCGGCGTGCAGGCGGCCGGGCTGGCGGGTTAGGCGCTCGATGGGGCCTGAGATTGAAACCGCAGCGATGACCTTGCCGGAGGGGGAGCGCACCGGGGCTGAAACGGAGGCGGTTCCGCGTTCGCGTTCGCCGACGGACTGGGCCCAGCCGCGGCGGCGGACGGCTGCCAGCATGGTGGCTGAGAATCGGGCGTTGTGCAGGCCCTCGACCAGGCGGGCGTGGTCTTCCCAGGCGGTGAGGATCTGGGCCGCAGAACCGGCTTTCATGGAGAGCTGGGTGCCCACGGGGATGGTGTCGCGCAGGCCGATAGGACGCTCAGCGGAAGCCACACAGACGCGCCAGTCACCCTGGCGGCGGAAGACCTGGGAGGACTCACCGGTGACATTGCGCAGGTTATTGAGCACGGGGCCGGCAGCGGCAATCAGACGGTCTTCACCGGCGGCGCTGGATAATTCGCCCAGGCGTGGGCCGAGCATGAAGCGGCCCTGAACGTCGCGGGCTACGAGGCGATGGTGGGTGAGGGCAACAGCCAGTCGGTGGGCCGTGGGGCGGGCAAGTCCGGTGGCTTCAACGAGCTGGGACAGGGTGGCGGGGCCTGCTTCGAGACAGTCAAGAATGTGGGCGGCTTTGTCGAGGACGCCGACGCCTGAGCTGCGGTTATCTTGCATGGTGGTAACTTTCGCCTGTGGTCGTGGGCCGGGCGGTGGCCCAGGTGAATGGTGCGGTGGGGGCCTTTCGAGTGTGAAAGATTGAGAGCTAAAAGGATTGTGTCCGTATAACCTATCATGACTTCTCATATGCTGATATGCAAGTTCATTTATTGGAAAGATTTTCTTTGGCGCGTCACACTTGTTAAAGCATCACGAGAAAATTTTTTTGGAGGACGACATGGCTGGTATTACCGACCATACCCCGCGAACCTTGGCAGAGAAGGTCTGGGACGCGCACACTGTAGTGCCCGGTGAAGACGGCAAGCCCGATCTGCTCTACATCGACCTGCACCTGGTCCACGAAGTGACCTCACCCCAGGCATTTGAGGGCCTGCGCCTTGAAGGGCGCCCCCTGCGTCGCCTCGACCTCACCATCGCAACCGAGGATCACAACACTCCCACCGAGAACATCTTCTCCACCATCGCT
This sequence comes from Rothia sp. 11273D007AR, assembly GCF_053547255.1. Lineage (NCBI taxonomy): Bacteria > Bacillati > Actinomycetota > Actinomycetes > Micrococcales > Micrococcaceae > Rothia > Rothia sp. 11273D007AR. The sequence goes on along the minus strand of NZ_JBPPWJ010000012.1, from coordinate 83,347 downwards.
GACCTGACCTCCCGCACCCAGATTGAAACCCTGCGTCGCAATGCTGAGGAATTTGGGGTACGTATTCACTCCCTGGGTGATAAAGAGCAGGGTATCGTGCACGTGGTGGGCCCCCAGCTGGGTCTGACTATGCCCGGCATGACCGTGGTCTGCGGTGACTCCCACACTTCAACCCACGGCGCTTTCGGCGCCCTGGCCTTCGGTATCGGTACCTCTGAGGTGGAGCACGTGATGGCTACCCAGACCCTGCCCTTGGCCCCCTTCAAGACCATGGCCATCAACGTTGAGGGCACCCTCAAGCCCGGCGTCACCGCTAAGGACATCATCCTGGCTGTTATCGCCGAAATCGGTACCGGCGGTGGCCAGGGCTATGTGCTGGAATACCGTGGCTCGGCTATTCGTGCTCTCTCGATGGAGGGCCGCATGACCATCTGCAACATGTCCATTGAAGCCGGTGCCCGCGCCGGCATGGTCGCTCCCGACGAGACCACCTTTGAATACGTCAAGGGCCGCCCCCACGCACCGACCGGTGAGAACTGGGACGCCGCCGTTGAGTATTGGAAGACCCTGCCCACCGACGAGGGTGCAACCTTCGACCGCGAGGTCTTCATCAATGCCGACGAGCTTGAACCCTTCGTCACCTGGGGCACCAACCCGGGCCAGGGCGTCCCTCTCTCCCAGGCTGTGCCCTTCCCCGAGGACTTCGAGGACGAAAACGAGCAGAAGGCTGCTGCCCGCGCCCTGGAATACATGGACCTGACCGCAGGTACCCCCATGAAGGATATCCCCGTGGACGTGGTATTCCTGGGCTCCTGCACCAACTCCCGCATCGAGGATCTGCGCGCTGCCGCCGAAATCGTCAAGGGCCAGAAGCTGGCTGAGGGCGTGCGCATGATGGTTGTCCCCGGCTCCCAGAAGGTACGAGCCCAGGCCGAAGAAGAGGGCCTGGATCAGATTTTCAAGGACTTCGGCGCCGACTGGCGTTTTGCCGGTTGCTCCATGTGCCTGGGCATGAACCCCGACCAGCTGGCCCCCGGCGAACGCTGCGCTTCGACCTCCAACCGCAACTTTGAAGGACGCCAGGGTAAGGGCGGACGCACCCACCTGGTTTCCCCTCTGGTCGCCGCCGCTACCGCCATCCGTGGCACTCTCTCATCACCGGCAGACCTGTAGGCCCTCTTTGAATGAACCCGGTAAGCCCGGGTGGAACGGATTTTTCATGGAACCCATTAAGAAGCACACCGGCGTTGGCGTGCCCCTGCGTGCCTCTAACGTCGACACCGACCAGATTATCCCCGCCGTCTACCTCAAGCGCGTGACCAAGACCGGCTTCGACGACGCCCTGTTCGCTGGCTGGCGCAAGGACGAGAACTTTATCCTCAACCAGGAGCCCTACAGGCACGGTACAGTGCTGGTTGCCGGCCCCGATTTTGGCACCGGCTCATCCCGCGAGCACGCGGTCTGGGCGCTCAAGGACTACGGTTTCCGCGTGGTCATCTCAGCTCGTTTCGCTGATATCTTCCGCGGTAACTCCGGCAAGCAGGGGTTGGTCGCTGCCCAGGTGGACCAGGACAACATCGAACTGATCTGGAAGCAGCTAGAGGCCGAACCCGGCACCGAAGTCACCGTTGACCTGGAAGAAAAGACCGTCACTGTCGGTGCTTTGACCGTGCCCTTCCAGATTGACGACTACGTGCGCTGGCGCCTGATGGAGGGCCTGGACGACATCGGCCTAACCCTGCAGCACGAGGACGCTATCACCGCCTACGAGGCCAAGCGCCCCGCCTGGCTGCCCCGCACCCAGCAGCTGTAAAACCCGCCCACAGCTTAACCCAAAGGACGCCGTGCCCCGAGCACCGGCGTCCGTTTGGTGTTCTGCCTGGCCCGTCTAGATAAGTAATAGCTGTGGTATGGCTAAGAACACCGCCTGTACAACAACCAGTGCACCTAAGTGGGGTAAAGTTGGTAAACGAGAATTGACGCGTAAAGTAACGCGAATCAACACCCTAGTAGTTTGACGATTGGACATACATGGTCAGCGCACTGCGTATTGAAGGTGGCACCCCTCTGAAGGGCGAGGTAAACGTCCGCGGTGCTAAGAACCTGGTCCCCAAGGCCATGGTTGCCGCCCTGCTGGGCTCCACCCCCTCGGTGCTCCGCAATGTTCCCGAAATCAAGGACGTGCAGGTCGTTACCGACCTGGTTGAGCTGCACGGCGTTTCGGTGGACTACAACATGCAGGCCGGCGAGCTGCGCATGGACCCCTCAAAGGTCTCTGTAGCCAACCACACCGACATTGAGGTGCACGCAGGCGACTCCCGCATCCCGATTCTGCTCTGTGGCCCCCTGCTGCACACCATCGGTGAGGCCTTCATTCCCGACCTGGGCGGCTGCAAGATTGGTGACCGCCCCATCAACTGGCACCTGCGCGTGCTCGAAAAGTTCGGCGCCAAGATTGAGAAGCTGCCCACCGGCATTTCCATGAAGGCCCCCGCAGACGGGCTCAAGGGCGCCCAGATCAACCTGGAGTACCCCTCAGTGGGTGCTACCGAGCAGGTCCTGCTGGCCGCTTCCCGCGCCAAGGGCAAGACCGAGCTGACCGGCGCTGCCATCGAACCCGAGATCATGGACCTCATCGCTATCCTGCAGAAGATGGGCGCCATCATCACCGTCGAAACCGACCGCCAGATTATCATCGAGGGCGTCGACGAACTGACCGGCTTCAACCACGTGGCCATGCCCGACCGCAACGAATCAGCCTCCTGGGCGTCAGCAGCACTGGCGACCGGCGGCGACATCTTCGTACGCAACGCCAACCAGAAGGACCTCTCCACCTTCATCAACGTCTACCGCAAGCTGGGCGGCGGTCTGGACATCACCGACGAGGGCATCCGATTCTTCCACCAGGGCGGCGACCTGAACCCCCTCTTCGTTGAAACCAACGTGCACCCCGGCTTCATGACCGACTGGCAGCAGCCCCTGGTTGTCGCCATGACCCAGGCTAAGGGCGTCTCTGTTGTTCATGAGACCGTCTACGAGAACCGCTTCGGCTTCACCGACGCCCTGGTTCGTATGGGCGCTACCGTGCAGCTGCACAAAGACTGCCTGGGCCCCACCCCCTGCCGCTTCGGCCACCAGAACTTCAAGCACTCAGCCATCATCACAGGTAAGACCCCCCTGCGCGGGGCCGACATCAACGTGCCCGACCTGCGCGGTGGCTTCTCCCACGTGATTGCTGCCCTGACCGCTGAAGGCACCTCAAACGTCACCGGTGTTTCCGTGATCTCCCGCGGCTACGAGCACTTCGTTGATAAGCTCACCGCCCTGGGCGCTAACTTCGAGGTCACTGCCTAAGATGAGCAAGAACAGCGCTTCTTTGAGTGATATCAAGCCCACCAAGATGGGGGACGCGGTCTACACCGTAGCCGGTACGCTCTTGCGCCCCCTCTACAACCTGCCCATGAAGGCGCAGATTGAGGGGCGGGAGAAACTACCCAAGACCGGCGGGTTTATCGTGGTCTCAAACCACCTGACTGTGGTAGACCCGATTACCGCAGCCTACCCCCTCTTCCTTGAGGGCGTGCTGCCCCGGTTCTTGGCTAAAGAAGCACTGTTTAGGGTGCCGGTGCTGGGCTGGCTCATGCGCCAGTGCGCCCATATCCCGGTTGCCCGCGGCTCAGCCCGGGCCGGACAGTCTCTTGAAGTTGCCCAGAATGTTCTGGACGCCGGGGGAGCGGTCATTATCTTCCCCGAGGGCACCCTGACCAAGGACCCCGACATGTGGCCCATGACCGGTAAATCGGGGGCAGCCCGCCTGGCCCTGGCCACCGGCGCCCCGGTCTACCCGGTAGCCCACTGGGGCGACCAGGACTTCTGGCCCCGCCGCGGCAAGCCCCGCTTCAGCTGGCCCCGTAAGAAGGTCAAGATTGTGGTGGGCGACCCGGTCGATTTCAGCGACCTGGTCCAGCGCCGCGAAGACGGTGCCCGCTACACCCACGACGAGCTGGCCGCCGTCACCAACCGCATGCTCGACGACGTTACCGCCCTGCTTGAGGACCTGCGCGGCGAGAAAGCCCCTGCCGGGCGCTGGAACGCCGTTTTGGACGTCCGCCAGTCACCTGACCAGTAACCACACAAGGGGGAGGTAACGCACCCATGACCGATGTGAAGCACCAGAAAATCGCTGTTCTTGGAGCAGGTAGCTGGGGCACCGCTTTTGCCAAGGTTGTTGCGGACGCCGCTGCCAGCTCAGGCGCCGACCGACAGGTCGTGTTGTGGGGGCGTAACCCCAACACGATGGAAGCCATGCAGCAGAGCCGCACCAACGAGGGCTACTTCCCCGGGGTTAAGCTCCCCGATAGCATGGTCATGACGGCCGATGCCGCTGAAGCCCTGACCGGGGCCAGCATTGTGGTGCTGGCTATTCCGGCCCAGGTACTGCGCTCCCAGCTTGAGGTCTTTGCCCCCCTGATGGAAGAAGACGCCCTGCTGGTGTCTCTCGCCAAGGGCCTAGAAATGGGCACAGGCCTGCGCATGAGCGAGGTCATGATTGAGGTGCTCCAGGGGCACCTGATCGCCAGCGGAGCTGCCCCCGAAACGATTGAGGCTGTGCCGGGGCGCGTTACCGTGCTTTCCGGGCCCAACTTGGCCAAGGAGATTATTGCGGAGCAGCCCACCACCAGCGTGGTTGCCGCTCAAAGCGAGCAAACCGCACAGGCGGTTGCCGCTATCTGTGCCGCTGACTATTTCCGCCCCTACACCAACACCGATATTGTGGGCGTAGAAATTGGCGGGCTGGTCAAGAACGTCATTGCTCTCTGCGTGGGTATGTGCGAGGGCAAGCAGTACGGTGATAACTCCAAGGCCTCGGTCATGACCCGGGGTCTTGCCGAGACCACCCGCCTGGCCCTGGCCCTTGGCGGTAAGAGCGAGACCATGAGTGGCCTGGCAGGTATGGGCGACCTTATTGCCACCTGCGCCTCACCGCTTTCCCGCAACCATACCGCCGGGCGTCTGCTGGCCGAAGGCATTGCCCCTGACCAGCTACACACCGTGATGACTCAGACCGCCGAGTCTATTAAATCTGCCCCCGTTGTGGCAGAACTCGCGCGAAAAGTGGGGGTAGAAATGCCCATTACCGAAGCGGTCACCGCTGTGCTCGACCGTAGAATATCTGTTGAAGAATTAGCCCCCGCCCTGCTGGGCCGCTCCCTCAAATCTGAGGAAAGCACCCCGGCAGCCAGCTAGGGCAGACGGGGCTGAGCCCCACACGAAACCAAAGGACGTTATGACCGAAACCAGCACCAAACCTACCGTCGCCCTGCTGTGCGGTGGGCGCTCGTCCGAGCACTCCATCTCACTGATTACCGCCCGAGGCGTCCTCGGGGCTATCGACCACGAGAAGTACGACGTGGTCACTATCGGTATCACTAAGGACGGATGCTGGTACCTGACCGACGAGGCAGCCCTGGTCGAGCTGACCGAGGCTACCGCTCTGGCGGAATTCCCCGCTGAGGGCAAGCAGGTCTTCCTGCCCCTGGGCGGCGGCGACAACCGCCTACGCCTGATCGACTCCGCCGATGCCACCAGCGTTGAGATGGGCCCGGCTATCGACGTGGTCTTCCCCCTGCTCCACGGACCCTTCGGAGAGGACGGCACCGTGCAGGGCCTGCTGGAAATGGCAGATTTGAAGTACGTGGGCTGCGGAGTAGCCTCATCTGCTATCGGTATGGATAAGCACTTCATGAAGGTGGCTTTTGAGGCCGCTGGCCTAGAGGTTGGGCCCTATGAGGTTGTGACCCACCGCCAGTGGGTGCTTGACCAGGCAGGTGCACGCGAGCGCATCGAAAAGCTGGGCTACCCGGTCTTTGTGAAGCCTGCTCGTGCGGGTTCGTCCTTCGGTATTACTAAGGTTGATTCGGCGGACCAGCTCGATGCGGCGATTGCCGAGGCCCAGGCCCACGACCCCAAGCTGGTGATTGAGGCCGGTATTGTGGGCCGTGAGATTGAGTGCGCTGTGCTCGATGGGCACCGCTCTGAGCTGCCTCGGGCTTCCTACCCCGGTGAGATCGTGGTGGTTGATGAGCAGCACGGTTTCTATGATTTTGAGGCCAAGTACGTGTCGAAGACTTCCGCTGAGACCCGCTGCCCGGCCGACCTGCCCGCTGAGGTTTCTGAGCGGATGCGCCAGCTAGCTGTTGAGGCCTTCCTGGCTGTTGATGGTGAGGGCCTGTGCCGCGCTGACTTCTTCTACACCGAGGACGGCCGCCTGGTGATTAACGAGGTCAATACCATGCCCGGCTTTACCCCGATTTCTATGTATAAGACCATGTGGGAGAACACCGGTCTGGCCTATGGTGAGCTGATTGACGAGCTGATTTCTCTGGCCCTGGAGCGTCCCCTGGGTCTGCGCTAGGAGCCCTCAGCGCGGCACTGGGGTAAGCCCCTGCTTCTAGATATCAACGAAACCCCCGATACCTGAGATGGTATTGGGGGTTTGCTGACGGAGGTTTTTCGTTTAGCTGTCGACACCGGTGAGGGTGTCATCGACATTGGTGCACTGCATCTGCTGGGGTATCTGGGCGACGGCTGACGATACTTCTGCAAGGACGGTGGACGACGATACCCGGTCAGCGTCGAAGGTTACCTGCACGGCGGGGTCGCGGCCGAAGGTTTCGGCAACCCAGGTGCCGGTGGCAGTTTGCTCGGTGGCAGTAGCGAGTTCTTCGTCGGCGGGCTTGACGATCCAGTCAACGCCGTTGACCGAGACACAGGTATCTGAGACGGGGGCTGTGCCGAGCTCGACCCCGCACTTGAGAATGACGGCGCTGGGGTCACCCCAGGCGGTGGTGGCCTGGGCGGTGGTTTCGCGCTGCGCCAGGCCGCTCACGGTATCGGGCATAGCAACCAGGGCATAGGCGCAGGTGGGGTTGGCGGCGTCTGGGGCCGGTTCAAGGTTGACGGCACCTGCCCCGCAGCCGGTCAGGCCTAGAGCGGTCAGGACGAGGACGAGGGGTTTGTGCGGTGTTCTCACCTGGCTATTGTATAACTTTCGCCGTGGCAGCATGCCAGCACGCTGCCTGCTAGCCGGGGGAGAGCAGATTCGGTAGGGTGGGTAGGGTAACTGCCCAAGGTAGACCGATGTAACAGCGATGAAAGGAGCGGCTGTGGAGCGAAAGACGTGTGTGACCGGGGCTGCTCTTGCTGCGACTCTGGGCCCCTTAGCTTTGGTGGCGGGGCAGGTTCTCACCAGCCCCCAGGCCGCTTTTGCTGTTGAACCGTCTGCTAGCTCTACAGCCAATGTGACGACTCCTTCAACCGCAGCCCCGAGCACCGAGAGTACGGAGAACCCTAGCCCGGTACAAACACCGGATGAAACTGCTTCTTCTGAAGCTATCAGCTCTGGCGCTCCTCAACCTAGCTCCACCCCAGTGCCTAGCTCATCTGAGCCAGCTCCACCGGAACCCACCAGCGACCCGGTACCATCGGCAGATCCAGAGCCTGCCCCCAGCGAGTCTGAAATTCAACTGCCAGACGCACCGGGTGATAGACCCGGCCCCGATGTAACCGGTGGAGCAGCAGGCTTACCTGAGATACCCGCCGAGAGCCCCTCAGCCCCGCCTGCCGTTGATCCGTCCCCTCAGACAACCGCTGATTCCTCAGTGCCGAGGGGCACCTCCCCTTCATCTCCTGCAACCGGGGGAGAAGACCAGACTGCCAACAGTGGAACACAAGTGCCGGCTCAAGAAGTCCCTGTACCCTCTACCCTCGCTAGTAGTGTGGCTGGAGCCCAGGCTTCGAGTCGACTGGGCTCAGGCGACAGTCAGCTAGAACTCTTTCCCGTGGATGGAACGGTGCTGGGTATTTTCTCTAGCCAGCAAACCCCCGGTTACGCGGGAGGCCCCGAATGGATGGAGGGGTTCTTAAACGTATCGGGAGCCCAGAGCGAAGCATCTTCATCGGCTGATCCCAACCAGGCAGCGGGGGTGGCCGGGGCAGAGACCCAGGGGCATCAGGCGGGAGCTGTTGCCGGTAGTAGCGCCTTCCAGCGAGGTGGCACCATTATGAACGGTGCCCGCCCCCTCATTATTTTTACGGGTCTTGCTACGGCGGGCCTGGCCCTGGTGGTCTTTAACTTTGTATGGCGTAACCGCGCGCCCAGGAACTAGGAGCCCTATGCAGACCGTTGCCCAGGTGAGTGAGGGCCAGCTTCTTGCCCTGTTTATGCCCGTGCTGGCCGAGCACAATGAGCGGGCGGCGGACGTCCGCGCCGAGCTGGGTGCCCCCGGCACCCTGGTTCTGGGGCCGGGGGACGACTCCGCTGCCCTCGATCTGCGGGGCGGGCTGACCGTCATGAGCACTGACACCCAAACCGAAAACCAGGACTTCCGCCTCAGCTGGCCCTCGGGCTACACAACCGGCGGGTTTGAAGTGGGCTGGAAAGCCGCCACCCAGAACCTGGCCGATATCGCAGCTATGGGGGCAACCCCGGTCACCCTACTGGTGTCCCTTACCCTGACCCCTGATACCCCCGTGAGCTGGGTGCAGGACTTTGCCCGGGGGCTCACCGAATCCTGCACCGCCCAGGGAGCTACTACCTGCACAATTGCCGGTGGTGATATGGGCTCCGGCAGCGAAATCTCGGTAACTGTTACCGCCGTGGGCCTGACCGACCGGCCTATCACCCGAAGCGGAGCCTGCCCCGGGGACGCCGTAGTCTTCGCCGGTGCCCTGGGCACCGCCGCTGCCGGCCTAGCCCTGCTCGACTCAGCCCCCTTCACCGCCACCGAAGAGCTGACTGCCTGCGTCCGCGCCCAGCAGCGCCCCCGCTCGCCCCTACACCTGGGGCCGGAAGGCGCCCCCTACCTGACCTCCCTCATGGATGTCTCCGACGGGCTGGTGCGCGACGGCGGCCGTATTGCAGCGGCCTCCGGTGTGGCCCTTGACCTCGACTCGACGGCCCTGGCTCCCTGGGCCAACAGGGTAGGCCCTGCTGCAGCCCTGCTCACCGCAGGCACTCCCGAACAGGCGGACGCCCAAGCCCTACGCTGGGTACTGACCGGCGGGGAAGACCACGGCCTACTAGGCACCTGCCCACCTGCACAGATGCCGCCCGGATTTACTAGAATTGGTACGGTACAGGCAGGCAACGGAATTACCGTCGACGGCCGCACCTACACCGCGAAAGGATGGGATCACTTTGAGGCAGGTTCCCGCTGACTGGTGGCTGAACTGGCTACTGCGCGCTCGCACCCAGCTGGTGGAGCACAGATCCCTTCTCAACCGCATTAACGTCTTCCCCGTGGCCGATGCCGACACCGGGGCCAACATGGTCGCCACCCTCGGGCGGGCCGCCGACACCGCTGGCATGGCGGACGAGCCCACCCTCGCTATCGCTGCCCGGGCAGCCCTGCGCGGGGCCAGGGGAAACTCTGGAACCCTGCTAGCTGTCTGGCTCCTGGGTCTAGCTGAAGAACTGGGGGAGGCCGGGCAGCTGCCGCCCTCCACCGTCCGCCCCCTGACCCCGCAGGCGCTCGCCGCTGCCTGGGAACGAGGGGCCCAGCAGGCGTCCGCCGCTCTGAGCCAGCCCGCCGACGGCACCATGCTCACCCTCATGCAGGCTCTTGCCACCTGCTCGCTGCCAGATCCTACCGATGAAGAGAACCCCTGGCAGGTCTACCTCACGACCCTACTGGCCGTCTCAGAGGCTGCCCTGCGAGCTACCACCGAAGCAGACCACGCCCGTAACGGCTGGGTTGATTCCGGAGCCCTGGGCCTGCACCTGGTCTTAGTAGCCCTGGCAACAGAGCTGCTGGGGGCCGCCCCGCAGGCCACCTACCGCGACCTGCTCCAGGTGGGGGCGGCGTCCTTACCGCCCCGAAGCACTCGGCAGCGCTCGGCGGCAGAAGCCCGCATCGAGGTTATGTGCGAGATTTATCTTCCGGTGCTCGAAGTAACCCAGCTGCGCAGCGCCTTAGAGACGGTCGGGGACTCGGTCTCCATCGCCCAGGTCGAAGCAGGGAATGAGGCCCTGTGGGCTATCCACGTGCACGTCCCCGAGGCCGAGGACGCCCTGGCCCTCCTCCGCGCTGCGGGCAACCCCCTCAACGTACGAACCACCTCCCTGGATGACCCCGCCCACCGGGAAACCCACCAGGAATCTAACCCCTAATGGCAGCCCGTCAACGCAAGACCCCGGAACTAAGCGAGCAGGCAAAGGACGCCCTAGCCCGCTACGCCGCAGAAGACCGCCTGGATAACGCCCCCCTGGCCGACTACCTGGGGGCAACCCTGGCCAAGTCCTTTAAGACCCACCTGGGGCTAGAAACCGTGGGCCAGGCACTGGACTACTACCCCCGCAAATACCTGCCCCGCGGGGAACTCACCCCCTTCTCATCCCTGGTAGAGGGCAGCGAAGCCACCATCATTGCTAGGGTCGTTCGGGTAACCACCCGGCAGATGGCATCGCGGCGCGGGTCCATCACAGAGGTCACCATTACGGATCAGCTGGATCAGGTTGGTCAGCTCGAGCCCACCTGGCAGCCTCCCAACCCCAACGCCTACCGGGGGGCGGCTCCACCGGCGTCCTACACCCCGGGATACACCAATCCCCGCCTACACGGCAACGCTGGGGGCTACAGCGGCACCCAGCAACCGGGCACCCCGTCCAGCTACCACATGGGCGACGTTTTCGGTGGCTATGCAGCTGAACCCTACTCACTCACCGCCAGCGGCACCATGACCCTGAGCTTCTTCAACGCCTGGACAGCAGCCCGAGACATTCACGAGGGCGACCAGGTCATGTTCTCGGGCAAGGTGGGCTCCTACCGGGGCGAAATCACCCTGACCAACCCCCACTACGCCGTCATCGCCGGAAAAGAACTGGCCGCCGCCCCCGGCGCCAGCGCCGAAGCGATAGAGCGGGCCGCCGCGCGGGCGTCCGCCCCCATACCGGTCTATAAGGCCAGCCCCAAGTTCCCCACCGATAAGGTGGCCGCAGCCATCGAGACCCTGATTGAGCGCATCAACCTCAAGGAGCTCGAAGACCCCGTCCCCTTTACCGTGCGTAAGAGCCGCAAGATCCCATCCCTGGAATGGACCTACCGGGCCGTGCACACCCCCGATACCGAAGAAACCTGGCGGGCAGCCCATCACTCCCTGCGCTACCGCGAGGCCTTCGTGCTGCAGGCCGCTCTTGCCCGTATTCGTGCAGCCCGAGCCGCCCACCAGACCGTTGCCCGCCCCTATGTAGAGGGCGGTTTCGCGGACGCCCTGCTGGAAGCCCTGCCCTATCAGCTGACCGAGGGCCAGCAGGCCGTGGGTGCAGAAATCCGCTCTGACCTGGCCAGCTCTTCCCCCATGAACCGCCTGCTCCAGGGGGACGTAGGCTCGGGTAAAACCGTAGTGGCCCTGCGCGCCATGCTGCAGGTGGCAGATAACGGTGCCCAGTCGGCTATGCTGGCCCCCACCGAGGTGCTGGCTGAACAGCACTACCGGTCGGTCTGCGAGATTTTGGGCGATATGCTGGCCCCTCAGGACAGCTCCGGGGCGGGCGTCCGCGTCGTGCTGCTGACCGCCTCCCTCAAAACCAAGGCTAAACGGGAAGCCCTGCTGGCTATCGCCTCGGGTGAGGCAGACATCGTCATTGGTACCCACGCCCTGCTCGGAGACTCGGTGACCTTTGCCGACCTCGGGCTGGTCGTGGTCGATGAGCAGCACCGCTTTGGCGTTGAACAGCGCGATGCCCTGCGCGGTCCCGGCGGGGAGCTGCCCCACCGGCTGGTCATGACCGCCACCCCCATACCCCGTACCGTCGCCATGACCGTCTTTGGCGATCTCGATACCTCGGTGCTTGACCAGCTACCGGCCGGCCGCCAAAAAATTACCACCCACGTAGTGCCGCTGGCAGAGCACCCCCGCTGGGCCGACCGCATCTGGGCCCGCGCCCGCGAAGAAATTGACGCCGGGCACCAGGTTTACGTGGTGGTGCCCAAAATCGGCGGGGCCGATACCCCCGGTGACGCCGAGGCAGGCCAGACCCTCTTCGGGGCGAGTGGGCTCACCGGTAAAGGGCTGGGGTCTCAAGCCGCGGCGGGGGAGAGCGCCCGCGGTTCGCTGGCCTCGGTCGAGAGCACCCTGGAGGAGCTCGAGGACGTCCCCACCCTGGCCGGGGTGCGCATCGAGGGGCTACACGGGCGCATGGATACTGCCGAGAAGAACCGGGTCATGACCGAATTCTCCGCCGGTCGCATTGATCTGCTGGTGTCTACCACCGTGATTGAGGTGGGCGTGAACGTGCCCAACGCAACCCTCATGATCATTATGGACGCCGACCGCTTTGGTATTTCTGGCCTCCACCAGTTGCGCGGACGCATTGGCCGCGGCTCCCTGCCCGGCACCTGCCTGCTGGTTACCAAGCAGCCGGCGGACGGCGTCAGTCGGGAGCGGCTGGCAGCGGTAGCGGCTACCACCGACGGCTTCGAGCTTTCGCGGGTTGACCTGGAGCAGCGGCGCGAAGGCGATATTCTCGGTGCTGCCCAGTCAGGGAAGAAGTCCACCCTCAAGCTGCTGCGTGCCCTGACCGATGCCAAGCTCATTGAGCGGGCCCGGCAGGACGCCTCCGGAATTATTGAGGCTGACCCCACTCTGGCCAAACACCCCGACCTGGCCCGCACCATCGACCGGGCCCTCGACGCCGACCGCGAGGCCTTCCTGGGGCGCGGATAGGCTTGGTCAAGGCATAGACCCCCCCCGCATTTATTCTGGTTTATCCGCAACTAGTTGCGGATAAACCAGAATAAATGCGGTCAACTCAAGTGCCCGGCGGGCCCTCCGTCACCGGTCACCCATATCTAACCTTCTCTTTGTTCTCACCAGCCCTACCGGTACCCTTATAACAGTCCCACCCTCTACCACTATGAGCGGAGCGCAGCCGAATGAGCCGCATCATTGCAGGAGCCGCAGGCGGCCTGCGCCTAGCCAACGTCCCCGGTGATAACACCCGCCCCACCACCGACCGGGTCAAAGAAGCCCTTTTTTCTCGCCTGGATACCTACAACATGCTGGACGGCGTGCGCGCCCTCGACCTCTTCGGCGGCTCGGGTGCCCTGGGCTGCGAAGCCCTTTCACGCGGGGCCTCCCATGTGGACTTCGTGGACCACTACCCCAAGGCCGTTGCCGTCATCGAAAAAAACATCGCCACCGTGGGCAAGACTGCCGGGGGCACTGCCCGCGTGCATAAGATGACGGCCCGCACCTACCTTTCGGCGGGGGCGTCTGCCTGGGACCTGGTCTTTATCGACCCGCCCTACGCCGTGACCAACAGCGAACTCGAAGAGCTGCTGGCCCTGCTGGCGCCCCGCCTGACCGAGGGGGCAGTGGTGGTGGTTGAACGGGCTTCCCGCACCGACGAGCCCACCTGGCCTGAAGGCCTTGAAAAGTTTGCCGAGAAAAAATACGGTGAGACCGTGCTCTACTATGTGGAGCCCGCCGTCTAGTTTAGGGTAGAACTATGAGTGAGAACACAAACGACCCCGGTTATCAGCCCCAGCCGACCCCAGAAACGAGCCAGGGGGCATCCGCGCCCCTGCTGACCGAAAATACCCTGGTGGTGCAGCAAACCCGCAGCTTCATGAGCAATGACTTTGAGATGCAGAGTCAGGACGGGCGTGTGCTCGGCCGGGTGCTCACCACCGGCTCAACCGCAGGCCGCCTGCTCAAGGGCAACCGCACCTTTGACCTGGTCGACAGTAACGGGAACCTTCTTCTCAAGATCGTTGACCCCTTTGACTTTGGCCTGGACCGCTACGAACTGCTAAACCCCGATGGCTCCCTCTTCGCCCACGTGCAAAAGCAGTTCTCTTTCATGCGCAAGCGCCTCACCATCGAGCTGCCGGGCCTCACCCTGGAGCTCGAAGGTAGCCTCTTCGAGTACGACTTCAACATCACGGTTAACGGCCATGTAGCTGCCCGCGTTGCCCGCGAATGGGGCGGCCTGGTGGCGGGGCTGCGCGGTAAGAGCCGCTACGGGGTGAACTTCGACCCCGGCGCCCCCGAACCCGTGCGCCTGGCCATGCTGGGCGGCCTGGTTGCCCTTGACCTCATCCGGGCAAAGGACGCCCGCAACTAGGGCTTAGCCGCTATAGGTGCGCAGGCGGGTGGCGGCGTCCTGTAGTACTTCAGGGCGTTTGCAGAAGGCAAAACGCACATAGGTCTGCACCCGCTGCCGGTAGGCCTCGGTCGTAAAGGCGGTTAGCGGAATCAGTGCGACCCCGGCCTGCTCGGGAAGCAGGTGGCAGAGCTCTTCTGCTGAGGTCAGGCCCCGCTCAGCCAGGACCCGCGACACATCGGCTACCGCGAAGAAGGTACCTGCCGGGGGAGTTACCTCCCACGGTGAGCCCGCTAGGTTTTCCACCAAAATGCGCCGCTGCTGGGCGTACCGGGCCTGCACGCCGGTATAGAAGTCATCACCCAGGCCCACGCCAACAGCCGCAGCTGCCTGCAGGGGAGCGGCCGCAGAGTGCGTGAAATAGCCCTTCACCAGGCGGATGGGGAGTATAAGGTTTTCTGGTCCGGTCATCCACCCCACCCGCCAGCCGGTGGCCGAATGGGTCTTCGAAATCGCTGAAACCGCCACCGTGCGCTCCGCCGCCCCTGGCAGGGTTTGAATGGGCTGGTAGGGGCCGGTAAAGACCAGGTGCTCGTAGACCTGGTCAGCCAGAATCACAGCGTCGAACCTGGTCGCCAGCTCCACGATCTTAGTCTTTGCTTCGGTTGAGAAGACCATACCTGTAGGGTTGTGCGGGTCGTTGACCACCACCAGGGCTGTGCGGTCAGAAAAAGCTGCTTCGAGGGCGTCCAGGTCTGGCTCAAAGGTGGGTGGCACGAGCGGAACGGTGCGGACGCGCGCCCCGGCTAGGGCGGCAGCGGCAGGGTAGAGGTCGTAGTAGGGTTCGAAGAGAACAACCTCGTCGCCAGGTTCTACTAGGGCCGCAATGGTAGCTGCCAGGGCTTCAGAGGCGCCGGCGGTTACCGTGACCTGGGTATCGGGGTTGAGGGTGAGCCCGTAGAAACGCTGCTGGTGCTCGGCAATGGCCTGCCGCAGGGCGGGGTTACCCGCAATGGTGGCGTACTGGTTGACTCCGCCCGCTAGGGCCTGCGCTGCGGCATCAAGCATCTCTGCGGGGCCGTCCGTATCTGGAAAACCCTGCCCCAGGTTCAGGGCATCGTATCGGTGGGCAAGGGCCGACATCTCTTCGAAGATGGTAGAGCGCCAGTGGCCGTCCGCCCCCATCAGCCCGGCCGCTAGCCCAACCCGTTCAAAGGCCCGTTGCTTCTTCCCAGTGGCCATCTGGTGCCCACCCCGCTCTCGTCTAGCCCACCGCCGTACGTGCAGGGCGGGCGTCCGTATCTTTGTCTGAACCCAAGATTACCGGCCTACCCCTGTTGCCCAAGAGAGCGTGACTTAGTGTGTCATACCTAACCAACCTGCTGTAGCCTAGAGACATGCAATTGGTTGTCTGCCCCGGATCCTTTGACCCCATCCACAACGGTCACGTCGAAATCATCACCCGCGCCGCAAAAATCTACGGTAACGTCATCGTCGCGGTCTCCCACAACTCCAAGAAAAAGTACCGCTTCACCCTCGAAGAGCGCGTCGCCATGGTTGAGGAAACCTTCGCCCTCTTCGACGGGGTGAGTGCCAGGGTGCTACCCGAGGGGGAGCTGCTGGCTAACTTCGTGCGCGACCAGGGATCCGTGCTCATTGTGAAGGGGCTGCGCAATACCGCCGACTATGAATACGAGGCTCCCATGGCCTCGATGAACCGGCACATCGCCGGGGTTGAAACCAGCTTTATCGCCGGGGACCCCAAGTACAACCACATCTCATCGACCATCGTTAAAGAGGTCGCAGGCTTCGGTGGGGACGTGCGGGCTTTCGTCCCGCGCGCGGTGCAGCGGGCCCTCTACCCCGAGCATTAATGTGGTCAGCCAAACAAGAGGTTAAACCTAGAGCGCTTGATTCGGCCGGTCTTAAGCCCCTAAAATAGGTACTTGGTTTAAAACATTCGATAGGGAGTTCGTCATTTCACGAAAAGATTCATCGCCCCTTAAGATCTCGGTTCGAGATCTAGCTCATCGCCCGGGCGCAATGGAGACCCTTGATGAAGTTCTGCCAGCGCCAAGCGACTTTGGCAACGCTCTGATTGAGGCGGAAGAAGGCAGCGACATTGACCTCAATGTTCGCCTGGAATCCGTTTCAGATGGTATCTTGGTAACTGGTACTGCAACTGTCACCGTTTCCGGTGAATGCAGCCTCTGCCTAGACCCGGTTGACTTTGATGTTACAGCCGATGTTCAAGAGCTTTTTGTTTTCGAGAAGGCCCCCGAAGGCGGCCCCGAAGATGAAGTAGATGAGCAGTACGCCGTAGAGAACGATGAAATTGATCTCGAACCGGCGCTGCGGGACGCAGTGATTCTTCAACTGCCGTTCCAACCTGTTTGCAGTGACTCCTGCCAGGGCCTGTGCTCCGAATGCGGCGCACGCCTAGAGGACGACCCTGAGCACCACCATGAGGTCATCGACCCCCGGTGGAACGCGCTATCAGCGCTGCTCGATGCGAACGACAAATAAAACTTATAAAGCAACAAGAGAAAAGAGATAGCTGTGGCTGTTCCCAAGCGGAAAATGTCCCGTGCTAACACCCGCGCCCGCCGTTCCCAGTGGAAGGCTTCCGTTCCTCAGCTGGTCAAGACCGTAGAAAACGGTCGCGTCACCTACTCCCTGCCCCACCAGGCAAAGCTCGTGACTGACTCAGCTGGCAACGAACTCTTCTACGAGTACAAGGGCCGCAAGGTAGCTGACGCCTAATTCGCGCCTTATGACTAACTCTGCATCACAAGAGTTTCTGAAACGTCTCGGTATCGACCTCGATGCCGAGACGTTTCAGCTTGCAATGACTCACCGCTCCTACTCCTTTGAAAACGGCGGCATACCCCACAACGAGCGCCTAGAATTCCTGGGCGACTCCGTGCTGTCCCTGGCCGTCGCCTCAGAGCTCTACAAGAAGTTCCCTGACCTGCCCGAGGGTGAGCTGGTCAAGCGCCACCACGTGATTGTTTCTACCCGAACCCTGGCCAACCTGGCCCGCAGTCTCAAGCTGGGGCCCTGCGTCCGCCTGGGTAAGGGCGAGAAGAAAACCGGTGGTGCCGATAAGGACTCCATTCTGGCTGACACCATGGAGGCCGTCTTCGGTGCCGTGTATATGAAGCACGGCCCTGAGGCCGCCCACCAGCTGGTGCTGGCCCACACCTCCCACCTGCTGGATGATAACAAGACCCTGAACATCGGGCGCGACTGGAAGACCGAAATCCAGGAATACGCTGCCGCCCAGGGTACCGGCGAGCCCGTCTACGAGGTTGAGGGCACCGGCCCCGACCACGCCCGCCGCTACACCGCCAAGGTTCTCCTGGCCGGTAAGGTCATGGGGCAGGGCAAGGGCACCAGCAAGAAGGAAGCCGAGCGTATGGCTGCCGAACAGGCCTACTACAGGGTCTACGGCTAGGGCAGGCAAGACTTTACCTACACAAAGAGGGGCGGCCCCACCGAAAGATATCGGTGGGGCCGCCCCTCTTGTCGTGCTATCAGGCTGATGCCTTGCTGCGGCTAGGGCAGGCCAATTTCGTCGTCCCTACCCACAATGTTGATAGAGGTGGTCTGGGTAGGAGCCTGCTCTAAACGCTCGGCTGCCAGAGCCCGTACTCGCTTGCGGACGGCCAGCCAGCCAACCACCAGCACGGGCACTACCAGAAGCATGGCTGCCAGGGCGTAGGTGCCGATGGGGTAGTCGAAGGCGATGAGCACCAGCACACCCACCAGGAAGGCCATGGTGAGCCAGTTGGTGACGGGCGCTAGGGGAGCCTGATACTCGGGGCGGACGCGCTCACCCCGGCGGGCCATGGCCACAAAGCGCTGGTGGGGTAGGGTGATAGCCATCCAGCCAATCACAATACAGACAGCCGAGATGTTGAGGACGATCTCAAAGGCCTCTGAGGGCTTCCAGTAGTTGATGGCCACACCGAGCAGGGCCACGGCACCGGTGAGCAGGATACCTCCGATGGGCACACCCGACTTGCTCATAGCCCCGGTGAAGCGGGGAGCTGAGCCGTTCATGGCCATGGAGTGGGTGATACGGCCGGTGGAGTAGAGACCCGCGTTCAGCGATGAGGCCGCTGCGGTAATGACCACCAGCTGCATGATGGGGGCAGCGTAGTCGACCCCGATGGAACCGAAGAAGGTGACGAAGGGGGACTCGTCAGCTGAGTAGGCGTCGTAGGGTAGCAGCAGGGAGAGCAGCAGTACGGAGCCTACATAGAAGAGGGCGATACGCCAGACCACGGTATTGATGGCCTTGGGGATAGCCTTGCGGGGGTCCTTGATTTCACCCGAGGCTGTGCCAACCAGCTCAATACCGGAGTAGGCGAAGATAACGCCCTGGGAGACCACCAGGGCAGCCAGCAGGCCGTTGGGGAGGAAGCCGGACTCGGCGATATGGGTAAAGCCCACGGGGGAACCTGTGGGGGTACCGAAGATGACGAAGAAGATGCCGATCACCATGAAAAGCAGCAGGGAGCCCACCTTGATAAGGGCAAACCAGAACTCGAGCTCACCAAAGATCTTGACCGAAATCAGGTTCATTGAGACCACTACGACGATGACGACCAGGGCCACAACCCACTGGTCTATCTGCTCAATAGCCGGTATGTACTGGCCGAACCAGTTGAAGTAGATAGCGATAGCGGTGGCATCGACGATGGCGGTGGCTGCCCAGGAGAACCAGTACATCCAGCCCACGAAGAATGCCCATTTTTCGCCGTAGAATTCGCGGGTGTAGCTCACGAAGGAGCCGGACGAGGGGCGGTAGCTGACCAGCTCACCCAGCTGCCGCAGAATCAGGTAGCCGAAAAAACCTGCGATCGCGTAGAGGAAGATGAGGGAGGGGCCGGCGTCGTGCAGGCGTCCGCCCGCGCCGAGAAAGAGGCCGGTTCCGATGGACCCGCCCATGGCAATCATCTGAATCTGCCGGGGCTTGAGGCCCTGCTGGAAGCCCTCTTGCTCGTGGGCGAAGGACGGCGCATCAGCGTGCTGCCCCGTGGGGGTTGGGGGTGTCGACAAAAGTCTCTCCTTTTACAGAAGGGTTGGTTCTGCCCCTGCCGCCCGCCATATATCAGTAGGCTGGTGACAGGTGAGAATGCACAGGGTCTATTCTGCACCTGATATGTTCAATATGTGGGCACCACGCGGTGCATATTTTTTCATTTTTGGAAAGGCGGAGTGAATATGCCGGAGTTACCCGAGGTCGAGGTGGTCCGCCGGGGCCTAGCCGGGCACATCCTTGGTGCGGTGATGGAACGCGTGCAGGTAGTGGACGGACGCTCGGTGCGGCGCCACGAGCCCGGGCCGGTGGATTTCGAGCGGCTGCTGACGGGCCTGCGCGTGGCGGATGTGGCTAGACGCGGCAAGTACCTCTGGCTGCTCTTTGAGGGCAACGAGGAGTTCGCCCTGGTCATTCACCTGGGCATGAGCGGGCAGGTTCTGCTCAAAGCCCCCGAGCTACCGGCAGAAAAACACCTCAAGGTGCTCATAGACTTAGCAGGAGCCACCGACGAGAGCGGGCGCGAAGCCCCGCTCACCCTGCGCTTTGTGGACCAGCGCATCTTCGGCGGAATGTTTGTAAGCCCCCTGCTGCCCGCGCGCAACGCAGCCGGGGAGCCGGTGCCGGGGGCGTCCGCGTCCGCCCTGGGCCTGCCCCTGATCCCGCAGGCTGTTGCCCACATCGCCCGTGACCCGCTTGACCCCTACTTCGACTTTGGGCAGTTCAGACGCACCATGCTGGGCACCTCCACCGGCATCAAAAAGCTCCTGCTCGATCAAAGCGCTATCTCCGGGGTAGGCAACATCTACGCCGACGAAGCCCTCTGGAGAGCCCGCCTGCACTACGCTAAACCGGCCAAGAGTATTCCAGCCTCAACCGCCCGGGACCTGGTGGACGCCGCGCGCACGGTTATGCGGGATGCCTTAGCCCAGGGCGGCACTAGCTTCGATGCCCTCTACGTCAATGTCAACGGGGAATCGGGCTACTTTGACCGGTCCCTCAATGCCTACGGGCAGGCAGGCCAGCCCTGCCCCCGCTGCCTAGAAGCGGGGCGCACCTCGCTGATGGTGCGGGAGCCCTTCGGAGGAAGGAGCTCCTACCGGTGCCCCCATTGCCAGAGAAAGCCCCGTGGAGTGTAACTGCGCATGGAGCAGAAAGACAGGCAGAGCGCCTAGGCCAGCAACCCTCTTGGTCTCGCGCGGGGCGCTCGCCCAATTCACCGCCAGCCCCGGTCCAGCTGACTGTCGGCGCTCTGCCTGCCTATTCGAAAAGGGCTAGTTATTAGTTCCTACGAAATCTACGCCCATAGTAGTCGCCCAGCTGCTCATACCCTTCCTCCAGGGAGACAGCAGGGGACCAGTCAAGGAGTTCCCGGGTGGTGCGCTGGTCGAACCAGTGGGCGGTAGACAGCTGCTCGGCTAAGAAAGAAGTCAGCGGGGGAATCTGCCCGGGGGCACAACGGGCCCAGGCCTTTTCCATCACCAGACCCAGCCCATAGGCCACGGACGCCGGCAGCGAGTAGGCCGGGGGTTTGACACCGCAGGCGGTACACATACCGGCGATAATCTCGCCGACCGGGCGGGGCTGGCCGTTCGTCACCACCAGGGGCACCCCGCGAATCGCCTCGAGGCGCTGGTAGCCGCGCACGAAAGCGTCCGCCCCGTTATCGATGTAAAGAGTGTCGATCATAGCTGTACCCTGGTTGAGTAGGGGCAGGCGGCCTGCGGCGGCGCGGTCTAGGACGCGCTCCACCAGCTGGGTATCGCCGGGACCCCAAACAATGTGGGGGCGTAGCACACCTACCCAGAAGTCGTCCGCATCGTAGCTCAGGGCCAGCAGCTCAGACTCGGCCTTAGACCGGGCATAGTTACCGCGGGCCTGGTCGGGGCTAGCGGGCGGGTTACCTTCGCCCACGATAGAGGCTCCGGTGTGGGCTACAGAGGGCGAAGAGGTGTGCAGGAACTTACCGATACCGACTGCGCGGGCAGCCTCAAGCAGGGTGCGGGTGCCCTCGATGTTGACCTGCCGGTAATCCTCCCATTCCCCGACCACAGATACCTTAGCGGCCAGATGGATAATCCCCTGAACACCGGTAACAGCCCGGCGCACCGCCAGCTGGTCGGTGAGGGAACCCTGCACCTGGTCGAAGCGGTCGGCCAGGTGGGCAGGGAGCATCTGGGCTATACCGGAGTCCCCGCGCTGGAAGGCCCGCACAGCATACCCTGCCCGCAGCAGGGCAAAGACAACCTCACGGCCCAGAAGCCCAGAGGCGCCGGTGACCAGCACCCGCTCAGACCGGGCAGGCTGGCAGACCTCGGGGGTAAGGGGACGCAGTGAAACTACCACGCGATAACCCCCTTGCCCAGACGGGCCTTTTTCCCCTGGAGGAGTTGCTGGGCCCAGGCAGCAAGAACCGGGCGGTCAATCTTCGAGTTGTGCCGCACATCGGTGGGGTGCTCAGCAACCACCAGCACAGCCGATACCTCTACGCCGGTCTCAGCCAGTACCCGCTCCCGCACCCGCTGGGCCAGGTCAGCCGGAGCCAGACCGTTGCGGGTCTTCTTGCCCCGGAAGGTGGGGCCAACCTCGGCCACGATCAGGACGGACGCTGCCCCGGCCGGGCCGGTAGCAACAGCGGCTGCCCGGCGCACCTCGGCATCGAGTTCGGCTGCCTGTTCCAGGGCAACCGGGGTGAGCACGCCCTGGGCGGTCACCAGCACGTGGGCAAGGCGGCCCTCAACCCAGAGGCGTCCGCTGGCATCGAAATGCCCCACATCGCCGGTGCGGTGCCAGCCGGGGGTGGCGCTGGACGCGCGTTCGGTGATCCAGAGGGTGTCGTAGCGGTCCTTGATGTGTGGGGCTGCCACCAGAATCTCACCGGTGATACCGGGCTCGGTGGTGACCTCGGTTGATGCGGTTCCATCCGGCAGCAGGGGAGCGATCTGCAGGGCTGCCCCGTGGACGGGGGTACCAACGCAGACGCCGCCGCCAGCACCGAGAAGCCCGGCTGCCGCGTCCTGCTCAGTCTGCTGAATCTGGGCGTAGGAGACGTCGGTGGTGGGCAGGGCCTCGGTCATGCCGTAGGGGGTGTGCAGGGAAGCTGCCGGTAGCAGGGTCTGCAGGCGGGCTAGCAGGGGAGAAGTAATGGGAGCCCCGGCAGAGAGCAGGGTGGTGACCTGCCCCAGGGCAGAGCGCTGCTGGCTGCTCAGGCCATCGACGGTCTCGAGCACGTTCATCAGGGCTGCCGGGGAAGCAAAGACCGTGGTTGCCCCAATTGCCGAAGCTGCGGACGCCAGGGCGGCAGCGGTGAGGGTCTTAGGTTTGGTGACGTCCATGGCCGGGGTGACAGATGTAGCTCCCAGGGCCGGGCCCAGCAGGGCGAAGGGGGCAAAACCCGCAACCAGACCGCTGCCGGCAGCCAGATCGTAGGTGGCTGCGATGGTATCCCGCATAGCCGCTAGCTGGCGGTGGGTGTAGACCACGCCCTTGGCCGGGCCGGTGGAGCCTGACGTGTAGAGGATAGCGGCGTCCGCATCGGGGTCAGGGTCGGCTACCGCAAAAATCTCAGGGGCTGCAAAGTCATCGACCGCACCCACCACGCCTAGGGCCCGGGCGGCGGCAGCGGGGAGGGAACCGGCTGCAATGCGCTGGCCGGGCCAGCCCAGGGTACGGGCCAGGGTGAGGGCAGCTGGAATACCGATGAGCCAGGACGGGCGGGCCCCCTTGAGCGCGCGCGTCAGCCCCGCAGCGCCCAGGCCGGTATCAGCCACAACAATCACGGCCCCAATCTTGAGACAGGCGTAGATAAGGGTGGTGAGTTTAATGCCGGGTGGCACCAGCAGATTGACCCGGTTGCCGGGCTTTACCCCGAGCCGGTGTAAGCCAGAGGCAACCCGGTCTACCTCGGCAGCCAGTTCAGCCCACGAGAGCTGGGCGGCTACCTCGGTGCCGTCCCCCTTGCTGCTCATATCAACGATAGCTAGGGTGGTGTCGTCCGCCCGGTCTGCCAGCTCGGCTCCCATGGGGCGGTAATGAGCGGACGCCGGCACCCGGGCAGCGCGCGCGGTGAGGTGGAGGTCCCGCTGGGTGGTGCCGGTGACGAAGTGCTCGGTGAGCCAGTCCAGAATGGGGCTGGCGATGTCTTCGTCTTCGGCAACCAGGTGGCTGGCGGTTTCAAAACGGTGGATATCTGCCTGCGGCAGGCGGGTAGCCAGGTCGGCCATGTAGCGGCGCTGGAAGACCGGGTCTTTAGTGCCCCAGAGCATCAGGGCAGGCAGGTCAAGGTCTGTAATACCTTCGGCAATAGAGACCATGGGGCGGTAGCTGGCTGCTGCTTCGGTTGCCGGTATGTCGGCCACGAAATTCCGCACACCCACCCGGTGCTCGGCGGTGGTGTAGGGCAGCTTGTAGGCCTTCTTGACCGCAGCATCAAGACCGCCCTGGGCCAGGCCCAGAGTCACGTCGATAAAGGCGGATGATTTTTCGGTCGCCCAGGAATGCAGAGCGGGGTTGAGGGCCGCTTGCAGGGCTACCGGGATCTTCTCACCGGCGTCATGAAAAACGGCGGTGTTGGTCAGCATGACACCCGAGACAATCTCACGGTGGCGCAGGGCCCACCCCAGCGAGATCAGCCCGCCCCAGTCATGGGCCAGCGTGACAAGGGGAAGCTCGGTAGTATCAAGCCCAAGCGCGGCCGTAAAATCACCGAGGTCAGCGATACGGTCTGAGAGCGAGCGGGTCAGGCCGGTACGCTCCGAATAGCCCATATCGAGCTGGTCTACCGCTACAACGCGCCAGGGCTGCTCGGCAACAGTGGCGGCAGCGATGACCGACCGCCAGAGATAGGACCAGGTGGGGTTACCGTGCACCGCCAGGACGGTACCGACCGGGGTGCGCCCGGCGGCCTCGAGAGCCGGGCCGTTATCGAGGTAGTGCCAGCGGCGGCTAGCCCCGGTTTCTTCTACCGGGGCGGACGCGGGCACCTGCGCCTGCTGGGACCAGGCAGGGTCAACGCCGGGCCAGAGGGCAGGAACAGGAGTGAGCTGAGAAAATGTCATAGTGGCTCCTACCAGGTGATTTCCATGAGCGCGGTGTTCAGGCCGGAGCCCACACCCATGCAGAGAATACGGTCACCGGCTACGAAGTGGGCGCTTTCCTCAGCCAGGGTCATGGGAAGGGCTGCTGCCGCCACGTTACCCCAGACCGGGAAGGTCATGGGGATGCGCTCGCGGTCGATACCCACGGCCTCAATAATGGCGTTGGTGTGGGCGTTAGAAATTTGGTGGGTTACATAGGAGCGCATGTTGCCCCAGTCCCAGCCGTTCTGGTGGGCTTCTTCCCAGGCCTCAGCGACCAGCTGCAGGCCGTGCTTGAGCAGACCCGCGGCGTCCGTATTCATCCCCTGGTCGGCTTCACCGCCAATGCAGAGATTGCGGTGCTCGGTTCCCGCGCGGGAGACCGAACCGATAATCTTGTGGCCCGCCGGGTGCAGGTCGGAGCGGCCAATGACGGCGGCCGCAGCTCCCGAGCCCAGGGTCAGGGTAGCGAACTGGGCCAGCACATCGTCTCGGGTTGAATCGGGGCGGTTGAGCTGGCGCAGGGCTGTGGCGTGCCAGGGGGAGGGGTCTTCGCCGTCGACGATGAGGGCATAGTCGATAGCCCCGGCGTCAATCATGGTAGCAGCAACCGTAATGCCGTTGACGAAGCCCAGGCAAGCGTTGGTGATATCGAAGTTCAGAGCGTGGCGGGGCAGGCCCAGGCGGTCGTGAATACCCACGGCTACAGCAGGTTCAAAATTATCGCGGGTGACCGAGGTGTTAATAATTAGCCCGATTTGTTCCTTGCTGATACCGGCCTGGGCGATAGCCTGCTCAGCAGCCTGCACCGCGCCGTCCTCAAAATGCATGGCCGAGCCCCAGGAACGGCGCTCGCTAATACCGGCGAGACGCTCGAGTAGGCCCTTGGGCATCCTCAGCCGCTTGTAGGTGGCCGCTAGTTGCTCGTCAAAGTAGGAGCTGGTGACGACCTCCGGCGGTAGCACCCTGGTTACCGATAACAGGGAGGCGTTCTTGTGGCGAATATCTGAATTAGCGGTCAATCTACTCTTCTAGCCTTAGTGCGGACTTGGGTAAGCCCTTATTTGAAGAAACAGGGCACTTTTTCAATAATATGCCCCGGTGGGGTTGGCGCGGTGATTGATAGAGCTGGTTCATCTCACACCGAACAGGGCGGCGGGCCTGCGGTAAAGTGGTTAAGCCGATCCGAACCTGTTTTACCCAACTGATGGGGCCCACCACCATGTACCTAAAATCTTTGACCGTGCGCGGCTTTAAATCTTTTGCCTCGGCTACCGTGTTTGAGTTTGAGCCGGGCCTCAACGTGCTGGTAGGGCCGAACGGGTCGGGTAAATCCAACGTGGTAGACGCCCTGGCCTGGGTCATGGGCGCTCAGGGGGCCAAGCAGCTGCGCGGTGGGACCATGAAAGACGTTATCTTTGCCGGTGCTGGCTCTCGTGGTGCGCTGGGGCGCGCCAAGGTGGAGCTGGTCATTGATAACGAGGACGGCGCTCTGCCCCTGCCACATGCTGAAATTCGACTGTCTCGGACCATGTTTTCTGCCGGTGGGTCTGAATATGAGATTAATGGTCAGTCTGCGCGTCTTGCTGATGTGCAGGATCTGCTGGCGGACGCTGGGGTGGGCCGAGAGCTCTATACCCTGGTGGGCCAGGGGCAGGTCGATAAGATTCTGCACGGCACCGCCGATGACCGCAGGGAGCTCATCGAGCAGGCTGCTGGCTTGCTCAAGCACCGCAAGCGTCAGGCTAAGACTGCCGGCAAGTTGGATGATCTGAAGACTAACCTGGACCGGTTAGAGGATCTTGCTGGTGAGCTGGCTGACCAGTTGGAGGGGCGTAAGGAACAGGCTGAGGCGGCCAGGGCTGCTGGCGAGGTGGCCAGCCGCGTCCGCAGTCTTACTGCCGACCTACTGACCTGCGAAGCTCGGGGCATGGCCAAGGAGCGAGAGGCTGAGATAGCCGCCGGTGAACAGGCTGAGTCTGCCCGAATGCGGGCTCAGGAGCGCAGTAGCGCCCTTCAGGAACAGCTAGGAAAGCTGAGTGTTGCCCATCAGGCAGCCAAGGAGGTGCTCGAAAAGGTTGCCCGGCGCAGTACCGCGCTCAAGGAGCTTGCCCACCGGGTGGAAACGGTGCAGTTGGTTGCCGCTGAACGCTTGAGTGGCGTTCAGCATGAAGAGGAAGAAAAGGACGCCGCCACCCGCTTGGCCCAGGCTGCCCAGGTCTGGGAGCGGGAAAAGGAAACGTACGCTCAGGCCCAACAGGCGGCTCAGGCAGGGGCTGAGGAGGTGGCTTCTGCCCGAGTAGTCTTCGAGGCTGCCCAGAAGCTGTTGAATGAAACCCAGCAGGCCCTTGAGGTAGCCCAGCAGCAGGCTAAGGGCTACCGGGAAAGCCTGTCTGAGCTCACCACGGGGCTGGCCTCTGCCCGTGCAGCTTTTGAAAAAGCCCGGGAAGAAACAGGGCGACGGGCAGCTGAATATGCTGAGGCCAAGGAGCAGGGTGCCTCAGCCGGGGCTGATACCGAAAAGGCTCGGGCAAGGGTGGAAGGTTTCCGGGAGCAACTGCTAGAGGCAGAAAACCAGGAGAAAAAGCTTCGTCAGGCCCGCCAGCAGGCGGATGCTCAGGTTGGAGAGAGCCGCCATGAGCTGCATCAAGTTCAGGTAAAGCTTCATTCTGCTCGGGCACGATATGAAGCCTTAAAAGCTGCCTGGGACCATGATGGAGATGAGAGCGGGGATGATGAAGGTCTACGTCAGCAGGCCCTGGAGCAGGGAGCTGAAGAGCTTATTTCTCTACTTGAGGTTGAGCAAGTCTGGCAGGGCGCTCTGGCTACTGTACTGGGTCCCTATTTGCGAGTCCTGGCTCTAGACGGTAGCGCTGCCCTGCCTGGCGAGGTCTCCCAGATTTACTCTCTTGAGATACCTCTTTCTGTATCTGACATGTATGAACTGTCTTTATCTCAAGCTGAGGTTTATAAAGCCAGTAGATGCATTGACGTCCTTTCCGCTCCGCAGGCCCTAAAACCTACCCTGGCCCTACTGACTGCCAACGTCTACCTAGTCCCCGATGAAACAACCGCCCGAACTCTGGTCCAGGATTACCCACAGGTCAGCGCCGTGACGCCAGAGGGGATAAGTGTAACTGCCGGGTCTGTGCTCTACCCCTCGGAACAGAGACCCCTGACTGAAAGCTACGCTGAACTGTCCCAGGCTGAGCGAACCTGTGGCGTCCTTGCTGATGAACAGCAGCAAGCAGAGACAGTCTATAGGCAGGCCCAAGAAGCCCTTAAAGCTGCTCAGGAGGCTGAGAAAGCACAGGCGCGAATCACAGGCTCCCTGGCGGCCCAGCTGGCCACCGCCCGCGCAGAACTGGCCACCCTCACCGGCCGGGCAGAAAGCTCCCAGGCCTCTCTTAGGCGCCTACAAGAAGCTGCCGCTCGCGCAGACGAAACCCAGAAAGAAGCCCAGGCAGCACTGTCCAAGGCCCAAGAAGCTCTGGCTCAGACTCAGCAGAACAAACCCGAGGCTGACCTCGATACCCTGAGCGGAGCCGTCCGCGCGGCAGAACAGACCCTGGCCGAGGCTGCCGAAACAAAAACCCTGGCCGAGGCTGCTTGTATTTACGCCCGCGAAAAGGAAGAGGCCGCCCAGGCCCGCCTGACCCAGGCTCAAGAGGCGCTCAGCGCCCTGGAGCAGGCGGATAAGGCTCGCCAGCAGCGCCAGCAGGAGGAGGCGGACGCCCGCCACCAGGCGCGCAGGGTCGCTGCCCGTGCGCAGGCCCTGGCACTGGCTATTGAGCGGGTGCAGGCTCTGGAAGATGAGGCGCATCAGAAGGCCCTGAAGAAAGTCCAAGAAGCCAGTAAGGTTCTGAACGCTACCCGTGAAGAACTAGCAGGATCCCAGGCTTCGCTTGCTGCCGCCCTGACCCTGCAAGCTGAAGCTGCTGCCCAGGGAGCCCGGGTTGAAGCCCGCTGGGAAGCCCTTGCCCGGCGGGTGGAGAAGGACCTGGGGCTCAGTCTCGACACCCTGCTCGAAACCAGGGAAGTGAGTGATCTGCCCCGCGAATCTCTTGAAGCTCACCTGGTAGCAGCTGAGGCAGAACTGGCCCGCTTTGGAGCCATCAACCCCCTGGCCCTTGAAGAATACGAAGCCCTAGAGCAGCGTCACAGCTACCTGCGCCAGCAGATTAAGGACATCAAGGCATCGAGATCTGACCTACGGGCCGTGATGAAAGATGTGACCGGTCATATTGAGTCCTCTTTCACCCGGGCCTTAGCCGATGTGCAGGTGGAGTTTAGCCGGATTTTTGCTCTGCTCTTTCCCGGCGGGCAGGCCGAGCTGGTACTGGCAGACCCCAACGACCTGGAACACAGCGGCCTTGATATCCGGGTCAAGCCTGCTGGCAAGAAGGTTACCCGCTTATCCCTGCTCTCTGGCGGCGAGCGCACCCTGGCCTCACTGGCACTGTTGCTGGCAGTCTTTATGGCTCGCCTAGCCCCCTTCTATGTGCTCGATGAGGTGGAAGCGGCGCTTGATGACCGGAATCTAGGCCGCCTGCTGGAGGTGCTGGCGGAACTTCGGGAGAAGTCCCAGCTGCTGATGATTACCCACCACCAGCGCACCATGGCTCAGGCTGATACCCTTTACGGCATTTCCATGCGGCAGGGGGTTTCGACCGTCCTTTCTCATCGCTTAGAGGACTAAGAGTTCTACCTGCCGGTGTAGCCCTCGTCGGCTATATCGGCCGGGAACTTGGGCCGGTAGCCGGGGAACCAGCCGATAGCTGCAAGAAGTAGCAGGGAACCTGCGACGATGAAGGTGGGGAAGAAGCCCCAGGCATCGATGATAAAGCCGGCTACAAGCGGGCCAACGATGAGGCCGATGTCCGAAACCATCTGATAGTAGGCCAGGGGCTGGCCACCGGAGCGCTTATTGCCCACGATGTCTGACACGGCAGCCTGCAGGGAGGGCCCGAGCAGGGCTGAGGCGATACCGAGAAGCACAGCCGCACCTACAAAGACCGCGGGATGGGTGATGATGCCGAAGACGATAGTGACGATTCCCGCCAGAATCAGCCCAGAAAAGATCATGGGGCGGCGGCCGATCTTATCGCCCATCTTGCCTGAATAAATCTGTACAAGGGCATTGCCAGCTGCATAGGTAGCGAGGGTAAAGCCTGCCAGCTTGGCCCCGGCAACAGCGGCATCGTAGCCAGCCTCCCCGGCATGCAGGTTGGCCAGGAGGGCTACCGCGGCAAGAGGGACCACGGTGGACTGTAGCCCGAAGACGCTCCACCCTACCGCCAGGTTAGTTACCAGGGCGGCTTTGAAGTTGGTGAATTTGAGGGCGTCAGCCAGTTTGAGTTCGGGCTTGGGAATAGCAATGCCCTGGGTGTTGAGGTTGACTTCCTGCGGCTCGTCCTTGAGCTGGGTAAGAACTACCAGAGCTGCGCACAGGAGCATCGCGGCATAAACAAAGAAAGGCATCCGCATGCCCAGAGAGGAAGCCGCTGCGCCCAGTACCGGCCCCAAGATATTGCCCAGCAGGAAGGACGTAGCAAAGTAGCCCGAGACCTTACCCCGAATAGTGGGGGGAGAGTTGCGCACCAGAATACCCATGGCCGCTACGGTAAACATGACCGAACCGGTTCCGCCTACAATACGGGAGACAATGAGCATTGGGTAGTTGACCGAAAGACCGGCTCCGATGGAGCCCAGCCCCACGATAATGAGGCCCGCTGAGTAGATGCGGCGCTCCCCGAAGCGGGAGATGAGGCGACCGGACGCCGGCGCGAAGGCCAGGCGGGAGAGGGCGAAGGCAGAGACAACGAAGGTCGCTGCCATGGCACCCACGTCAAAGCTGCGGGCAAATCCTGGGAGGACCGGGGCTACGAGTCCGTAGCCGAGGGCTATCAGAAAGGAGGCTGCAATGAGCACCTTGATCTGGGTGGGTACCTTGACGGCTTTGGTTGCGCTCGGCTTTTGAGTGCGGCTTTCCTGCCGTACTAATTCGGGGATGATGGGGATAGCCCCGGTATCCATGGAGGGGGTGGGTATGTGGTTACTCATGTGCGTGTGTTGTGGTGCCTCTGTGCTGTATCTATCGTTCCGAAAAGTATCTTAGCTCACAATGGCTGCTGTTGTGGGGTGGCGCTGTGCAGAAGTGCATTCTACTCCCATCATCGGGGCTGTATGGGGCGGGGAGAATATGGCAAGCTAGAAGGGTGAACGATTCTCTAACTCTCATTGTGTACATACTTCTGGGTGTGCTGATTCTAGGCGGCGTACTCGCCGTTCTGCTGCGCGGCCCCAAAGCCCCTAAGGAAGGCTACGAGGGCACCCGCGATTCTGATGACCTACCCTCTGATAGCGCTGACGGCCCGGTTACCACGATCGAGCGTCCGGCCTCCGCCCAGGGGCGACTGGTGCGCCTACGCGCCCGCCTTTCCCGGTCCAATAACCTGCTGGGTAAGGGGCTGCTGGCTCTGCTCTCTCGCGACAAGATTGACCAGGACGTCTGGGATGAGGTCGAAGAAACCCTACTGCTAGCAGACTTGGGTGCTGAGCCCTCCGCTCGCCTGGTGGAGGCTCTGCAGCAGCGTGTACGCGTGGAGGGCACCGAGAACCCCGCCCACGTTAAGCAGATGCTGCGTGAGGAACTTCTTACTATCGTGGGTGAAGATACCGACCGCTCCCTGGCGCTAGATGGTGCCGATGGCAACCCCGGCGTTGTGCTCGTTGTGGGCGTCAACGGCGTCGGCAAGACCACTACAGTGGGTAAGCTGGCCCGCGTGATGGTCGCTGAAGAGAAGAATCTGCTACTGGGTGCGGCTGATACCTTCCGTGCGGCAGCGGCCGACCAGCTTCAGACCTGGGGCGATCGGGTGGGTGTTGATACCGTCCGCTCAGAGAAGGACGGCGCCGACCCTGCTTCCGTTGCCTTCGAAGCTATTCGCGAGGGCAAGGCCCGCGGTGTTGATACCGTCATGATCGATACCGCCGGACGCCTGCAGAACAAGGCCGGGCTGATGGACCAGCTGGGCAAAATCAAGCGCGTGGTTGAGAAGGAAGCGCCCGTGACCGAGGTGCTCCTGGTCATTGATGCCACCACCGGCCAGAACGGCATGATTCAGGCCAAGGTCTTCTCCGAGGTGGTTCAGATTACCGGTATCGTGCTGACCAAACTCGACGGCTCAGCCAAGGGCGGCATCGTAGTTGCTATCCAGGAAGAGCTGGGTGTGCCGGTCAAGCTCATCGGCCTGGGTGAGGGCCCTGACGACCTGGCGCCCTTCGAGCCCGGTGCCTTTGTCGACGCTCTCCTCGACTAAAGTACAACCTGAGTTCATCTAGGAACCGGGGGAACTGTTTCTAACAGTTCCCCCGGTTTTTCATGCCCGCTAAGAGGGCCGGTAACCTGCCCGTTACCGCCCGAAACACCCCCGTAACCGGTGTTTTCATACCCGCAACACGGGGAGGGCACCTGTAACCGGAGCGAAACTCCATGCGCAAGCAGCCGAAACACGCGCAGAGAACAATAGAAACTGTCAACACACCAAGAGCCGGTCTACCGGCACACAGGTTTTCTTTACGGGTTTTGAAAGGGGTAACAGGTATGGAACTCACCGCTAGTGATGTTTGGACCGTGGTTGCCGCGGCACTTGTTCTGTTCATGACGCCGGGTCTCGCTCTCTTCTACAGCGGTATGACGCGAGCCAAGTCAGCACTCAACATGATGATGATGTCGGTCATCTCCATGGGTCTCGTTGGTGTCTGCTGGGTACTCTGGGGCTACAGCATGAGCGGGGGAGATGCCCTCATCCACGACATCGTCGGCTCACCCTTTAACGATTTTGGCCTATCAGCTACGCTTGCGGACGGCGGCACCAACCTTCTTTCGGTAGCCTTCAGCTCCACCTTCGCTATCATCGCGGTGGCTATCATCTCAGGGTCTATCGCGGATCGCGCCCGCTTCGGAGCCTGGTGCATCTTTGTGCCCCTCTGGCTCACCCTGGTCTACTGCCCCCTGGCCTTCATGGTGTGGGGCGGCGGTCTCTTCGGTGAAGAAGGCTTCATCGGGGCTATGTTCGGCGAAGCGATTGACTTCGCAGGTGGCTTGGTTATCCACATCAACGCCGGTGTAGCAGGTTTGATCCTGGCCCTGGTATTGGGCGCTCGCAAGGGCTTTGGGGAAGACCCAAACCAGCGCCCCCACTCCCTGCCCCTGGTCATGCTCGGTGCAGCTATCCTCTGGTTCGGCTGGTTCGGTTTCAACGTGGGGGCTGCTGCGGACGGCGCCCAGGCAGGTCTGATATGGGTCAACACCCTTGCAGCCCCGGCAGCTGCCATGCTGGGCTGGGCCTTACTGGAGCGCATCCGTGACGGCCACGTGACCTCCCTGGGGGCGGCGTCCGGCCTGGTCTCGGGTCTGGTCGCTATCACCCCGGCCTGCGCTAACGTCGATCCGGTTGGTGCCCTAGCTCTGGGCTTTATCTCGGGTATCGCCTCAGGCTGGGCAGTGGGCCTCAAGTACCGCTTGGGCTACGACGATTCTCTTGACGTAGTGGGTGTACACCTGGTTTCCGGTCTCATCGGCACTTTGGCTCTGGGCTTTATCGCAACCCCGGCTACCGGAACTGCAGGTCTCTTCTACGGTGGAGGTCTAGGCCTGCTGGTCACCCAGACCGTTGCAACCCTGATTTCTATGGCCTACTGCGCGGTTGTGACCCTGCTGATTGTGATCACGATTCACCGCACCATGGGTTTCCGGGTCAGCGAGAAGCAGGAGATCCAGGGTATCGACCTGGCCCAGCACGCTGAAACCGCCTACGCCATGTCGAGTGGCACCTCCGGTGCCTTCGCTAAAAACTAGAGGGAATTCACGCTATGAAACTTATTACCGCTTTGATTCAGCCCGAAAAATTCGACGACATCCGCCAGGCCCTCGAAAACTTTGGGGTCGACGGGATGACGGTGTCAGAAGCCCAGGGCTACGGACGCCAGCACGGGCACGTAGAGGTCTACCGCGGCAAGGAATACGACATTCGCCTGATTCCTAAAATTCGACTGGAAATCCTGGCTGATCTTGATCGGGCGGAGGACATCATCGACTTGATCATCGCCACCGCTAACACCGGCAGCGCCGGGGACGGCAAAATCTGGGTGAGCAGCGTGGACGAGGTGGTTCGGGTGCGCACCGGAGAACGCGGCGTCTCCGCCATCTAAACACAAGCGTCCTACAGATCTAGGGCAGACCCACGGTTTCGTGGGTCTGCCCTCACCTTTTGCGGTCTAGGCAGGAGAGCTAGCAGGGAGGGGCGGACGAGGTCAGGGCGGCGGCAGGGGAGTGCCGGGTAGACTAGAGGGCATGAAACTTGTCTCCTGGAATGTTGATTCACTCAATGCTGCACTCACCAGTGAGTCGGCCCGTGCCCTGCTCTCGCGCGATGTCTTTGCCTCCATCGCCCTGCTGAACCCCGACGTCCTTGCCCTCCAAGAAACCAAGCTTTCAGCCAAGGGACCCACCAAGAAACATCTCGAAGCCCTGCATGCCTACTTCCCCGATTACAAGATCGCCTGGGTATCTTCCGACGAACCGGCCCGCAAGGGCTATGCGGGCACCATGTTCCTCTACAAGCAGGAGCTAGAGCCCACCGTCACCTACCCCCGCCTTTCTGCCCCCACCACCATGGATGCAGAAGGGCGCATGATTACCCTGGAATTTGAGGACTTCTACGTCACCCAGGTCTACACCCCCAACGCTTCAGACGGGCTGCGCCGTCTGCCTGACCGCCAGGTCTGGGACCGTCTCTACGCCGATTATCTTGCCGGTCTGAACGCCTCCAAGCCCGTGCTTGCAACCGGCGACTTCAACGTTGCCCACACCGAAATTGACCTGGCCAACCCCAAGGCTAACCGCCGCTCACCCGGCTTCACCGACGAAGAGCGCGAGGGCTTTACCCATATTCTCTCCCGGGGTTTTACCGACACCTTCCGCCACCTGCACGGGGACGTCGCCGGAGCCTACACCTGGTGGGCCCAGCGATCCCGTACCTCAAAGATCAACAACACAGGCTGGCGCATTGACTACTGGCTGGTATCAGACCGGGTCGCTGAGAAAGTGCGGGCTTCAGAAATGATTGATTCAGGCCCGCGCCAGGACCACACGCCGATTCTGCTAGAAATCGACCTGTAAGCACCGATGGGTAGACGGGGCACCTGCATAAGCGGGTGCCCTTTTGCTGTGGGGGAGGGCCCGCTATCTGACATGAATTATTAATAATTTGTGAAGCATCGTGGCAAGGAAAAGCTGGGGGTGGGTGTAGGGAGCGGACGCCGCCCGCCGGTTTTTCGGGTTTTTTCAGCCCGGTGGGGTGCTTGAGGGTAGGTAGGGGAGGCGTCGGCGCTGCTGCAAGGAGCGCACAATAAGAGGGCCTTACTTGATGTGATGGGTGCGACAAAATATACTCAATTCATTACGTCATCTTATGTCAGGTGTCACACGCTGGCAGAACCCGTAAAGGCACACACAATGTTTCATCCCACGAACGAGGTCGCCGCATGATTAAGTACCTCTTAAGGCGCATCGCCGTCTACGCCGTCATGATTTTCTTGACGACCACCGGCGGTTACTTCCTGGCCGTTACCTCCCTTAACCCCGCCCTGCTCGAGCAGGAGCGCATTCCCCGGCCCACTCCGGAGCAGATTCAGCGCAACTTTGCTGCCCTGAACCTTGACCCCTCGATGAGCGCCTGGGAACGCTACGTTCAGTGGCTGACCAATGTTGTTCTGCACTGGGACTGGGGCCGCAGCCCCAACGGCGCCTACATCAACGCTGAATTCGGCCAGCGCGTGTGGGTTTCAACCCGCCTCTACATTGTGGCTGTGATTCTTTCGCTGATTATCGGTGTTGCCCTGGGCGTTTACTCAGCAGCCCGTCAGTACAAGTTCTCTGACCGCGTTATCACCGGCTACTCCTACCTGGTGTACATTCTGCCTGCCCCCATCGCCTACTTCATGGTGCAGCTCGGTGCAGTGGCCATCAACAACATGGCGGGGGAGCGCATCTTCTTCGTCACCGGTATCTCGTCCCCCGGTGTGGAGCCGGGTTTGCCCTACATCATTGACCTGGCTGCCCACTACATCGTGCCTACCTTCTGTATCACGATTATGAGCTGGGGCGGCTACCAGATTGCCCAGCGCCAGTACCTGCTCGATAGCGTCAACGCCGACTTCGTGCGTACTGCCCGAGCCAAGGGCCTGACCCGCAACCAGGCTATTCGCCGTCATGCCCTGCGCGTTTCCTTCATCCCCGTGGCCCAGTCCATCGCCTTTACTGTCCCGGCTATCTTCACCGGCGGTATCTTCGCCGAAATGATTTTCGCCTGGCCCGGTGTTGGCCTCTGGTCGGTGCAGGCGATTGGCGCACAGGACGTCAACGCGGCGGTAGCTACCCTGGCCTACGGTTCTTTCATCTTTGCGGTAGGCGCAATTCTTGCTGATATTGCTACCACCATCGTCGATCCCCGAGTGAGAATCTCATGAGCAATTCACCTTCGCTAGACCATAACAACATGACCGGGATTATCACCCGCGTGGATCAGGCTAACGCTGATTTTGAGATTATCAGCAAGAGCAAGATTATCTTCCGCCGCTTTATGCGTAACCGGGCGGCAGCCTTTGGCCTGGTTGTCTTCCTGCTGGTGGTAGCCTTTGGCTTCTTTGGTGGCCTGCTGGCCCAGTGGGATACCACCACCATCGACCCCTTCTATATCTCAACCGGCCCCAGCGCCGCCCACTGGTTCGGTACTACCAGTGCTGGAACCGACCTTTACGCCCAGATGGTTGAGGCGGTGCGCACTTCGGTCTTTATCGGCCTGATTGTGGGCGGTGTATCGGTTATCTTCGCGGCAGTCTACGGCTGTGTGATGGCCTACTTTGGTGGCAAGGTCGATAAGACCATGCTCTTTGCGCTGGAAACCCTGATTATGGCTCCCAGCCTGCTGGTAGTTGCTATCGTGGTCAACGGTGCTGGCGGTCAGGGCCTTCGCGAAAACGTGCCCGGCTGGCTGCTGCTGACCATCGTGCTCCTGATTTTTAGCTGGATGTACACGGCCCGTGTGATTCGAGCTATGGCTATGTCACTGATTTCCCGCGACTACGTGAAGGCTGCCCGCTACATGGGTGTGCACCCCATGAAGATTGTGTGGCGCCACCTGGTTCCCAACATTGGGTCGCTCATGGTTCTGGAGTTCACCCGCGGTATTACCGCAGCGATTCTGGCTGAGGTCTCCTTCACCTTCATCGGTATTGGCGTCAAGTACCCCAACTTCTCTCTGGGCTCCCTGATCGCCCAGGCATCGAGCCAGATTAACACCCTGCCCTGGATGTTCTGGATCCCGCTGCTGTTCTTCTTCCTCTTGGTAGGCCCCCTGGCCCTGATGAATGACGGTCTGCGTGACGCCTTTGACCCCACCTCCCTCTCCGTTGGCAAAGTTAAGAAAAAGAAGAAGTAAATGAGCACTACACCAGTACTGAGCGTCAAGGACCTCAACGTCAAGTTCAATACAGAAAACGGTATTGTGCATGCGGTGCGCGGCATTGACTTCGACCTGTATGCAGGCAAAACCCTGGGTATTGTGGGTGAGTCTGGCTCCGGTAAGTCCGTAGCTTCTATGGCAATCATGGGCCTGCACCCCACCACCGCTGATATCACCGGCTCTATTAAGTACAACGGTACTGAGCTTCTGGGGCTTTCTGATAAGCAGATGTGCGAGTATCGAGGTAAAGATATCTCGATGGTCTTTCAGGATCCCCTCTCATCCCTGACCCCGGTGTTTTCCATCGGCCACCAGCTTGCCGAGGTGCTCAAGGTTCACAACAAGAACATGAGTGCCCAGGCCATCAAGGCCCGCTCTGTTGAGCTGCTGCGCATGGTGGGTATTCCTTCACCTGAGAGCCGACTCAAGTCTTTCCCCCACGAGTTCTCTGGCGGTATGCGCCAGCGCGTGATGATTGCTATGGCCATTGCCAATGAGCCGCGTGTGCTGATTGCCGATGAGCCCACCACTGCGCTCGACGTAACGATTCAGGCCCAGGTGCTTGAGGTTATGCAGAAGGCCCAGGAGGAGACCGGCGCTGCAACCATCATGATTACCCACGATTTGGGTATCGTGGCGGGCATGGCTGATGAAATCATCGTCATGTACGCCGGTAAGGCGGTTGAACATGCGGTTGCCGAGGATCTCTACAAGAAGCCCTCTATGCCCTACACCATCGGTCTGCTAGGCGCTGTGCCGCGCGTAGACCGCAAGGAGAAGGTGTCACTGGTTCCGATTGAGGGCACACCCCCCAACCTGCTCTACGAGGTTAAAGGCTGCTCCTTTGCCGATCGCTGCCCGGTGGCTACGGACGAGTGCCGCGTGATTGAGCCTCAACTGAAAGAGGTTGCGGGTACGGCCCGAAACCACCGAGCTGCCTGCCTTTTTGCTGACCGGTTTGTGAACGAGCGCCCGGAGCAGATGTTCCCTGTACCCCAGATCCCTGTTTCTGAGCTCGATGCCCTGCCGCGTGAGCAGCGGGCCTCGGTGCTTGAGGTCAAGGATGTTAAGAAGTTCTTCCCGCTGACCAAGGGGGCGCTCTTCAAGCGCCGGGTAGGTACCGTGAAGGCCGTTAACGGCGTCAGCTTTGATATCCGTGAGGGTGAGTGCTTCTCGATTGTAGGTGAGTCTGGTTGCGGTAAGACCACCACCTTGCTGGAAATCATGGAATTTAACAAGGACCTTGACGGTGAGATTGTCATTGACGGCGTCTCAAACAAGCAGGGTCTTCGCGGTTCTGAACTCAATGCCCTGCGTAAGAACCAGCAGATGGTCTTCCAGGACCCCACCGGTGCCCTTGACCCCCGTTTCACTGTCTATGAGGTACTGGCTGAGCCCCTGATTAACCAGGGCTGGGCTGTGAAAGACATCAAGAAGCGGGTGCTGGAGCTCATGAAGACGGTGGGCCTGCAACCTGACCACGTCAACCGCTTCCCCAACCAGTTCTCGGGTGGTCAGCGTCAGCGCATCGGCATTGCACGAGCTCTGGCCGTGAACCCCAAACTGGTTGCTTTGGACGAGCCCGTTTCGGCTCTGGACGTTTCGGTGCAGGCAGGCGTTATCAACCTGCTTGAAAAGCTGCGTGTTGAGCTGGGCCTCAGCTACCTCATGGTGGCCCACGACCTGGCGGTGGTTCGCCATGCATCTGACCGGGTAGCTGTCATGTACCTGGGCCGAATCGTTGAAATCGGTCATGTAGATGCGGTCTTCGATAACCCCGTCCACCCCTACACCCGGGCCCTGCTCTCCGCGATTCCGGTGCCTGACCCTGAGGTAGAGGCCAACCGCCAGCGCATCATGCTTGAGGGTGATCTGCCTACACCTGTTAATGCTCCTGAGGGCTGTGCTTTTGCAACCCGCTGCCCGATTTTCAAGCTCCTGCCTGAAGATAAGCAGCGCAACTGCACCCAGAACCAGCCGGTGCTGTCATCTGCCGGTGAGGATCACCAGTTTGCCTGTCATTATCCCGAACACAAAGTTGCTATGAGCTAAATCTCATGTGTACTATGTGATGTGAACCATCACACATGTGTCTCACCCCCATCCTCTTTACAAAGGAGAAGAGAGAATGAACAAGAATATCGTTCTGAACCGTCGCACCCTGCTGTGGGGTACCGGTACCCTGGGCACCATCGGCCTGCTGACCGCCTGTGGTAGCTCCGGTGGAACCACCACTAGCGCAGCTAGCGCAAGCATGGCTTCTGCCGGTGCTAGGGTCGAAGCTCAGATTAACGCACAGGATGTAGCTAACCTGCAGACCGGTGGCACTCTGACTCTGCCTGTTGGCACGCTTGGTCCAGATTTTAACAACACTTCCCAGAACGGCAACGCAGCGGATAACTCCTTTGTTCTGTCGACTTTCAACACTTCAATGACCAGCGGTATCTGGCAGTCAGACTTTGATGGTACCCCCTCGGTCAACCCTGACTTCTGTGAATCTTACGAGGCTGAAACCGTTGACGGCGTGCAGACCATTCGTGTCAAGCTCAACCCCAAGGCCAAGTTCAACGATGGCACCCCCATTGACATTGAATCCCTGCGTACCTCCTGGCAGGTATTCCGTTCGGCTGACGGTGACTACAACATCGTCAACTCTGGTATGTACGAGTTCATTGAGTCCATTGAAGAAGATGGCGATGCCTTCTCCGCTGTGGTAACTATGAGCCAGCCCTACTATCCGGCTGACAATATCTTTGGAGCTCTTCTGCACCCGGCTTTGCGCGACCCCGAAGTCTTCAATAACGCTTATACTGATAACCCCAACCCCGACTACGCGGTAGGTCCCTTCAAGTTGGAAGAGTGGAACTCTACTGAAAAGCGTCTCTCGGTAGTTCCCAACGAGAACTGGTGGGGCACTAAGCCTCTGCTGGAGCGCATCACCTTCCGTCAGATGGAGGCCGCCGCAGCCCGTGCAGCCTTCCGTAACGGCGAAATCGATGCTGTTAGCGCACGAACCCAGGCAGCCTACAAGGACGTTGAGGGCACCGCAGATGCCGAGCCCCGCCGCGCTCTGCGCCTCTTCGCTGGTGGCCTCAACCTGAACCCTGCCCGCATTCAGGATGTTGCCCTGCGCCGCGCTATCTTTGCAGGCACCGACCGTAAGGCAATCTCTGATATCCGCTTCCAGGGTCTGAACTGGACCGAAGAGACCCCCGGCTCTATGATGCTTCTGCCTATCTCTGAGTATTACTCAGATAACTACCCCGAAGAGCGCGGGGTTGAGGCTGCCCAGAAGATTCTGGAAGATGCAGGTTACACCAAGAACGGCGACTTCTACGCTAAGGATGGCGTGAATGCTAGCTTCCGCATTACCAATTTCGGTGATGATCCTGTGGGCGCAGCAATGTCGCAGACCATGATTGAGCAGATGAAGGCTATCGGTATTGAGTGCTCTATCGACCAGCAGCCTGATGCTAACTTTGCATCGGTGGTTGGCAATAAGGAATACGACATGACCTTCTCGGGCTATGGCGTTGGATATGATGCAACGACCGCTGCCCGTCAGTTCTACCACTCAGCTAACCTTGATGGTGCCGCAGGCTCCCCTGAAATCGATGCCATGATTGCTGAGATGGAGCAGATTGAGGATGACGCCGAGCGCATGGCTAAGTGCAACGAGATCGAGAAGAAGTTCATGGCCGAGTTTGCAACCCTGGGCACCGTCTTTAATGGTCCGGATATTCAGTACTGCAAGAAGAGCCTGGCCAACTACGGTGCTGCTATGTTCGGCGCACCTGCTTCTAACCCCCAGCTCTGGACCCGCATGGGCTGGATGAAGTAAAAATATTAGAGTTCACTCAAAAGGTTTTGCAGGCTTACGCTTTCTATTGGTTTCTTCGGTCCATACATATTGAGGTGTACCTCAAGCACGAGCCAACGGGTTCGCTGTGAGCCTGCTTTACCAGTCTTTTGAATAAACTTAAAAGGAGCAAGGCGTTGAAAACGCCTTGCTCCTTATATTCTTTCGATAAATTTTAGGCGGGATATTTTGTACAGATATCCCGCCTAAAATTTATCTGGTATTTATCTACCAGCACCGAATTATTCCACCAGCCAGTCTAAAGCAACCTACGGAGCCTCCGCCACCTCCGCCACAAGCTGGATTAGAGCTCGAGGATAATGAAGTGGTCAGAGGAGATACGCTTAATGGGGCGCACTCCCCACCGCCTCTAGATGGCAGACTATGCGCATTTGCAGGCGCAAATCCTGAAATCGCTAGAAGTGATGTAGCAGCTGCGGAAAGTAAAATTTTATTTATGTGTTTCATGTCTCAATATTATTTTTTAAAAACTTCTCCGTCAATATTTCTTTGTCAAAAGATTTTTGACTAAATCCATGCGTAGCGTTTAGATTTCCTTAATTATTCCTTGATTTTATTGTAAATAAAAAATCTCAATATGTGAGAGAGGGGGTTGGTGGGGGTGGTGGGTAATGCATTTTTTTCTGCTAGGGTTGTCTCAATCACACAGATGGTGTGGCGAATATTAAGTTCTTCTGAACTGTTTTCTTTCGAACTATCTTTTGAACAAGGGGTGGCATCATGTCTGCACAGCTCAACATCAACCGCAGGTCCTTCTTCCTCGTCTCAGGCGTAGCCGGCATGACCGGCCTGCTGGCAGCCTGTGGCGGATCCGGTAACACAACCTCAGCCGCTACCGCTTCAGCAGCAGCCGCCGGTGACGATATTTCCCAGCTCGTCTCCATCAACGAGCGTGACCGCTCCGAGCTACAAACCGGCGGAACCCTCACCCTGGGTGTTGCAACCCTGGGCCCTAACTTCAATGTCGCTACCCAGACCGGCTACACCACCTCCAACCTCAACGTCATGGCAGCGGTCAACACCGCCACCGTCAGCGGCCTCTGGAAGACCAACGCTACCGGCGAGTACAGCATCAACACCGACTACTGCCTCTCCTACGAGTCCACCGAAACCGACGGTGTGCAAACCGTCTCCATCAAACTCAACCCCGAGGCCAAGTTCAACGACGGTACCCCCGTCGACATCAAGGCCCTGCAGGTCACCCACAAGACCCTCACCGAAGAGGGCTACAACATCGTTGATCCCGGCGTTTATGCCCACATCGCCTCTATCGAAGAAGACGGAGACGCTTACTCGGTCAAGATCACCATGACCGAACCCTATTACCCTATCGAGGGCCTCTTCGGCACCGGCCTGGTCCACCCCGCCATGGAAGACCCCGCAATCTTCAACGATGGCTTGCTCGATACCATCAACAATGACTACCTCTCTGGCCCCTACAAGGTCGATAACTGGGATTCCGCCCAGAAGGTGCTCACCGTCGTCCCCAATGAGAACTGGTGGGGTGAAAAGCCCCTGCTCGAACGGATCACCTTCCGCCAGATGGAAGCCGCCGCCGCCCGCGCA
The DNA here is from genome assembly GCF_053547255.1 of Rothia sp. 11273D007AR. Taxonomy (NCBI): domain Bacteria; kingdom Bacillati; phylum Actinomycetota; class Actinomycetes; order Micrococcales; family Micrococcaceae; genus Rothia; species Rothia sp. 11273D007AR. The sequence goes on along the minus strand of NZ_JBPPWJ010000012.1, from coordinate 41,142 downwards.
GCCTTCCGCAACGGCGAAATCGATGCTGTAACCGCAAACAGCCTGACCGCCTACAACGACATTGACGGCACCAGCGGCGCTGAACCCCGCCGCGGCCAGAACCTCTACGCCGGTGGCCTGGTCATCAACCCTGAGCGACTCACCGATACCGCTCTGCGCCGCGCTATCTTCGCCGCAATTGACCGCCAGGCCATTGCAGCCGTCCGCTTCAACGGTCTGAACTGGACTGAAGAAGTACCCGGTTCTATGATGCTCATGCCCTTCGCCACCGACTACCAGGACAACTACCCGACCGAAACCGGTGCAGAGGCAGCTAAGAAAATCCTGACCGACGCAGGCTACAGCGAAAGTGGCGAGTACCTCGCAAACTCATCAGGCAACGCTAAGTTTGCCATTACCACCTTTGGTGATGACCCGGTAGCGTCAGCCACTGCCCAGACCATTGTGCAGCAGATGAAGGCTGCCGGCATCGAATGCACTATCGATAACCAGCCCGACGCGAACTTCTCCACCGTCATCGGCAACAAGGAATACGACGTGACCTTCTCCGGTTACGGCATCCTGGGTGAAGATGCATCGGGTTCAGCAGAGTACTTCTACCACTCCACCACCTACAACGGTATCGGCACTGACGAAATCGACGCGATGTGTGAGCGCCTGCGCACCATCGAATCAATGGAAGAGCGTAACGCCCTGTCCAACGAAATCGAGAAGAAGCACATGGCAGAGGTGGCCACCATGATCCCCATCATCAACGGCCCCGAAATCTGGTTCTGCAAGACCAACCTGGCCAACTACGGTGCCTTCCTCTTCGCCCGCCCCTACGCCAACCCGTCCGCCTACATCAACGCAGGCTGGGTCAAGGAATAGGACCAACGTCTAAGTTTCCACCCTTTCGCCGGTTTTCGACGGTCTAGCCGTTGAAAACCGGCGAAAGTGTCGAAACAGGGATTCTGACTCTCAACCGCGCAAACCCGGCGGCTTCTTGCCCACATACGTTATTCTTAATAGCTGATTCTTAAATTTGTTAGCGGGCCGGTTAAGCCCGTGACGCCCATCCAGCCACGAAAGTAGTGCACAGCCCGTGTTTAATTCACTCTCAGACCGGTTGACAGCAACCTTCAAAAACCTGCGCGGCAAAGGCAAGCTGACTGAAGCAGATATTGACGCTACAGTTCGCGAGATTCGCCGTGCCCTGCTGGATGCCGACGTGGCCGTCCCCGTCGTCCGCGAATTTACCTCCCACATCAAGGAACGCGCCCTGGGTGCCGAGGTCTCCGAAGCCCTCAACCCCTCCCAGCAGATCGTCAAGATTGTCAACGAAGAGCTGGTCAACATCCTGGGCGGCCAGACCCGCCGTATCAACATGGCCAAGACCGGCCCCACCATCATCATGCTGGCCGGTCTGCAGGGTGCCGGTAAGACCACCCTGGCCGGTAAGCTTTCCCACTGGCTCAAGAAGCAGGGCCACACCCCTATGCTGGTGGCCTCTGACCTTCAGCGCCCCAACGCCGTCAACCAGCTCAAGGTGGTGGGTGAGCGCGCTGGCGTGCCCGTCTACGCCCCGCACCCCGGCGTCACCAGCGAATTCGACGTACCCACCGGTGACCCTGTCCAGGTTGCCCGCGATGGTGTAGCTGAGGCCCGCGCCAAGCTGCACGATGTGGTCATTGTCGATACCGCAGGCCGCCTGGGCGTCGACGCCGAGCTCATGCAGCAGGCCCGCGACATCCGTGACGCTATTGAACCTAACGAAGTTCTCTTCGTCATCGACGCCATGATTGGTCAGGACGCCGTCAACACCGCTAACGCCTTCAACGAGGGTGTCGACTTTACCGGCGTTGTGCTCTCTAAGCTGGACGGTGACGCCCGCGGTGGTGCCGCCCTGTCAGTTGCTTCGGTAACCGGCAAGCCCATCATGTTTGCCTCAACCGGTGAAAACGTTACCGACTTTGAGCAGTTCCACCCTGACCGCATGGCCAGCCGTATTCTCGACATGGGTGACGTGCTCACCCTGATTGAGCAGGCCGAGCAGACTTGGGACAAGGCCGAAGCTGACCGCATGGCAAAGAAGTTCGTTGACCAGGAAGACTTCACCTTTGAAGACTTCCTGGCCCAGATGCAGCAGATTCGCAAGATGGGGTCCATGAAGAAGCTGCTCATGATGATGCCGGGTGCAGCCCAGATTCGTCAGCAGCTGGAGAACTTTGACGAGAAGGAAATCGACCGCGTCGAGGCAATCGTGCGCTCCATGACCCCTCACGAGCGCGTGGCTCCCAAGATTATTAACGGATCCCGCCGTGCCCGTATCGCTAAGGGTGCCGGTGTGACCGTTTCTGAGGTCAACATGCTCATGGAGCGTTTTGCCCAGGCGCAGAAGATGATGAAGAAGCTGGCTAGCGGCAATATGGCCGGTATGCCCGGTGGCATGCAGATGCCCGGTATGGCCGCTGCCGGTGGTGCTGCCCGTAAGAACAAGGGCAAGGGTAAGGGCAAACAGAAGGCTCGTTCTGGCAACCCGGCAAAGCGCGCCCAGCAGGAGCAGGCAGCAGCAGCTAAACAGCAGGCTGCTCTGGGCTCGGCCTTTGGTCAGCAGGCCCAGGATGTGAAGCCTGAGGATCTGAACCTGCCTAAGGGCTTCGAGAAGTTCCTCAAGTAAAACCTGCTCATAGGGCGGGGGTAAGCAGTTGGCTTACCCCCGCCCTGTGGTTTTTAAGGACGCTTGTGGGGAGGGGCCAGTTCTGCTGAGAGAGTGCAAGGGCTCCTCTACCTTTTACGCTGTGGTCTGGCGCGGTACATTGGGTGTAGTAACCGCCCGTCGAGAAGGAGCAGTACCGTGGTTGATTCTTACCTGCCTGAAGAAGAACTGAAAGCCTTTATTGACAGTCTGCCCACCCGTCGTCTGGCAGCCGGTGCCCTGATTCGAAATGATGAGGGGAAGATGCTGGTGGTCAAGCCTAACTATAAGGATGGCTGGACTATTCCCGGCGGTACCGTAGAGGCTGGCGAAGCCCCGCAGGCCGGTTGCTTCCGTGAGGTAGCTGAAGAAGTTGGTCTTGACCTAGAACCGGGCCGCCTGCTGGTAATTTTTCACGGGCTTCAGATGGGTATCTGGGGCGACTCTACCTACTACATTTATGATGCTGGCGTGCTACCTGCGACCACGACGATTACCCTGCAGGAGGAAGAGCTCACCGGCTATGAGTGGGTTGCTCCTGAAGATTTAGATGATTATTTTGGGCCCCGTCACGCCCACCGTCTGCGACAGGCTTTCCGCGCTGTGCAGACCGGCGCCGTGTATGAGTTCTCTAGCGAAAGATCTGCCAGCTAGATTTTTCTTCCCCTGTAGCCCGGGTAGAGCTCTGCCCTTTTGATGTAGCCTTGATTAGGATTTTAAGCATATGACTGATTCACAGCGTGAACCTGCCCAGCAGAATACCTCCCGGGGGCAGGTTGTGGGTTCTGATGTACTGTGGGTGCGTCTGCGCATTGACCGTGCGCAGCCAGGGGTGGACTGGCGTGAACTGATTTCAGCTGCTAACGGCGGTGAAGCGGAAGATCCTCAGCTTGCGGACGCCGGTAACCAGACGTCCTTACCCTCTGATGTTGAGCAGCAGGTCAGAGACCAGCTAGAGAGTATTATTGGTATGATTCGCGAGCAGGCTCAGGCCCCAGCTCAGAGTTATGAGTACACCGAGGACGAGCTCAAGAGCGTTGAGGAGCTCGCTGCCGACCCCGATAAGTTCGATGACCTGATTCAGCAGATTATGCAGGCAGAGCAGGGGAGCGAAGAGGTCCTGGCAGAGCCTGAAGATATTCCTACTGAGGTTACCGCAGAGGAGCTTCAGGCGCTGACCGGCGACCCCACCCCAGAGGCTCTGGCCGCGATGGAAGAGCTGAACTGGGAGATTACCCCTCAGCTAGCGGGCTATTTAGAGTCGGTGGCGACGGTGACGGCCCTTGAGACGGACGGACGCCGTGCCCAGCTCTTCGTGCTGTGCGAGCGGGTGCCGGGGCAGGCGTCCTTGCGCACCGTGCAGACCGACAGCACCGGGGTGCTGCTGCCCGGTGTGCCCCTGAATAAGTTCCTGACCCAGATGGACGCTCTCTTCCCGGGTGCCGCTGACCTTCTGCCCCAAAAGCCGGGGGAGGACTACCACCTGGCGTCCTTCTCCCAGGGCACCGATTCCCTGAGCCTTGACCCGCACGGGGTGAGTGCTGCGCTGGTGGAACTGTCGATGGCTGACCTTGCCACCTACATGCAGCCTGAGCTCATGGCCGGTGAGGTCGAGGCGGCGCCTGCCGATAAGGGCTGGTCGCTGCTCACCGCCGACCCTTGCACCCTGGCCAACCTGCTTGAAGCTATGGACGTGCCCTCAATTGTGGCTGAACAAACCCTCTTTGGCCAGAACCTGACCTTCGTGCTCCCGGCCGATTCCACCGGCCCCGAAACCGGTAGCGTCACCGACTGGGTTAACCAGGTCATGGGCACTCCCGACTCGGGTCTGGTGGGCACCGTGTTGACTTTCAGCTGGTCACCCCTCACAAAAATCGGCTCTGCCCTTGAACGGGTCTCCAGCGAAGTGGGCAACCTGGTCTGGAGTCTGCCGGGCCTACTCCCGGCACCGTTCAGGGAGCTAGCCGCCCGTGACCAGCTCGAACAGCTCATCTGGCTCTACGGGCTCGATGAGCAAACCGCTAACCGCCTGACCAACTACGTGCTGGACTGCGAAAGCAGCGACGGGCTCGAGTCCACCATTCACGCTCTGGAACTGCCCGAAGAACTCCTCAAAGTGCTCACCGGGGCCGTAGGCCTGGACGAGTTCGTGGGCTACCGTCGCTTCACCGCCGATATGAACGGTCTTGACCGTTTCAAGGAAAGCGTCACCGCCTACCCTAACGGCACCGATACGCTCAGCACTGTCAGCCGCGAAATCCGCCAGCGCCCCTGGCTTCTGACCGCTGACGCCGCAGCCCAGCTGGGTGCCTCAGGGGCTCTGGCTCTGTGGGCAGCCCGACGTGCGACACATGGGCGCTCACCCCGAGCAGCGCTGATTGCAGCAGCGACTCTAGGAGCTACCGGTGCTGCTGAGATGCTGATCGCCCGGGTCTACCAGCGGGTTGTAGCCGCAGAAAAGCTCCCCCCGATGGAGCATCATCAGGCTCGCCCCCTCTCACTGACCGAAGAGCTACGGGCCCAAGCTCAGCAAGAGGAAGAGAGAAGTCCTGAACCCAAGGCTCCCAAGGTTGTGCGCAATACCCAAAAATTGGGTCGGCAGGCTGGGCAGCTTGCCCGCCAGCAGCTGGGACGCTTCTTCGGGGCACGCGACCAACAGTAGGTACTTTCCCTCTATCGGGGGAGTTGCCCCGTGCTAGGTCTTGATACAGTGGACAGGTGAACACTGCCACCCGTTTTTCCTTCTCACAGATAGACCCCGACTGGGAGCGGCCCACCCCACCGGCGGCGTCCTTACGTAAGGATGTTCTGGTGTGGGGCGTGGTGCTTGCAGCTACTCTTCTCTTGAATGCCGCCTACCACTCTGCGGGTTTTCTGGGGGACGATACCGAGCAGATTCGCTATTCCTATGGGGCAGCTGCTGCTATGACCCTGCCCTTGATTCTGCGCCGTATCTACCCGCTGAGCATGATGCTGGTAGCCACCGCCCTCTTCATTGCTCTGAGTTATGTGTCCGAAATAGCGCCCGCCACCCTGAGCTACCAGCTCTGCTATTTCGCGGTGCTTTTTGCCGGCATAGCCTGGGGCAAAAACCGCACCCTGACCTGGATTGTCTACGCCCTGGTCTGCACCGCCGCCCTCGTCTGGATCGTGATTGCCTGGGCGGTAACCGACTCGGCCTACAGCATGGCAGGTATCGAGGAGTATTCCGGTGGCCTGATGAGCCAGGCTACCGCCGGATACGTGATGGCCTCGGTAACAAACCTTTTTTACTTTGGGTGCGCAGCCCTCATGGGGCGAACCGCCTGGAACCAGGCCTACCAGCGAACCGTGCTTGCTGCCCAAGCCCAGCAGCTTGAGCAGCAGGCCGAGCAGATGGCTCAGGACGCCGTGACCCGCGACCGCCTGCGCATCGCCAGGGAACTCCACGACTCGGTGGGCCACCACGTCTCATCCATGGGAATTCAGGCAGCAGCAGCCCGCCGGGCCCTGAGCAAGAAACCTGAACTGGCAGCAGAGCCCCTGGCCAACATTGAAAAGCTGGCTCGCTCTTCGGTCTCTGAAATGAAGAACCTGATTCGAGTCATGCGTGCCGCCGGGGAAGCTGAGCACGGCGGCGGTTCGGCGAAAGAACCCCAGGTCGCTGAAATTTTTGACCTGGTAGAGCACATGAGCTCGGTCGGTGTCCAGACCCGGCTGCAGGTAGGGGAGCAGGACCTTGACCGCCTGACCCACCTTCACCAGGGAACCCAGCTGTCCATCTACCGCATGGCCCAAGAAGCCCTGACCAATGTGCGCAAACATTCAGCGGCCCAAAACGCGGTGCTGGCCCTGCGCACCGGCGGCAGCACCGGTGCCTACTGGGCTGAATTAGAGGTCACCGATGACGGCCCTGCCACCGGCCCAGAGCGGGGAGAAGGCCAAGAGTACATACCCGATTCCAGCCACCACGGTTACGGGCTCCAAGGCATCCGGGAACGAGCTGCCGCCCTGGGTGGTACCTGCTGGGCAGGCCGGAGGCAGGGTGCCCCCGGCTGGAAGGTGCAGGTGCGTTTCCCTATAGACATTGACGAAACCCACGACCCCGACGCCTCTAGGAGCGCCTCATGACCCTCAAAGTACTGTTAGCGGACGACCAAGACATGGTGCGATCCGGTTTCGCCCTCATTCTCTCGATGGAGGACGACATCGAGGTAGTCGGCCAGGCCCGCAACGGCAAAGAGGCGCTGGAACTTGCCGCAAGCGTCCGCCCCGATGTAGTGCTCATGGACGTTCAAATGCCCGTAATGGACGGAATCACCGCCACCGCCGCCTTGACCGAGCAGCTGCCGGGCACAGCCGTCCTGATTCTCACGACCTTTGACCGCGAAGACTACCTCTTCTCAGCCCTGCAAGCCGGTGCCAGCGGTTTCCTGCTCAAAACTTCAGACGCTGATGAGCTGGTTGCTGCTATCCGTAAGGTTGCCGGGGGTCTAGCTCTGCTCTCACCCGAAATGACCCTGCCGCTCATCGCCCGTTTTGTGGAGCAGACTAAGGGGCAGGACGCCGCCAACCCGGCAGGAAGCATCGGGCAGGGACAGGCTGGGGGAGTGCAGGCCACCAGTGACCTGAGCCCCGACGATGCCTTTGCTCTTGCAGCCCTGACACCGCGCGAGAAAGAGACCCTGGAACTGCTCGCCCAGGGGCTCACCAACGCGGAAATTGCAGAAAAGCTCTTTCTGGGAGCTGCAACCGTCAAGACGCACGTATCGAACATCCTGGCCAAAACCCACAGCCGTGACCGGGTTGGCGCCGTGATTTTTGCCCACCGGGTAGGGCTAGCCTAGATTCTCAACCTAGCTTCTTGGCGTCCGCCCACAATCTCCCCCGCCCGGCTCCACCCGGCGGGGGAGTTCTTCTTCGCGTGGACTTTCTAGACTTGGGGGTACAAGCAAGCCACAGGAAGTGCCCTTATGAACGACCATACGATAGAAGTCCGCGACCTCACCAAGGTCTACGGCAGCGGCCCCGGTGCCACCACCGCTGTAGAAAAGGTGAGCTTTACCGTTGAACCCGGCTCCATGACCGGCTTCCTCGGCGCTAACGGCGCGGGTAAAACCACCACCATGCGCATGATCATGGGCCTGCTCGAACCCACCGAAGGGCAGGTACTCTACGGCGGCCGTCCCATTACCGCCGCAGACCGCGCGGGTTTTGGCTACATGCCCGAAGAACGCGGCCTCTACCCAAAGCAGGCTATCCTGGCCCAGCTCGTCTATCTGGGCCAGCTACGCGGTATGAGCGCCAGCACCGCCCGCACCATCGCCACCAATCACCTCACCGAACTGGGGCTGGGGGAGCGCCTGAACGACAAGCTCGAATCCCTCTCCCTCGGCAACCAGCAGCGGGTGCAGATTGTAGCCTCTATCCTGCACCAGCCCACCGCCCTAATCCTCGACGAACCGTTCTCTGGCCTTGACCCTAAAGCCGTAGACACCATGGTCTCCATGATGCGCGAGCTCATGCGTGTTGGCGTCCCCATCCTCTTCTCATCCCACCAGCTCGACCTGGTAGACCGTCTCTGCGACCGCGTCGTTATTCTGCATGGGGGCACCGTGCGAGCCGCAGGCAGCGCCACCGAACTCAGAGAATCAGGCACCCCCCGCTACCTCTACCGGGGCGGGGCCGATGCCGCCTGGCTGCGCGAACTACCCGGGGTCAGAGTCCTTGATGTGTCCGGCACCGACGCCGTCCTCGAACTGGCCCCCGGCGCTGACCTCGCTAGCGTCCGCCATCAGATCCTGAGCACCGGCCTCCACCACGACATACACGAGTTCTCCCGCCAGCTCCCCACCCTCGGCGACATCTACCGAAAGGTCACCGGCCAATGAACACCGCACCCACCCGCCCCAGTACCGCCCCCAAAAACGCCTGGCAAATCGTCGCAACCCGCGAAATCATGGTCAAGCTGCGAGACAAATCTTTCATCGGCGGAACCATCTTCTCCCTCGTCATCATCCTGGCCGCAATCCTCATCCCTTACTTTATGAGCTCGGGGTCAACCGACTACACCGTAGCCACCAGCGACGACCGAGCCACCTCCCTGGTCGCTGCCGCCGAAGCCAGCAGCGACGAGAACACCAGCTACACCGCCACCCAGGTCGACAGCGCGGACGCCGCCCGCACCCTCGTTGCCGACGGGGACGCGGACGCCTACCTCGCCCCCACAGACCAGGGCTGGGAACTCGTCTTCGACTCTTCCCCCGACAACAGCCTGGTCACTAAACTGGGTGCCGTCATCACCTCCACCGTTACAGCCGAAAACGCCACTTCAGCCGGTGTTGACCTTGAAGCCCTGGCCGCAGGCACCCAGGTGAGCACCAGCGTCCTCTCCGGCAACAGCAATGCAGGGCTGGCCTTCCTCATCGCCATGGTCTTCGCCATGATTTTCTACATGACCACCGTGCTCTTCGGCGTAGCCATCGCCAACTCCGTGGTCGAAGAAAAACAAAATCGCATCGTCGAAATCATCGCCACCGCCATACCGCTCGGCCAACTCCTCGCCGGAAAAATCGTGGGCAACATCGTGCTCGCCATCCTGCAGGTAGCCATCTACGCAGTCGCCGGCCTCGTCGGCATGCAAATCACCGGAAGCGCCTCAGAATTCGGTTGGATTCTACCCTCGGTCGGCTGGTTCGCCCTGTTCTACGTCGTTGGCTTCGCAGCTATCGCCACCATCTGGGCCGCAGTCGGCGCCATGGCAGCCCGCACCGAAGACATCGCCAACCTCTCCAACCCCATCACCATGGTGCTCATCGCCGCCCTCTTCGCCGGTATCTACGTCTCAGGAACCTGGCTCAAGATTGTTTCTTTTGTGCCTGTCCTTTCCTCAATTGCCATGCCCCGCCGCCTACTCACCGAAGATGTAGCCCTCTGGGAACCCCTGCTCGCTCTTGCCCTCACCCTGGCAACAGCAGCCCTCCTCACCCGCCTCGGTGCCCGTATCTACCGGGCCAACATTATGCGCGGCGGCACCTCGGTCAGCTGGAAGCAGGCGCTGAAGAAATAAACACGGTCAGCTTGCTCACAACACGCTTACTCCATAGAGCGTAACCCTAGATTAAGCGGGGCGGAGCTGGCATACTTGACGGGTACTCGATTTTTCCCGGCCCCTCTCATCCGGGAGAAATTGTGTCCGCAGAGGTCTTGACGAAGCCCGCCCCACGAGCTGACCCCTGACCTCGAACAGTTATAGAAAACAGGAGAAACCACTACAGTGGCTGTTAAAATTCGTCTGAAGCGTTTCGGTAAAATCCGCGATCCCCGCTACCGTGTTGTAGTAGCTGACTCACGCACCAAGCGTGACGGTAAGGCTATCGAGGAAATCGGCATTTACCACCCGACCGAGAACCCCTCACGCATCGAGATCAACTCAGAGCGTGCCCAGTACTGGCTGTCCGTTGGCGCCCAGCCCACCGAGCAGGTAGCTGCTCTGCTGAAGCTGACCGGCGACCTGGCTGCTGCCAAGGGCGAAAAGGCTGAGTCAACCGTAAAGCCCGTTGACGCCAAGCCCGAGTTCGTTGTTCCCGAAAAGGGTTCCGTCATCCTTCCCGAGGCAATCACCCCCAAGGGCGAGGACAAGGCTGAAGAAGCTCCCGCAGAAGAGGCTGCTGAAGAAGCAGCTTCTGAGGAAGCAGCTGAGTAATCATGTTGGCTGACGCTCTCGAACACCTCGTTCGGGGTATCGTCGACAACCCAGACGACGTCCAGGTCCGCGCCAAAACCGGCCGCCGGGGCGAAACCCTGGAGGTTCGCGTGAACCCTGATGACCTTGGACGCGTGATTGGCCGCTCCGGCCGCACCGCCAAGAGCATCCGCACCGTGGTCAACGCCATCAACGACGGCGACCACGTGCGTGTAGACGTCATCGACACCGACCGACGACGCTAACTGAATACTTCTCAAGAAGCCCCTACCGCTTATCAGCTGTAGGGGCTTTCTTGTACCTACCCACCGGCGTCCGCGTCCTTGGTGCCCTTGCCATACCTCCTGCTGGCCTGGGCCTCAGAACCCCCATTGCCTCCAAGTAACCTGCGTTCTAAAATAATGAGTGAGAAAGAAAACGGGTAAAGGGGAATAAGCTACAGGAAGCTTCCCATGACTTTCGACCCTACTAAAGTGCCTCGAAAGCACTACACACGCTCAGCCTTCAAACACGGCTATACCGAAGCTGAGATATGGAACGCAATCATCCATGCGCAATGGATGTATCGCGAATACGACATTAGCAAGGAACCAATCTACCGCTATATTGGGCACCCCGACCCCTACACACGAGACCTTATCGAAGTTCTCGTCAAACCAATTCAGAACGACACCATCATGGTAATTTTCCATGCTATGAGAACAGGAGAGAGGGCCAATAATGACCAGCACCTCCGCTGAAAACATGCTCCTTCATAACGAAGAATACTGGGAGCTACTCTCCCACGCTGCTGAGCTCGGGCTCAACACCCCGCGTGAAGAAGAACCCCTTACCGGCAAAGCGGCCCAACTTCACGCTGCAGCTACCTTCGGTATAGAAGCAACAGCACACAACACCCCTTCAAACTAACTACACAAGCCCCGGGCTAGCATCTCGCTGGTACGGGGCTTTTATCTACCCACCGGCGTCCGCAAAACCCGGTAAAGTTAGACCCAAACCCCACAACACCTTTACCCCCAAGGAGATACGCGTGCAGGTACAGGTCGCCCGCATCGGCAAACCCCACGGCATCCGCGGCGAAGTCACCGTCCAGCTCTTCACCGACGCCCCCGAAGAACGCTTCGCTCCCGGGGCCGTACTCGACATCGAAAACTTCAACCCCGCAAGCCCCGCAGGCACCATCGCCCCCGCAGGCACCCTCACCGTCAAAAAATCCCGCTGGAACAAAAAAATCCTGGTCGTAGCCTTCGAAGAAGTCACCAACCGCAACCAGGCCGAAGAACTCCGCGACACCCGCCTCACCTTCGACTCCTCCGCAGAAACCGACACCGACAGCGACGACGAAGGCTACTACGAGCACGAACTGCTCGACCTGCCCGTCTACCTGGCCGCCGACATCAAGGACGGCTACCTACCCGAAGAGCCCATCGCCATCGTCACCGGCCTGCAGACCATGCCTACCCAGGATCTGCTGATTCTCGAAAACACCGCAGACGGTGAAGAGGTCATGATCCCCTTCGTCGAAGAACTCATCCCCGCTATCGACACCGAAGAGGGCTACATCATCATCAACCCTCCAGCCGGCCTGCTCGAACTCAACAGCGACGATGAAGAAGCAGAACCCGAGACCGAGAGTGAGCACAGCTAACGCTCATGCGCTTTGACGTCATCACCATCTTCCCCGAATACCTGGCCCCGCTAGAGCTCTCCCTCATGGGCAAAGCTCGCGAATCGGGCAAGGTTGACCTGCACCTGACCAACCTGCGTGACTTCGCCTTCGACCGGCACAAAACCGTTGACGATACCCCCTACGGCGGGGGAGCGGGCATGGTTATGAAGCCCGAGCCCTGGGGCCTCGCTCTGGACCAGGCGCTTGCCGCCTCACCGGCGTCCGCACGGGCGGACGGGGGTAAACCCCTGCTCATCGTGCCCTCACCGGCCGGCACCGTCTTCAATCAGCAGCTGGCCTACGACCTGGCAGAAGAAGAGCACATCGTGTTCGCCCCGGCCCGCTACGAAGGCATTGACGAGCGTGTGCTGGACTGGGCTGAGCAGGAATTTAGGGTGCTGCCCGTATCAATCGGCGACTACGTGCTCTACGGGGGTGAAGTGGCCGTGATGGTGATGATTGAGGCCATTACCCGCCTGATTCCCGGTGCTATGGGCAACCCTGAGTCCCTGGCCGAAGAGTCCCATACCGGCGGGCTGCTGGAGTACCCGGTCTACACCAAGCCCGCCACCTGGCGAAACCAGCAGGTGCCGCCCGTCCTGCTCTCTGGCAACCATGGCGCCATTGCCCGCTGGCGCCGCGACGAGCAGATCAAGCGCACCTTCGCCCGCCGCCCCGACATGATCAAGGCCTACCCCGCAGAGAACTGGGACAAGAAAGACCGCAAGCTCCTGCAGGAGCTGCACACCGAGCAGAAAGCCGCCAAAAAAGCTGAGCGCGAGGCCGGGCTTTCGAGGGAAGGCCAGTAAAGTAGGTAAGCTCACAAGCAACACGCGGACGCCCGCCCCGGGACCCCTGGTGCGGGCGGGTTTTCTGTGGGATAATTTTTATTTGTGTTCATGCTGGGCACGCCCCTGCCGCAGGGGGAAGAGCGACCTATAACAGCGTGAACCACCGGCTCTGACCGTTCAGAGCGCGGTGAGTAAAGAATTCATCGCAGACAGCATCAGTCTGGCACCACCCGGTGACCCCTAGACACTGCCTGCGACATACACCGAATATGTTTGACCTGCGGCAGAGATATTCACGGAGAAACTCAATGCAGACTCTTGACTTCATTGATAACAAGTCACTTCGCACCGACATCCCCGAGTTCGGCCCCGGCGACACCCTGAACGTACACGTCAACATTGTTGAAGGTAACCGCAGCCGTGTCCAGGTCTTCAAGGGCTTCGTTGTTGGCCGTCAGGGTGCTGGCGTCCGCGAAACCTTCACCGTCCGCAAGGTTTCCTTCGGTGTTGGCGTAGAGCGTACCTTCCCCGTACACTCTCCCGTCATCGAAAAGATCGAGGTTGTCACCCGCGGTGACGTCCGCCGTGCAAAGCTCTACTACATGCGCGACCGTCACGGTAAGGCTGCTCGTATCCGCGAGAAGCGCGAAGCCTAAGCCATTTAGGTTTCATCAGATTTATGGAGACTGGCGTAAACGCCGACTCTTCTGAGGCAAGGCGCCAACCCTTTCTACAGGGCTGGCGCCTTGTTGCTGTCGCCGCAGCCCTCGCCTTTACCGTGCTCCTGGTGGTTCGTTCCTTTTTCATTGATGTGTTCTACATACCCTCAAGTTCCATGGAACCCACCTATGAACCGGGCGACCGTATTCTAGTCTCAAAACTAGCTACCGAGCCCCAGCGTGGCGATGTGGTCGTTTTTGACGGTACCGGCTCCTTTGCCCCCTATGTGCCCGGCAGCCCCTGGGTGCGTGATCCGCTCACAACCGCGGGGCAGTGGCTCGGGCTGGTGGGCTCAGATACGGTCTACATCAAGCGTGTCATCGGGGTTGCTGGCGATACCGTCGAGTGCTGCGATACCGAGGGCTATCTTCTCATCAATGGGCAGCCTTCCGAAGAGCCCTATCTTTACCCCGGCGACAGCGCCAGCGAGGTGAGCTTTAGCGTACAGGTGCCCGAAGGACGCATGTGGGTGATGGGCGACCACCGCTCGGCGTCCGCTGACTCCCGGGCCCTGCTAGGGGCCCCCGGTGGCGGTATGATCCGCACCGAGAAAATCATCGGCACCCCGGTCTTCATCGCCTGGCCGGCCCACCGCTTTGGTCAAGCTCCCAGCTAAAACCACTAAACTATCTCTAAACACGTTCACAGCAGAAGGGTGCGGGCTCATGGAGCAGCAGAAGAACTCAGACAGCATCGAGGCAGCGGCACAGGACGCCACCACAGCCTCGACCGACAAGCCCCGCGGCGGTAAGCGCCGCCGCGAAAATAGCGCGGTCAAAGAGTACACCCTGATTATCCTCTACGCGGTGCTCATCGCCTTCCTGCTGAAAACCTTTATTGTTCGCGGGTTTTACATTCCTTCTAGCTCCATGGAAGATACCCTGCAGATCAACGACCGTGTTTTTGTGAACGTAGCAGGTGGACTCTTCACCGAAGCCGAGCGCGGCGACATCGTGGTCTTCAAGGACACCCAGGGCTGGATGCCTGTCCCTACCAGCTCTAACCCCGTACGCGATGCGCTTGCCTTTGTGGGGGTTATGCCTGATAGCTCATCAAACTACCTGGTCAAGCGTGTGATTGGCGTGGGCGGTGACCACATCGTGGGTACCGCCGATGGTCGCATCACCGTCAACGGCGTAGAAATTGACGAGACCTACCTCAAGCCCGGTGTAAGCCCCACCGAGCTTCCCTTCGACGTGATCGTTCCCCAGAACTCCTACTTTGTCATGGGCGATAACCGCTCTAACTCTGCTGACTCCCGCTACCATATTCAGACCGGCACCGAGTTCATCAACGACGCCGACGTCGTGGGCGAAGTCTTCGTTGTTGCCTGGCCCCTGTCTAGCTTCACGTTCGTCGGTGGGGCTAGCGATGTCTTTGCCGACGTACCCGATACCGAGTAAGACCGTGCCAACTAAAGAAACCGCGTCCGCTAATCTGAGTGTCGAAACCGAGCTTTTTGTAGCGGGCAAGACCCTGGTGGCGGGTATGGACGAGGTGGGGCGCGGTCCGCTGGCCGGGCCGGTGACCGTTGGGGTTGCCGTGATTGATGCGAGCGCCCAGCTCAGCATCGAGGGGCTCATTGATTCCAAGGCCCTGACCGAGAAAAAGCGGGTGGCGATGGCTCCGCAGGTGAAGCAGTGGGCCGTGACCGCAGTGGGGCACGCCAGCCCTGCTGAAATCGATGCTCTGGGTATTACCACGGCCCTGCGTTTAGCGGGGCAGCGGGCTCTTGCACAGGTGGCTCGGGCTGGGGCCTACCCTGACGCCGTCCTCTTGGACGGCAAGCATAACTGGCTTTCTGCCCCCGAGGCTGACCTTTTTGCCGACCTTGATCCGGCAACCTCCCTCTACCGTGGGCTGGTGGCTGAAGCCTGGGCAGGTCTGGCGGGGGAGTCCGGTGGCTGGTTCGGGCCGGTACAGATGGAGATCAAAGGTGATTATCGCTGCGCTTCTATCGCTGCGGCCTCGGTAGTGGCCAAGGTGGAGCGCGATCACCTCATGGACGAGCTGGACGCCCGCTATCCCGGCTATGGTTGGGCGAAAAATAAGGGCTACGGGTCGGGCGCCCACCGCACCGCGATAGCAACGATGGGGCCCACCCCCCTGCATCGGCTGAGCTGGTCGCTGCCGGCTACCGAGGCACAAATCCAGCAGGCAATGGTGGAACGAGAGAAGGAAGAAGTATGAGCCAAGAGGATCTTGAGAGCTACGAGTCAGGTGCCCAGCTAGCCCTGTATGAAGAGTACAAGAATGTAGCTGAGCTCTTTACCTATATCGTTGAGACCGACCGCCGTTTTTACCTGGCCAACCAGGTGCAGGTGACCCCGCGAACTGCTGATGGGTCTCTGTATTTTGAGGTTGAGATGCAGGACGTATGGGTGTGGGATATTTTCCGCCAGTCTCGGTTTGTTAAGAACGTGAAGGTGTATTCGGTGCGCGATGTGAACGTTGAAGAACGCGCTGCCGCTGAAGACCTGGTAGTGCCGACTATGAGTGATTTCGACCCCGGTTCGGCCTAAAAACTAGCGTATGAGCCCGCCTCCTTCCCGTGAGGGAAGGGGCGGGTTTTTCGTATGCAGAGATGCGCGGACGCCCGGTGCAGCTGCCTGGGGATAAGGATGCGCGGGGCGTCATGGTTGCGTCACGGCTGTACCGTTTATGAGCGTGAATACGGGAGCTATCTGGCGCTGACCTGGTGGTATAGGGGAGCCGGGGATATCCACAGACAGCACAGAGGTAGGTAGAACCAGACCCGGTAGGTCATGATGGGGCTAACCCTGATACTTGAAGGAGGCCCCCATGAACCCCGCACTACAACCATCCTCACCCCATGCGTCCTTGCGGCCCAAAGAAGTGGGGCGCTGGGGTGAAGATATCGCCCTGGCAGTCTTAGAGCAACAAGGCTATACCCTCTTAGCTCGTAACTGGCGGCCCGCACGAACTGAAGAGCGGCCGCGGTGGAGTGGCGAACTTGATTTGATTATGCGCGATAGCGACCAAACCCTGGTCTTTATCGAGGTTAAAACCCGTTCTGGTGCGGGCTACGGGCATCCTCTTGAATCCATTACTACCCGGAAACGCCAGATGCTACGACACCTGGCCTACGCCTGGTTAGCAGAAAACCGGGCTCCCTATTCCACCATGAGAGTAGACGCTATTGCCCTGTGCGGGAGCCCCACTGATTTCACCTTTGAGCACCGGCAGGCGGTGGTGTAGCCGTGGCCTTCGCACGAACCTATTCGGTTGCCCTGGTGGGCGTCACCGGCTACCTCGTTGAAGTAGAAGCCGATATTTCATCTGCCCTACCCGGCTTCGTGCTGCTGGGCTTGCCCGATAGTTCTTTGAACGAGGCCAAAGACCGGGTGCGGTCTGCCGCGAAGAATTCCGGGCTGCCCCTACCGCCCCAGAAACTCACCATCAACCTCACCCCGCCTACTCTTCCCAAGCGCGGCTCGGCATTTGATATGGCCATGTTGGTTGCAGCCCAGCAGGCGGCGGGGCAGCTAGGTTCATCAGGCCGCACGGTCTTCCTGGGCGAAGTCGGTCTCGATGGGAGTGTGCGACAGGTTCCCGGAATACTACCTGCTGTCAAAGCCGCCCGTGATGCCGGGCATGAGCGGGTAGTTGTACCCGAGGGTAATGCCCAAGAAGCAGGCCTCATAGAGGGAGTTGAAGTGACCGGGGTCAGCTGTCTCGCTGAAGTGTTTGAACTTCTGGGCTGCCCCGAACCAGAAAAGCTCAAAAGACCAGTTCTGGTGGGGAGTCAGAGGACGGGGGTGGAACACAGCAGCCCGCAGCAGAGCGCTGATATGGCAGATGTCGCCGGGCAGGCGGAGGGGCGCCTAGCCCTTGAAATAGCGGCTGCAGGGGGCCATCACCTGTTGCTGACCGGCCCACCCGGTTCTGGCAAGACCATGCTGGCTGAACGTCTCTCCGGTATTCTTCCTCCGCTCACACCGCAAGAAGCGCTGGATGTCACCGCGGTGCACTCGCTCTGCCGTTCGGGTGAGCCGCTTACAGAACTGATGACCAGACCGCCTTTCGAAGCGCCCCATCATACTGCCAGCGCACCTGCGATTATGGGAGGTGGTGCCGGGCTGCCCAAGCCGGGGTGCATCTCAAAGGCGCACCGGGGCGTCCTTTTTCTCGATGAAGCCCCGGAATTTAAGCGCAGCGTTTTAGATTCTCTGCGCCAGCCCCTCGAAAGCGGCGAAGTCATTATTAGTCGCTCAGCGGCTTCAGCCCGGTACCCGGCTAGGTTCCAACTCGTTTTAGCTGCCAACCCCTGCCCCTGCGGTTATAACGTGGGGCGCGGTCTAGACTGCACCTGTACTAGCCGTGAGCGAAGGTCCTACTTCAGCCGGCTATCGGGGCCCCTGCTTGACCGTATCGATCTTCATATCAGCGTTCCTAAAGTTACGGCCGCCGACCTCGCTACCAGCGGCACTAACGAAAGCTCAGACGAGATTCGTTACCGGGTCAGTCAAGCCCGCAAAGCCCAGGCAGAAAGACTGACCCCGCTGGGCGTGACCACAAACGCTGAGACGAACGGCAAGATTCTGCGCGGCCCTCTCAAGCTTCCAGCCCAACTCACCTCGTCCCTCTCCACCGCCCTGGACCACGGCACCCTCACAGCCCGCGGCTATGACCGAGTGCTACGGACAGCCTGGACCTTAGCCGACTTAGATGGAGCCACCAGCCCCAGCCGAGACCACCTTGACCTTGCCCTCTACTTCCGCAACCACGCCACTGAAAGCTACCAGACATGACACATCACGACCCCCACCACGATATTCGTAGAGCCCGCACCGAGATCCTGCGCATTACCGACCCCGAGGACGTCGCCACCTACACCCTGCTTCGGCTTGTGGGACCGGTCCGTGCCGCAGACTACCTCACCGGCCGTCAGGAACTCACCCCGCGTCTTCTAGCCCGCCACCTTGAGGAAGCAGGAGCACACGATGTCTCTGCGGCACCTGCCCTCGCTAGTGCCATCGGTGAACGGACCCAGCGGTGGAAGAGCAGACGGGCAGGTATCAGCGTCCAACAGGATATGGCTTTAGCCCGGGCCAGCGGCAGCTGGCTGTGTATACCCGAAGACCCAGACTGGCCACAGGCCTTGAATGACCTCGCAGAAAAAACTCCGGTCGGCCTCTGGGGCAGGGGAGACCGCCAGCTGCTGGCTCAGCTCACCGCCGAAAAGAGTTATGCGGTCGTGGGGTCCCGCGATGTCAGCTCCTACGGTAACTCAGCAACCAGCCACCTGGCCGGTGAACTAGCAAACCGGGGCTATACGGTGGTCTCAGGCGGAGCCTTTGGCGTAGACGCCACCGCCCATCGAGCAGCTCTCGCTACAGCGACGTCTTCCCTGCCCACTGTAGCGTTGATGGCAGGAGGTCTTGATCGTCTTTACCCCAAGCCCAATGAACGCCTGCTACACGAGATTATTGAACGGGGCCTGCTGCTGAGCGAGGTTCCCCTGGGGCAGAACCCCACTCGTTACAGGTTCCTCCAACGCAATCGGCTTATCGCCGCTCTCACCGGGGCCAGCATAGTTATCGAAGCCCGCTGGCGCAGTGGCGCGCTCAACACCGCCCATCATACCCTAGAACTGGGGCGCCCCGTCTATGCTGTACCCGGCCCTATCTTTTCACCGACCTCAGAAGGCTGCCACCGTCTGATTCGCGACGGTCTAGCCCAGCTTGTGACTGACGCCCGGCAGATTCTTGATGACAGAACTTCGGAGATATCTGCAGAACAAACCAGCCTATTTTCAGCTCCTTCTGCCCACCAGAAGCTCCTGGATTCGCTCACCGAAACTCAAAGACGGGTGTGGGACGTACTGCCTCTCCGCACTCCGGCTACCGTTGAACAGCTCAGTGCTGACCTTGCGCTACCTGCCCGAACCGTTATGGTTGCCCTATCTCAACTCAACCGACTCAACCTCGCAGAGCAGGAAGGCCTGGGCTGGCGAAAACCTAAACCATCGGCGGAAAGCTCCGGGGGATAGAATGAAGACCTGACCTCAGCCACCGGTAGAAAGGAGCGGTACGGTGCACCCTGCAGACCAGCTACCCACCACCCTCAAAATCGGGGCCTCCACGGTCGATGAAGACCGAGAGTTCGTACGAGCCCTTGAAGCCTTTGAACGCTACCTCACCTACGAGCTCCACCGCTCACCCCAAACAATTCGGGCCTACGTCTCTGACCTCACTGATTTCTTTGCCCATGCCCGCAGGCACGGCACCACCCACCTCTCCCACATCACTCTTGAAGTCATTCGAGACTGGCTAGCCTACCATCACCGAAAACAAGCTGCCCGGAGCTCTATGGCCCGGCGGACCTCGTCCTTGCGGACCTTCTTCACCTGGGCGGAGGAAGAAGAACTCATCCAAGCCAACCCGGCACTCAAACTCACTACCCCCAAGAAGAGCAACCACCTGCCCTCGGTACTCAGCGAAACCCAGATGCAGGCCCTCACCACAACCCTCACAACAGCTCTGGAGCAGACCCCGCGGGACGCCCGACTCCTGCGTCTTCAAGCGGTAGTGGAGCTACTCTACGCCAGCGGGCTGCGCATCTCAGAGCTCACAGGTCTCGACCTAGCAAGCATTGACCGCCACCAGCGAACCCTACGCGTACTGGGTAAGGGCAATAAAGAGCGGGTTGTGCCCTTCGGAGCCCAGGCTATGCAGGCCCTCAACCGGTGGGTTGTGGCAGGACGCCCGCAGTGGCTTCCCGAGACAGAAGCAGCTAAAAGCGCCCCGGCTCAACACGCCCTCTTCATCGGCCCCCAAGGTAAACGCGCCAACCCCCGGCAGATTCGCCAAGACCTCACCACCCTGCTGGGTACCCTGGGCGACACCGAAGCCACAGGCGCCCACGTCTTCCGCCATACAGCTGCAACCCACATGGTCGATGGGGGAGCAGATATCAGAGCCGTCCAAGAGTTTCTTGGGCACAGTTCTTTAGCAACCACCCAGGTCTATACCCATGTCTCGGTAGACCGCCTTGCCCAGGCCTATAGCAGGGCTCACCCCCGGGCCTAAAGGTAAGGCAGAAGGTATAGGATGGGAAGACCATGTTTTCACCAGCAGAAAAGACCGGCCAGCCCGTCCCACTACCGCCAGAGACTATCGGCAACCCTACCGGTGGTTTTATCTTTCTGCTGGCTGTCCCCTCAGCTCTCACAAGCCACGTGACCTGGGCTCTTGAAAATCTCACTGCTCACCGGCTGACCCCCACCTGGCAAGCCCAACCCCAGAAACCGGGCTACCACCGTGCAGATATCAGCTGGCAGGGCAACAGCGGGGGAGCAGCCCTCATAGCCTCCACCCTGCGGCACTTCAAGGGTAGCTATTTTGAAGTCACCGAGCGCCGCACCGCAACCTCCGATGCCTTACGCATCATGCATACCCCCGAACTCGGCATCTGTACCCTACCGGTAGACCTCCAGGGCAACTTCACCGTGACCGAAGACCGCATCCGCTATGCCTTCGAAAAGGCAGCCGGTAATTTTGATGAACTTTACCGGCAGTTCTCTGCGGCCGTTGGCCAGCCCTGGGACGACGACCTTGAGCCCCTGCGTCCTAACGCCTCATCGGCTAGCGCTACCGTCAGGCTCCGGGCCTAAGGCAAGAGCACCCCCGCCCCAGAGCACAGAAAAGGGCCCTTCTGCCCGAACTAGAGTTCGCGTAGAAGGGCCCTCTCTCACAAGCTAGACCAGCACGGTGTTAGTTGCTGACGCTACGGAAAGCCGCTACAGCGTTGTGACCACCAAAGCCGAAGGAGTTCGAGACAGCAACAATCTCACCGGCAGGAAGGTCCCGAGCCTTGGTGACAACATCGAGGTCAATCTCGGGGTCCTTGTTCTCCAGGTTAATGGTGCAGGGAGCCTTACGGTGGTAAACCGCAAGAACAGTCAGTACAGCTTCAAGAGCACCGGCACCGCCGAGCAGGTGACCGGTCATTGACTTGGTTGCAGATACAGCCACCTTGCCGGTGTGCTCCCCGAAGACCTCACGCAAAGCCAGGGACTCGGGGATATCACCCACGGGAGTAGAGGTTGCGTGCGCATTGACGTGCACTACCTGCTCAGGAGAAATACCGCCATCGGTCAGAGCTTCCTGCAGGGCGCGGGTAGCACCCAGAGCAGCCGGGTCGGGAGCGGTGATGTGGTGGGCGTCCGCTGAGACGCCGGTGCCAACCAGCTCCGCGTAGATACGGGCTCCGCGGGCCAGCGCGTGCTCCTCAGATTCAAGAATTAGCGCAGCACCGCCCTCACCCATCACAAAACCGTCGCGGCCGATATCGTAGGGGCGGGAAGCACCAGCAGGGTCATCGTTGCGGGTCGATAGGGCCTGCATCTTTGCAAAGGCGCCAATCGTCATGGGGTGGATCGCGGCCTCAGAACCACCGGCAATCACCACATCGGCCTTACCCGAGCGAATCAGCATCAGGCCCAGCTCCAAAGCCTCGGTCGACGAAGCGCAGGCGGACACCACGGTCTGGGCAGCGCCACGGGCCTTCAGGTTCATCGAGACGGCAGCAGCATTTGAATTGGGCATCAGCATGGGAACCGTCATAGGCAGCATACGGCGCGGGCCCTTCTCGCGCAGAGTATCCCAGGCATCAAGCAGAGTCCACACACCACCGATACCGGTACCAAAAGCAACCGCGGTCCGCAGCGGGTCGCACTCTTCAGCAGCCTCAGCGTCAGGGCCGCTAAAACCGGCGTCCTCCCAGGCCTCGCGCGCAGCAACCAAAGCCAGCTGGCCCGAGGGGTCCAGGCGCTTAGCCTCAACCTTGGTCAGGCGGCCCGACTCAACAGCGTCTACAGCCACACGGCCAGCAATCGAAACAGGCAGGTCGAATTCCTCAACCCAGGGCTCTTCAATAGTGGTGATGCCTGAGACACCTGCAAGCGCATTTTCCCAGGTCGTCGGGACATCCCCACCGATGGGGGTGGTGGCGCCGAGGCCGGTGACCACAACTTTACGAGTCATGCTTGATTCCTTCGAATACAGTCTTGGGTTGGGGTAAAGAATAAAAAGCAGGTTGGGCACGATAAGACCGTGCCCAACCTGATCAACGCGACTTAGGCGTTAGCGATGAAGTTAACAGCGTCGCCGACGGTCTTCAGGTTCTTGACCTCTTCGTCGGGAATGGTAACGCCGAACTTTTCCTCAGCGTTCACAACGATGGTCATCATTGAGATGGAGTCGATGTCCAGGTCTTCGGTGAAGGACTTCTCGAGCTGGACGTCCTCAACCTCTACACCGGTCTCTTCGTTCACGATTTCTGCAAGACCTGCGAGGATTTCGTTCTGATCTGCCATGATGGCTCCTTCGTCTTAGTATGAGTGGCGTGGGGCCACTGATGTAACTCACCGCGCAGGGGCGCGCAGCGGTTGAGGGATAAGCGGGCAGAGCCCACTTTAGCTTCCAAAATTGAGTGTAGCCCCTAGCCCGCACAAAGCTAAGCTGTGACGCCACCTAATTTTTGAAATAAATCTAACATTTTGTCAAAATACGGTGCGGACGTCCGCCCCGCCGACCCGGCACAGGGCAGGTTAGGGGAGTACAACAACCTGAGCCGCGTAGGCCAGACCCGCACCGAAACCAATCTGCAGGGCAAACTTGCCAGAAAGATCGGGGTTATCCTGGAGCAGCTGGTGGGCAGCTAGCGGAACGGAGGCAGCAGAGGTGTTACCTGCACACTCGATATCGCGGGCAACCACAACGCTCTCGGGTAGCTTGAGGGTCTTTACCATCTGGTCAATGATGCGCATATTGGCCTGGTGGGTCACCAGCGCCCCCAGGTCATCTGCGGTAATACCGGCAGCATCGAGAGCCTTCTGAGCAACCTTAGCCATCTCCCAGACAGCCCAACGGAAGACCGTCTGACCGTCCTGACGCAGGGTCGGCCAAAGCTTCTCGCCCTCCTGCACCGGGTTAGCCATAAAATCACGGTTGCGGATTTCAAGCATGGAATGGGTCATGCCCACAGCGCCCCAGCGCTCGCCGTCCGAACCCCAGATAGTGGGGCCGATGCCGGGCACATCGGAAGCACCAACGACCGCCGCACCAGCACCGTCACCGAGCAGGAAGGAAATGGTGCGTTCGGTGTTGTCGATGAAGTCTGAGAGCTTCTCAACGCCGATGACCAGAACCTTCTGGGCGGTGCCGGAGCGCACCAGGGCGTCCGCCTGGGCGATGCCGTAGCAGAAGCCTGCACAGGCTGCTGAGATATCGTAAGCGGGAGCCTTGGACCCCACAGCTTCAGCTACCAGGGTCGCGAGGGCCGGGGTTGCGTAGGGGTGGGAGATGGTTGCGACGATGACGGCATCCAGTTCTTCACCCTGCACACCTGAGGCGGTCAGGGCGTCCTGGGCAGCTCCCACAGCAAGATCTGTTACAGAAATCTTTTCTGAGGCACGGTGGCGGGTCTTGATGCCGGTGCGCTGAACGATCCATTCATCTGAGGAGTCGATCGGGCCGGCAATATCGTCGTTGGTGACGATCAGGTCGGGGCGGGCAGCACCATAGCCCAGAATACGGGAGTAGCGGTTGGGCTCAACCTGCTTGAGAGTAGGCATCGTGAAGTCCTTTCGGGAAAACTTTAGGCCTGAAGAGCCTGGGCTAGAGCGGCAAGGTCATCGGGGGTGTTGATGGCGGACGCCGGTGTGCCGCGCATACCGCGCTTGGCCAGACCTACGAGGGTGCCGGCGGGAGCGACCTCAACAAGGTGGGTAACTTCCCGCTCCGCGAGGGTTGCCATACACAGGTCCCAGCGGACGGGGCGGGTCACCTGGGCAACCAGCGATTCAAGGGCCGCTGCCCCTGAGGCAACGGGCTGGCCATCGAAGTTTGAGAGCAGCTCAGCAGTCGGTTCTGCGGGGGAGAGATCTGCCGCAAAGTCTGCCAGGGGCCCCTGGGCTGCCGCCATATAGTCGGTATGGAAGGCGCCGGCTACCTTCAGCGGAATCACGCGGGTCTTGGCGGGCGGGTTCTCGGCGAAAGCTGCAAGAGCGTCGAGGGAACCAGCGGCTACAATCTGCCCGCCGCCGTTCGAGTTAGCGGCGGTGAGGTTGGCTTCGGCGATAGCGGCGCGGACGTCGTCCTCAACTCCGCCGAGTACGGCAGCCATACCGGTGGGGGTAGCGGCAGCTGCCTGAGCCATGCCATCGGCCCGCACCTTGATAAAACGCATGGCGTCCTCTTCGGTGAGCACACCGGCTAGGGCTGAAGCGGTAATCTCCCCCACTGAGTGACCGGCAAAAACAAGCTTCTGGCCCTCTAGGGCCTTCTGGGCTAGGCGACCGGTGACAAGACCAGCTGCCACAATCAGGGGCTGGGCAATAGCGGTGTCCTTGATGGTTTCCTCATCGGCCTCGGTGCCGTAATGAACCAGGTCGAGCTCTACAGCCTCAGAGAGACGCTCGAGGTGGGGGCGTACCCCATCGAGGTCTAACCAGCTTGAGAGGAATCCGGGCTTCTGCGACCCCTGGCCGGGGCACACCAGTGCTATCACGCGTAACCGCCTTGAAAATAGAGTGTGAGACCTAGAACTTGAAAGTTTCTAGCGCTTTGTTCAAATAACTATCCTACTCCTGTTAGCAGGCCAGCTGGGACGGCACAGCTGTTCAATCTCAAAAGCCAAGAAAACTCACAGCTAAGGGCTTCGGCCCAAGAAAACTAGAGGGTAAGACCGACTAGGCAAAAGACTGCCCAGAACAAAAGCGGCCCCCACGATAATCGTGGGGGCCGCCCTTACACTCAGCGCGAATCTATGACTCGCTGTGAGCTAGAAAGTGATCAGCACAGGGGCTTAGGCGTCGCCACCGGCGGTACCTGAGGTGCCTGCATTGATGTTGTTCAGGTCGTACTTCTCGAAGGCTTTAGCAGGTGCATCAGCGGGGACCTCGCCTCGCTTAGCCAGCATCTGCAGGGTACGGACGACGATGGACTCGGCGTCGATCTTGAAGAAGCGGCGGGCACCGGCGCGGGTGTCTGAGAAGCCGAAGCCGTCTGCACCCAGGGTCGCGAATTCGTTGGGAATGAACTGGCGGATGCCGTCCATCAGGTCGGTCTGGTAGTCAGACACAGCGACGATGGGGCCGGTTGCACCCTCAAGCTGCTGGGCAACGAAGGGGGTGCGGGGGGTGGCGGACGGGTTGGTCAGCAGCTCGCGCTCGGCGGCAAGGCCGTCGCGGCGCAGGTTGGTCCATGAGGTAACTGACCAGACGTCTGCTGAGACACCCCAGTCCTCGGCCAGAATCTGCTGTGCCTTTTCAGCCCAGGGAACTGCAACGCCTGAGGCCAGAAGCTGGGCGCGGGGGCCGTCATTCTTTGCCTCGTGCAGGCGGTAGATACCGCCGAGCAGGCCGTCAACATCGAGGTTCTCGGGTTCAGCGGGGTGCTGAATGGGCTCGTTGTAGACGGTGATGTAGTACATGACGTTGTGGTCTTCGTCCTTGTCACCGTACATGTGTTCGATACCGCGCTTGACGATGTGGCCGATTTCGTAACCGTAGGCAGGGTCGTAGTGGATCACTGCGGGGTTGGTGCCGGCCAGGACCGGTGAGTGGCCGTCTGCGTGCTGCAGGCCTTCACCGGTAAGGGTGGTGCGGCCAGCAGTTGCGCCCATGATGAAGCCGCGAGTCATCTGGTCAGCTGCTGCCCAGAAGGCATCGCCGGTGCGCTGGAAACCGAACATCGAGTAGAAGATGTAGACGGGGATCATGGGTTCGCCGTGGGTGTCGTAGGAGGAACCTACGGCGGTGAAAGCAGCGGTGCCGCCAGCCTCATTGATGCCCACGTGAATAATCTTGCCCTCGGGGGATTCCTTGTAGGCCAGCATGAGTTCACGGTCAACAGCGAGGTAGTTCTGGCCGTTGGGGTTGTAAATCTTGGCGGTGGGGAAGTAGGAGTCCATGCCGAAGGTTCGGGCCTCATCGGGGATGATGGGCACGATGCGGTGGCCGAAGTCCTTCTCACGCATGAGATCCTTGAGCAGACGCACGAAGGTCATGGTGGTAGCAGCCATCTGCTTACCGGTGCCCTTGAATGCACCCTTGTAGGCCTTGTCTGAGGGCAGGGTAATCTTGGGCTGAACGTTCTTGCGGGAGGGGACGAAACCGCCCAGTTCCTCACGGCGGGCCATGAGGTACTTGTACTCTTCGGAGTCCTTACCGGGGTGGTAGTAGGGCGGGTTGTAGAGGTCCTTCTCCAGCTCTTCATCGGAGATGGGGATACGCAGGTGGTCGCGGAACTGCTTCAGGTCTTCCATCGACAGCTTCTTCATCTGGTGGGTGGCGTTGCGGGCCTCGAAGGAGGCACCCAGGCCGTAACCCTTAACAGACTGAGCAAGGACGACGGTGGGCTGACCCTTGTGCTCGACAGCTGCCTTGAAGGCTGAGTAAACCTTCTGGTAGTCGTGAGCGCCGCGCTTCATAGCCCAGATTTCGTCGTCGGTCATGTCCGCAACGAGTTCCTTGGTCTCAGGGGTCTGGCCAAAGAAGTGCTCGCGGATGAAGCCGCCGGACTCAGCCTTGTAGGTCTGGTAGTCGCCGTCGCGGGTTTCGTTCATGATGCGGACGAGCTCGCCGGACTTGTCCTTCTCGAGCAGGGAGTCCCATTCGCGGCCCCAGAGGACCTTGATGACGTTCCAGCCAGCGCCGCGGAAGAAGGCTTCAAGTTCCTGGACGATCTTGCCGTTACCGCGAACGGGGCCGTCCAGACGCTGCAGGTTGCAGTTGACCACGAAGGTCAGGTTGTCGAGCTTGTCGTTGGCAGCCAGCTGCAGGGCGCCACGTGACTCGGGCTCATCCATTTCGCCGTCACCCAGGAAAGCCCAGACGTGCTGGTCTGAGGTGTCCTTGATGCCGCGGTTGTGCAGGTACTTGTTGAACTGTGCCTGGTGGATGGCGTTCAAGGGGCCAAGGCCCATTGAAACCGTGGGGAACTGCCAGAAATCAGGCAGGTTACGGGGGTGGGGGTAGGAGGGCAGATGGGTGCCCTGCTTGGTCTTTTCCTGGCGGAAGCCGTCGAGCTGCTCTTCGGTGATGCGGCCTTCGAGGAAGGCACGTGCGTAGTTACCGGGGGATGAGTGGCCCTGGAAGAAAATCTGGTCGCCGCCACCGGGGTGGTTGCGGCCACGGAAGAAGTGGTTGAAACCTACTTCGTAGAGGGTAGCTACACCCGCGTAGGAGGAGATATGGCCGCCTACGCCAATGGTGGCCTTCTGTGCGCGCTGAACCATCATGGCAGCGTTCCAGCGCAGCATAGCGCGGTAGCGGCGTTCAATCTGTTCGTCGCCAGGGTATTCGGGTTCCTGATCGACAGGAATGGTGTTGACGTAGTCAGTGGTAGTCACCATGGGTACGGTGATCGACTTCTGGCCAGCGCGCTGCATGAGTGAGCGCACGATGAACTGTGCACGTTCGGTGCCGTGAGCTTCAACCAGGTCGTCGAAAGACTCAATCCACTCGCTGGTCTCTTCGGGATCAATGTCGGTGAAGCTGTTGGTCAGTGCACTCAAAACGTGATCGTTCGTTTCTGAGGGTCCCACTAGTCAACCTCTCTTTGTTGTAGGGGTATGTGTTCACCTGTGGCAGCGTATGTGCCTGGTGAGCCTTGGGTGTATGCCTTGCGCGGCCGGTGGGCAGGCGCTAAGACAACTTCTCTTCTATGTTGTCACAATTTGCCGGTTTTAAGGTCGTGGTTTCAGGGATTTAGGGGTGTGAATTAGCCGTCACTTGCCCCTTCTTTTTCTGTGGGTGAAATTAGGTGACCTGTTTTGGTCGTGTTCTGTTGATTTGGGGCCTTGAAGCGTGTTCAGTAGGAACTATGAGCATGCCTGTGCTCACTCATCAAAGGAGTGGACGCGGGTGCGCAGGGGTCTGCGGAATGGCAAGCCCGTTACTTTCTTTTGATTCTTGGAGGACATACGTGAGCGCCACCGGTGCTACTAAAGAGACTGTTGGTCAGAAGCTAGGACTGCCTGCTGGCAGCCTGATGCAGGAGTTTGGCTACGATGAGGACGTCGACTTCGACTTGCGCGATGCCCTGGAGGATTTTCTGGGTACAGAACTGCTCGATGAAGACGACCAAGAAGTGGTCGACGGTATCTTGCTGTGGTGGCGTGCTGAAGATGGCGATCTGGTCGACGGGCTTATGGATGTGCTGGCAACCCTGGATGAGGGGGGAGTCGTGTGGCTTCTGACTCCAAAGAACGGTCGCGAGGGGCATATCCCGCCGGTGGAGATTCAAGAAGCTGCTCCATTAGCGGGTTTGCATGTGACTACATCTGAGTCTCTGGCGCATGACTGGGCTGCTTCCCGCCTGGTGATGAAGCAAGGGAAATAGGAATGAGGGCCTTCTGTCTCGTGAGACAGGGGCCCTTTTTGGCAGATTTTGGCGCTGGAAGGGGCTGTGTAGAAAAAAGTTAATAATTTTTTTAAAAAAATATAACCCCATGTCAAGATGGACTTTTCTGATATTTGTCTGTTGAAAACGGTCAGAAAATCGGGTCATTTTGCGCTTCGGGGGAGTTTTTCGATTTGCGCAGCTGTTTTGACCTGCGTAGAGTATTACATGTCGCCGCGAGAGATAACGCGGAAGAGACAGCAAGGGTCTTTAGCTCAGCTGGTAGAGCGCCACGTTTACACCGTGGATGTCATCGGTTCGATCCCGGTAGGACCCACCGGTAAGCCCCACACTCCGGTGTGGGGCTTTTTGCTGCCCGGTCCCTCTTCTCATGCAAGAAGTCTTTGGAAGGGGAACTGTAGGCGCATATGGGGGCGCACCTCACCCCAGTTCTTCCCTTTCGGTACGCGAATTCTAGGTAAACTATTAATCTCATTCATCGCACCGCACACATTCATTGGAGGAATCCACATGCCGACCTCACGTCGTACCCTGCTACAGGGTACTGCCTGGGCCGCGCCCGCCGTCCTTGCAACTACCGCTATCCCTGCCTACGCTGCGTCCACTCCAACGGTGAACGCTACCGGCTTTGGCGAAGTATTTGAGTTCCAATCTGCAAACAGTACAGACCCTGCCTCCTTTACCGGTACTACTAACCGAGGCGGCCAGGGTGGTTTCGACCTCTATACCACTGATGGAAGCACTGCAAGCGTCAGTATCGCTTCACTGACCTATGTCATTCTGATTCCTAAAAATACTCTTTATAAAATCGACGGCCTGGAGCATAACTACCAGGTATCTGCACGAGAGTGGAGCCCCTTCAGCTCCTATAGCGGATCTACCGTAACTTTAGCTGACGGTACTACGCTCTCATCAGATAACTACCTGATTTACAGCTCTACCCGCACCGTCACCGATTTGAGCGATATTTCAATTGCCGGTAAAGACTCAACTCCGATTGATGGAACTGCAATCTCGACTAATATCGCTGGCCAATTCACAGATGGAGGTAACGCTATGATTCCCAGCGAGATTACTGGCCTCTACACCGGCTACATCGCGACTTACTCAGTCAACGGCGCAGCTAGCACTACCTCGTCTACCGTTGCACCTTCAACTAAGACTTCCTAAGGGCAATTTTTACAACCCACATTAAAGAGGGAAGATCTCCACGCCGGGCTCTTCCCTTTTTCTGTCCGCTACCAGACCGTACAGTATTCTTTGAGGGATAACTGCCGAGCCAATAATCTCGATACATAAACGCCTACGAGGAGTAGCCCTTTGATGAACAGAAACTTTAAGCCTCGAAACTTTACCGCAGTCTTCTTGTCCGTAACCTGGCTACTCATCTCTATTTTCTTCCTCACTCAAGGAACCATGGTGACCCTATGGTCGATTTTTGCGTGTGTGGCTCTGGTTATCGGGGCTGCGGCAGTGTGGGTGCTGTTTACCGATACCTACGATTCCTAAAAAACCCATGACCCCTACTGCTCTCCCATAATGTGAGAGTTTGCTTCATCTCACCCGGCCCTGAAGCATAAATAGAGCAGACCAGCGTAGGCTTAAGGCATGACTGAAAATAATACTGCTCGTAAGGCGCAAATTGGTGTAACCGGCCTGGCTGTCATGGGTGCAAACCTGGCTCGCAACCTGGCCCGTAACGGCTACACCGTAGCCCTGCACAACCGTTCCGTTGAAAAGACTGACGCCCTGCTTGAAGCTCACGGTGATGAAGGTGACTTTATCCGCACCGAGACCCTGCAGGAACTGGTCGACTCTCTCGAAGCCCCCCGCCGTATCCTGATTATGGTGAAGGCAGGCGGCCCCGTCGACGCCGTCATTGAACAGCTCGAACCCCTGCTCGATGAAGGCGACGTCATCATCGACGGCGGTAACTCCCACTTCCCCGACACCATCCGCCGCGAGCGTGCCCTGGCCGAAAAGGGTCTACACTTCGTCGGTATCGGTGTTTCGGGTGGCGAAGAAGGCGCGCTCAATGGCCCCTCCATCATGCCCGGTGGCTCCGCTAAGTCCTACGAATCCCTCGGCCCCCTGCTCGAAAAAATCTCAGCTAAGGCCCCCAACGGTGATCCCTGCTGCGCCTGGATTTCAACCGACGGTGCTGGTCACTTCGTCAAGATGGTCCACAACGGCATTGAATATGCCGACATGCAGGTTATCGGTGAAGCCTACGACCTGCTCCGCACCGTGGCAGGTCTAGAACCCGCTGCCCAGGCAGAAATCTTCAAGCAGTGGAACACCACCGACCTCAACTCCTACCTCATCGAAATCACCGCTGAGGTTCTTGCTCAGGTCGATGCTAAGACCGGCAAGCCCCTGGTTGACGTTATCGTCGATGAAGCTGGTCAGAAGGGTACCGGCCGCTGGACCGTCCAGGCCGCTCTTGACCTGGGTGCCCCCGTCTCCGGTATTGCAGAGTCAGTATTTGCCCGTGCCCTGTCTTCTAGCAACTCTGATGCCCGCAAGCAGGCCCAGGAAGAGCTACCCGCAGGCCTGATCGCAACCACCGCCGTTGCTAACGGCGACGAAGAGTTTATTGAGGACGTCCGCAAGGCCCTGTTTGCCTCCAAGCTGGTTTCCTACGCCCAGGGTCTCGACATGCTGGCTAAGGCCGGCGACGAGTACGGCTGGGACCTTAAGCTCGACGTCATCGCAGGTCTCTGGCGTGCAGGCTGCATTATCCGTGCAGAACTGCTGGGCGAAATCATGAACGCCTACAAGGACGAAACCCCCGCCAACATGCTGCTGGCCCCCGGCTTCAAGAAGCTCATGGAAGAACTCGTTCCTTCCTGGCGTCGCGTGGTTGCTAAGGCAACCGCCGAGGGCGTGCCCGTCCCCGTCTTTGCGTCCTCCCTGAGCTACTACGACGGCCTGCGCCGCAAGCGCCTGCCCGCCGCCCTGATCCAGGGCCAGCGTGACTTCTTCGGTGCCCACACCTACGGTCGAATCGACTCAGAGGGCATGTGGCACACCGAGTGGAGCGGCGACCGCAGCGAAATCAACGCTGAGGACTCCCACACCCACTAGTCTCTTCTGAAGCTAAGTCGCCTGTGCCCCGCCTGCTGTTGCAAGCGGGGCACAATTCTCTACAGAACCAAATGTTTTTCGAGGCGACCCGGTACACTGGTAGCCAACACCTGCACCGCAGAAAGAGAGCTCTCCGTGCCAAAACTTCCGGTTTCTAAAGAACGTCTTTTAGCCCTGTTCGACAGCGACAAAGGGCAGCCTTTACGATACGTTTATGGGATTGTAGTCAATAACTATATCCGTTACCTGCGATTTGTCGCCCGCAGAAACGGACGTGGCTTGGCCCCCTACAGTGCAGAACTTAACAGGGACGTCACTATCGTGGCAAAAACTTTTTCCCGCCCCAAGGCTATGGACCGTTTGCTCTCATCGATCCGGGAGGCAACGTTTACCGGTAAAGTTCTGGTCGCTGATGACTCTGAGAAATATTGGTCAACCCGTGACCCCCAGGTAGAGGTACTGCAGCTACCGTTTAACGTTGGTATTTCTGCAGGGCGCAACCGAGCCCTAGAACGGGTCGAGACTCCTTACGTCCTACTGACCGATGACGATTTTGTCTTTACCCGTCTGACCAACTGGCAAAAAGCCTACGATTACTTAGAAGCCCACCCCGATGTTGATGGTGTTGCCGCAACTCAGGTTGAAGTTCCCACCTTCAAAACGCATATCCACGGTACCAGCGACCTCGCCCTGTACCGCGGGGCAGACAAACCTATCTACGAGGCCGGTCATGACCTTTACGGGCTGCCCGTGCGTGTCAAAACCCCGAACATCTTTCTAGCCCGTACCGAGTCAATTCGCTCAATCGGTGGCTGGGACGAAGAGTTACGCGTGATTGAGCACAGTGATTTCTTCAGCCGTGCCAGCGGGAAGCTAGTATTTGTACAGGACCCCGAAATTCAGATCTATCACGGACGTACTCCCTGGCTCAAAACCTTCTCAAAGCACCGCAACGATATTGAATCTTCTCGCCAGGTTCTCGCCCGTAAGTGGGGCCCTCAGCGAGGTAACTTATAAGCTGTTTACATCAAAGGGCCCGGTACTCCTTCCACGAAGGAGTACCGGGCCCTTTGACGTAAAGGTCTCTAGATCCACATGGTCGGGTCCACGTACTCGACGGCGTCGACCAGGGGTTTTTTGTTTTCGGGGGTGCGCGGACGCGAGCGGGCAGGAATACCGGTAATGATGGAGTCCTCGGGGTGGTCGTGTACCACCACCGAGTTACCGCCGATAGCCGAGTCAGCACCGATGAGAACCGGGCCTAGGACCTTGGCACCGGCGCCGATGGTCACACGGTCGCCGATAGTGGGGTGGCGTTTCCCCTTCTCCAGGGAACGTCCGCCCAGAGTCACCCCGTGGTAAATCATGACATCGTCACCGATTTCGGTGGTTTCACCGATCACCACGCCCATGCCGTGGTCGATGAAGAAGCGGCGGCCAATGGTGGCGCCGGGGTGAATCTCAACCCCCGTCATGAAGCGGGCAAACTGGCTGAGGGTGCGGGCTAGTGTGCGGGTAGAGTCCTTCTGCCACAGTTTATGGGCTAGCCTGTGAGCCCAGATGGCGTGCATACCCGAGTAATTGATCATGATTTCCACATTACCGCGGGCTGCGGGGTCGTGTGCTTTGACGGTGTCTAAGTCTTCACGCAGGCGCGCTCGGAAACTCATGGTTCTCCTCACAATCTAGGCAGGGGAGCGCGGCGGGCGCTCTTGCTGAACTCTACAACAGTCACGGCTAGAACGATATTCCGTCTCACCCACAATATTTACGTCAAGCTGAGGGCGGACGTCCGCGCGGGCTACCAGACATAGACACACGGGCACCCCGCTGCCAACCAGCGGGGTGCCCGGCTTGTGCGGCGGTAGCTTTTAGCCGCGGATGTCTTCGTAGAGCAGGGTGGAGATGTAGCGCTCACCGAAGTCGGGAACGACAGCGACAATCAGCTTGCCGGCGTTCTCGCTCTTCTTAGCTTCTTCCAGGGCGGCCCAGACGGCTGCACCGGAGGAGATGCCGCCCAGGATGCCCTCTTCGGTACCCAGCTTACGGGCGGTAGCAACGGCGTCGTCGATAGCAACGTCGGTGACGGCATCGTAGATGTCGCGGTTGAGGGTATCGGGTACGAAGTTAGCGCCCAGACCTTGGATCTTGTGGGGGCCAGCCTTGCCCTCGGTCAGCAGGGGGGAGTCCTTGGGCTCGACCGCAACGACCTTGATGTTAGGGTTCTGCTCCTTGAGGTACTTGCCGGTACCAGAGACGGTACCGCCGGTGCCAACGCCAGCTACGAAGATATCAATCTTGCCTTCGGTTGCTTCCCAGACCTCGGGGCCAGTGGTGTTGTAGTGAATCTCGGGGTTAGCTTCGTTGGAGAACTGGGAGGCCAGAATAGCGTTCTCGGTGGAGGCTACGATTTCCTTGGCCTTTTCAACAGCACCGCGCATACCCTCAGAACCGGGGGTCAGTACGATTTCAGCACCGTAGGCGCGCAGCATGACGCGACGCTCGTTGCTCATGGTTTCGGGCATGGTCAGAATGACCTTGTAGCCGCGGGCAGCGCCCACCATAGCCAGGGCGATGCCGGTGTTGCCTGAGGTACCTTCAACGATGGTGCCGCCGGGCTTGAGGGCGCCGGACTTCTCAGCGGCGTCGATGATAGCTACACCGATGCGGTCCTTGACGGAGTTGGCGGGGTTGTAGAATTCCAGCTTGACTGCGACGTTGCCGGGCAGGTCAGCGTCCATGCGGTTGAGGCGGACGATGGGGGTGCGACCGACAACCTCGGTGATATTGTTGTACATCTTTGACACGAGTGTACCTTTCAGGTGGAAGCGATGAATGGTTCGCCCTCTAGTGTACGAAACAAAGGGGGAGGGCTTAACTTCTAAGAAACCTGGCGTAATGTTGCCTAGTCTTAGCAAGCTTGGGGTTGATGACGGCCATGCAGTACCCCTGGTAGGGGTTAAGCGCGTAGTAGTTCTGGTGGTAGTCCTCAGCCTCATAGAAGGTGCCCAGGGGTTCCACCACCGTCACGATGGGCTGGTCCCACAGCTGAGAGGCCCTCTGAATGGCTGCCTCGAAGAGGGCCTTCTGCTCCTCGTTCTCGTAGTAGAGGGCCGAGCGGTACTGGGGGCCGGCGTCCGCCCCCTGCCTATCCCAGCTGGTGGGGTCGTGCGAGGCGAAGAAGATATCGAGCACGGTTTCGGCGGGAATGACGGTCTCGTCAAACTCCACCTTGACGACCTCGACGTGGCCGGTGGTACCCGAACACACCTCGCGGTAGGTGGGGTTCTCAACGTGCCCACCGGTGTAGCCGCTGATACTGGCGGTAATTCCTTCAAACTGACGATATACGGCGTCGATGCACCAGAAGCACCCGCCGCCTACAACAAAACTTTGCATACTTTGGGTAACCGTAGGCTCCCCGGTCTTATTCCCGCCCCGGCGCTCATGACACAATAGGGGCATGACTGAACTTTCAACTCCCACCCTGAACGATGTAACCCGGGCCTTCCACGATATTTTCCCACCCACTCTTGCCGAGAAGTGGGACGCTGCTGGTCTGGTGGTCGGGCGAGCTGGCGCCCCCGTCACCACCGTTGGTTTCGCGGTGGACGCCACTGTGGCAACTGCCCGCGAGGCTGCAGAAAAAGGCGCGGGCCTGCTCATTACCCACCACCCCCTGCTGCTGCGCGGGGCGTCCTTCCTGCCCGATACCGACTACAAGGGCGAAATCGTGCATACCCTCATTGAGGCTGGCTGCGGCCTGCTGGGCGCCCACACCAACGTGGACTCGGCCCCGCACGGCACCAACGAGGTCTTCATGAGCAAGCTGGGCATCACCGACACCGAGATTCTGGCCGAGGAAGAGACCGTACAGATTGAGGGGGCGGACGTTCGCGTCGGCATCGGGCGCGTTGGCAGTCTGCCTGCCCCCGTCACCCTTAAGGAACTGGCCGAAAAAATTGCTGACTTCCTGCCGGCAACTGCCGGTGGCCTGCGCATCGCAGGCCGGCCCGATCAGAAGGTTCAAAAAATTGCCCTCTGCACAGGGGCAGGCGATTCCCTCTTTGGCGATGCCCGCGCATCGGGAGTGGACGTCTACATCACCGCCGACCTGCGCCACCACCCGGCTTCAGAAGCCCGCGAGCAGGCCCTCATCAGCGGCGGCACCCCGGCCCTGATCGACTGCTCCCATTACGCCAGCGAATGGCTCTGGATGGACGGGGCCGCCCGCCTTATCACCGAAAAACTGGAGGAGCGAGGCTTTACTATCGACACCTACGTCTCGATTCTCAACACCGACCCCTGGGACTTCAATGTCTCCACCGGGCAGGTAGCGGGCTCAGCATCTACCCGCTAGGTGCCCTACTCCCTCACCAGAAGAGTCAGGGTGCCCGGCTTCTTCTCGGTGGGGGAGAGCAGCTCCACCTCAAAACCGGGGGCAAGCGCCTCGGCCAGCTCACCGGCGTCCTCAATCTCGGTCAGATTTTCCTGCACCAGGTAGCGGCCCAGCAGGCCCCGGTAATGCTTGGCCATATGCGAGACCACCTTGCGGCTCCCGTCAGCCGCCACCCTCTCCACCCGAACCAACAGATGGCGCTGCGGGGTAGGCGTCCACGCCTTCGCATAAGCAGCAGAGCGGCCATCCACCACCAGCTGATCCCCGGCCAACTCATCCAAGGGGCGTCTGAGCTCGCCCTTCCAAAACTTAGCCAGATCCCCGATCTCACCCAGCTTCGTGCCCATCGACAGCCGGTAGGCCGGAATCATATCGGTAAGACCCACCGCACCCCACGCCGCAGATATCACCACAACAGCCCTATCAGCCCGCGCCCGTGCGTCCGCCCCCAAAGAACCGTACCCAAAAGCCTCAAACAAAACTCCCGAATACACCTCGGACGCAGGCGCCGCAGGCTCCGACCACAACCGAGTATTCCGATCAACCTCAGCCAGCAAGGACGGGCCCACCTTCAACAGCTGCCCCGCATCGGGCAAACCGCTCACCCGCACCAACTCATCCACCACAGCCTCACGAGCCCCCGTCAACTCAGGAGCCAACAACTCACCCAACTCAACCCCGGAACCAGATGTGGCAGGAGTCTTACCCTCAGACGGCGGAAACAAAATCAACATACCCACCAGTGTAGTAAAGTAGAACCCCAGAACGGGACGCCCAGGCAATCGCGCAGCGCACAAACGCTTCGAGGAAAGTCCGGGCTCCACAGCACAGGGTGGTCGATAACGTCGACTCAGGGTAACCTGCAGGCCAGTGCCACAGAAAACAAACCGCCCCACCACGGGGTAAGGGTGAAAAGGTGAGGTAAAAGCTCACCAGTACCGCAGGCGACTGCGGTAGCTCGGTAAACCCCACCCGGAGCAAGGCCAAACAGGGCGCGCCAGTAACCAGTGCGGTGAAGCGCCCGGGTAGGCTGCTTGAACCCGCCGGCAACGACGGGTCTAGATGGATGATTGCCGCCTGCCCTCGGGTAGGTACAGAACCCGGCTTATCGGGCGTCCCGTTCTCTCACAAGACCTTATCGGGCGTCCCGTTCTTTACTCCCCGTGACCAAAGGGGTCGGGGTCGACGCCCGGCATCCAGGTGTTACCTTCGGCGGTCCAGCCCTCAGCTTTAACAACCTTCTTGTACTTCTTGGTGTACTTGGCGTTTAGTCGATTCACGTAGAGCTTGCCGTCCAAGTGGTCAGTCTCGTGCTGCATGACGCGGGCAAACCAGCCGGTCGCCTCAAACTTCAGCGGGTTACCCTCGCCATCAAACCCGTTGACCGTGACCCAGTCAGCGCGCTTGAGCGGGAAAGAATAACCGGGGAAGGACAGGCAGCCCTCAACCTCATCGTAGGGGTCGGGATCAGCCGTCGAAATCTTGCCCAGAGTCAGCACGGGGTTAACCACCACGCCCAGCGGGGGCACACCGTCCTCATTCTCAAACTTGTAGGTGAACAGGCGCAGGCCCACACCCACCTGGGGGGCCGCCAGGCCCACACCGTTCGAGACCTCCTGGGTCTCGTACATATCGTCGATCAGCTTGCGCAGCTCATCATCAAAGGACGTCACCGGGGCAGCCGGGCGGTGCAAAACCGGGTTACCGTGAATAACAATGGGCAAAACAGTCATGACATAACCTCTCACACGGGGTAAACAAAAAGGGCCGCTACGATAAAAACCGTAGCGACCCTTCTACTCGGGGTGATCGACGGGGGTTGAACCCGCGACCTCCTGGACCACAACCAGGCGCTCTGCCAACTGAGCTACGACCACCATGT
Organism: Rothia sp. 11273D007AR; assembly: GCF_053547255.1. Classification (NCBI taxonomy): domain Bacteria; kingdom Bacillati; phylum Actinomycetota; class Actinomycetes; order Micrococcales; family Micrococcaceae; genus Rothia; species Rothia sp. 11273D007AR. Next base: position 2,841 of record NZ_JBPPWJ010000012.1, on the reverse strand, counting down.
TTACAAAAACTACCGTTTCTTTCACCGGCTTGTTTTGGCAACGGATACTAGCTTACACACAGTTTTGATTCCCCGCAAATCGAAAATGAGGTTATATGGGGTGACTGTGCTCACGGACTTTTGGGGCTGGGGGTCGGGCGGACGCTGCCAGGCAACGGGCAGCGTCCGCACCGCCTGAACCCCTACGCAGGATTAACCTGCTGGCGGGTTGCCGCAACCTCCTGGGCAACCTTCTGGGCGGTTGCGCTATCGGGCCCGGGGGAGGGAACAAAGACCGTTCCGCGGTAGTAACGCAGCTCGTCAATGGAATCCTGGATATCGCCCAGTGCCCGGTGATTGCCGGTTTTCGCCGGGGCGTTATAGGTGGCCTTCTCAAACCAGCGGCGAGAAAGTTCCTTGATAGTAGACACGTCAATCACGCGGTAGTGCAGATAGTCCACGAGCTCGGGCATATCGCGCACCAAAAAAGTCTTATCGGTGCCCACAGAATTACCGCCCAGCACAGCCTTGCGCGGCTCGGGAACCCACTGCTTCACATAATCCAGTACCAGCTGCTGGGCCTCAGCCATAGTGATGCCCTGGTCCAGGTCATCCAGTAGACCAGAGACTGTGTGCATATTGCGCACAAAATCATCCATCTGCTCAAGCGCCTCTGGTTCGGGCTTAATGACGACGTCCACGCCGTCACCCAAAATATTGAGATCCCCGTCGGTCACCAGTGCGGCGACCTCAATCAGGGCGTCCTTCTCTAGAGAGAGGCCGGTCATCTCACAATCAATCCATACAATACGTTCATTTGAAATAGACACAGAACCAATCTACCCCTTTAGGGGCCTAACCCACAGCAGATTTTCAGAGAGCAGAAGGTCTAAGACCTGCCTGTGCCACTCAGCCGACGGGTAAAATCAGGTGTACTCATTTGCTCGGCCAGGAGGACCATGAGCCCCAGAACAGCGCAAACCCACACCGACAGCATCCCGGTGCACCGGTATAGCCCCAAGACAGCTCACTATGTTTCGGGTAGCCCCCTGCGAACCCTCATCTTTGGAACCATCGGTTCTCTGCTGGTGATGTTTGCATCCTTTGGGGTGGGGTGGCTCGCAGACGCCTCACCTTTCCGCCGCGTGGACTGGATTATCCCGCTGCGCTACACAGCACCCGGGTTAATTACCTGTATCGCCCTGCTCGTTGTGGGGTCGATGATGCTCTGCCGTGAATGGCTGCGCATGGTGCAGAAGCTGCTCGTTTGGGATCAGCGTGCAAAACGCTGGGCAACCGCAGCGATTATCTGCTGGATGCTTCCCCAGCTTTTTGCTTTCCCCCTCTATAGCCGTGACGTCTTCTCCTACTTTGCTCAGGGACGCGTCATGGCATCAGGGCTTAACCCCTATGAGTACGGGGTTTCTTCTGTCAATAACTTCTTTCAGTACGGTGCTGACCAGATGTGGTCTGAGTCGGCTCCGCCCTACGGCCCCATCTTCCTGCTCATTGAAAAATGGGTAGCCCAAATCGCCGGTGACTCCGTAGATACCGCCCTCTACCTCTTTAGGCTGGTTGCTCTTATCGGGGTGGGGCTTATTGCCTACTACGTGCCCAAGCTAGCGAAGCTCCACGGCATCAATGGCATACGTGCTAACTGGCTGGTGCTGGCCAACCCCCTCTTTATCGCCGCTTTCATCACCTCTTCCCATAATGATGCCCTGATGACCGGCCTGGTGCTGGCAGGCGTCTACCACGCGGCAGCCCGGCGCAATACGATGGGCGGCCTACTGGGAATTACCCTGGTGACCGCAGCCGTAGCTGTCAAGCCCATTGCCCTGGTCGCCCTACCTTTTATCGGGCTGTTCTGGGCCGGTAGGGGAGCCAGCTGGCCCCGCCGCTTTATTTTCTGGGCTATGACACTGGCTATCTCCATGGCGGAGCTCTGGGTGCTAGGTGCTGTGACCGACCTGGGCTTTGGATGGATTGGAGCCCTAGCTACCACCGGCGGCCAGTACATCTGGTTCACCCCCATTGGCTTCCTGGGGCTACAAATCAACCAAATCCTGGTATCTATCACCGGCGATAATGCCCTGGCGAATTCGGTGCGCGATACCTTCTTCTCTCTGGGGAAACTAGCCGGCATGCTGCTGGCCGTAGTCGTCATGTTTGTGGGAAAGGACGAAAACCTCATCCGCCGCACCGGCCTGGCCCTAGCTATGGTTGTGGTTTTTTCACCCATGTTGCAGTCTTGGTATCTGCTCTGGTTCATCCCGCTGTTTGTGGTGGCAGGTGTGCGTACCGACTGGCAGCTAGATTTCTATTTCCTGACAACCCTGTTCTTTGTTATGTACGGGGTCTCAGATCAGCTTGCCGTCTCGCCCTATCTCGATAACTTTGATCAGAACATGGGCCGTCTCATTGCGGCTGTGCTCAGCGTGGCCTATGCCTTCTGGCTGGTCTTCTTCGACCCGGCAACCCGCCGAGTGCTCCGCCGCGGCCAGCGCTCGTCCCTCTACGAGGTAAGTATCTAGCCTCCAGACGAGAGCGGGAGCCTCCTAATCTCTTGGTCGGGGGTTCGACTCCCTCCTGAGGCTGATATGACTTTTAGCCGAGGAATCGATAGTATAAACAGCGGCTAGCCTCAGTAGCTCAGTGGATAGAGCAGGAGCCTTCTAATCTCTTGGTCGGGGGTTCGACTCCCTCCTGGGGCGCGCAACATATCCCTCACTTGGTAAAACAAGTGGGGGGTATTTTTTATTATCAAATGTGGGGTTATAGGCAGAAAAGGGGTTATAGGCAGAAAAGTGTGTCCCACCCCGGGCGCGTCACCCACCACGACCACCCCAACCACGCCGCACC